>JBBQSV010000008.1:0-32814 GCA_038213615.1 Saccharimonadales bacterium (SeqCode) | reverse complement strand
TACGAGGCCGACGACATCATGGGCGCCCTGGCTACCCAGGCCAAGGCTAAAGATATCGAAACCATGCTAGTTAGCAGTGATCTAGACATGTTACAATTGGTTAATAGCCACACCCACATGTATGCGCTAAAAAAAGGCTTTAGCAACATAGAGCTATTTCACCCAGAGAGTTTTGAAGCCAAGTATCAGCTAAAACCAGAGCAGTTTTTGGATTTAAAGGCTCTAAAAGGCGATAGTAGCGATAACATCCCGGGCGTGCCCGGCATTGGCGAAAAAACGGCTACTGAACTACTAAAAGACTACAAAACCCTAGACGGTGTGTACGACAACCTGGCTTTGATCAAAGATTCTGTTCGCAAAAAATTAGAGTCCGGCAAAGACTTGGCTGACTTGAGCAAAAAACTGGGTGCCATTTGGGTAGACGCCCCCATCAAGCTAAATTTAAAAGAGGTAGATGGTAGTAAATGCGACCCGGCTAAACTTCATGAATTGCTGCAGCAGCTAGAATTTCGTAGCCTAGTGCGCCAACTGCCAGAGGTTATGCGTATAGAGCCGGATGCCGGCAACCAGATTGTGTCGGTACCAGGCCATGTTGGCAAAGACGTACAGGTCAACACGGTGCAGGGTCTAAAAGACATTGATGTTCAGGGCGCCCAGCAGCTATTTATCCATAGTCGGGCGGCTGGTAAGCACGGTAAAGATCCACTACTACTTGCCATTAGTACGGACGGCAAAACCACCTATACCGTCGACCTGAGTGGCAAGATTGCCAGGGACGAAGTAGTTAAGTTCCTAACTTCACTAAAAGACATCCCGCTAATTGGGCACGACGTTAAGTCGACGTTACAGATATTTTTGGAATTCGGTGCGCCCATGCCGCCAGTGGGGCACGACATATTGATGGGTGTTTTTCTGATAAACAGCCTGCGCCGTGAACAAACCCTGACCGAACTGGCCCAGGCAGATTTAGGTTACGACGGCGCTGGGTTCGAAGATCTGACTCAGGGCGAGCTTGTCAGCCGCGAGGCCGAGGTGATATCTATCATCCAGTCGCTTTATAACCACCAGCTAGAGGGGCTCAAGTCCATGCCAAAGGTTGCCAAGCTGGCGACAGAGGTAGAGTGGCCAGTTATCCCGGTGCTAGCCGACATGGAACACACCGGTATTCGTCTAGACAGTGGCCAACTAGAAATCATGAGCGAGCAGCTAACAGATCAAATCAGTGACATTGAACAACAAATTTACGGCCACGCTAACCAAGAATTCAACATTAGCAGCCCCGCCCAGCTGGCCGAGGTTTTGTACGTCAAACTAGACTTGGCCAAAGACAGCAAAATCAAAAAGGGCAAGACTGGCTACAGCACCGCGGCTAGCGAACTGGACAAACTGCGCGGCACGCACCCCATTATTGACCTGATCACCCAGTACCGGGAATACACCAAGCTCAAGAACACTTATGTGGACACTCTGCCTAAACAAGTAGATGAACAGGGGCGTGTTCACACTACCTACGCCACTAATGTGGCCCCCACCGGCCGGTTGAGTAGTAATGATCCAAATCTGCAAAACATCCCAGTGCGCACCGAACTGGGCAAACAAATACGCACCGCCTTTGTGGCTAGCCCCGGCAAAGCGCTGGTCAGTGCCGACTACAACCAGTTTGAACTGCGCCTAGCAGCCTATTTGGCCGAAGATCATGAGCTTGTAGACATGTTCAACAACGGTGCTGATGTACACACTGCTACGGCGGCCCAGATTTATGGACGCGAACCAGACGAAGTCACCAAACAGATGCGCCGCGATGCCAAGGTAATCAACTTTGGCGTGCTGTATGGCATGAGTCCCCATGGGCTCAGTATTGCTACCGGCATGACGTTTGTAGCCGCCAAGCAGTTTATCGACAAATATTTCGAGCTGCGCAAGCCACTGCTGGACTACATGGGTAAGCTAAAAGATCAGGCCCACAAAGATGGTTATGTAGAGACGCTGTTTGGCCGCCGTCGGCCTACACCAGATGTGCATTCATCTAACTTTGTGGTGCGCCAAGCAGCCGAGCGGGCGGCTATCAACATGCCCATCCAGGGGACCGAGGCCGACCTGATGAAAATGGCCATGATTGCCGTGCAAAACAAACTACAGGGCACAGATTGCAAACAACTGCTCCAAATCCACGATAGTCTGATCCTGGAATGCCCCAAGGAAGATGCCCAAAAGATAGCCACCTTGCTAAAAGAAACCATGGAAAACATCTACAAACTACCGGTAAGGCTAGACGTAGACACCACCACGGGCGTAAACTGGGGCGAACTATGAGTAATTTTCAGATTCTTGATAGAGACAATTTAGAAGATATGCTGGACACCTTTGCGCCTGGCATGTCTGACCACGTCACACCGATAAAGTACGAAGCTCTGACCCCCGACCTGTTTATGCTTTTGTTTAGAACAACGGCCAGGGATGACCAAGATCATTATTTTGTACTTTGCGAGTTTGACTATATGAAAGACCATAAAGAAGCCCAGAAACAAATTGAAGCTTGGCATGGGGGCAAGCTAATTGATTTCTGGCCAATCTCATATGATAAAGAAGCTTACAGCACGCCTTACGGCGATGGTGTTTATAGTGTTACGTTGGCAGAGGTAGAAAGGCCGAAAGGAGATGGTTACTGGGCCACCAACTTTTATATCAACCCAGGCGATGACATAGACAAAAAACTTGAGTACCTAAGTGCTAAAGACAAGCAAAACATCAAGAAAGGGCTAGTCGGGGCCATGAATTCGTCCACGGCTAACAGTGATGTGTCTTCCCTAGAGGATTGGCAAGACAAAGTTGTATTCGCAGAAGATTTGAAAACAAATGATAGTGACTTGGCTTTTTCTGTGTTCAAAAAAAGCGATGATGGATACGAGTTCTTCTACAATAGAGTAAAGGACAAAGATAGCTAGAAACTACGAAGATTAGTATTGAGTGGGTTAGAGGATAGTTAACAAAGGCACATTTTTGTTTTTCGTAACCCCAAGCAACTAGGTGAGTATCTACAAGTGTTATGATTAACCTATATTAAATGGGCGCATTTGAACTTATTATTACTATCTTTATATTTGTGGGGATGTCGGCGGTTTGCTCTGGCCTAAACCTATCCTTGATGTCACTAGATATCGGCGAGCTAGAGCGCAAGGTAAAGGTCGGGCACACCCAAGCTGCTCGTATATTGCCACTGCGCAAAAACAGCCACCTAACCCTTGCCAGCATTTTGCTCAGTAACGTGGCTGTAATATCTGCTACTTCACTGGTGCTGGAGCACCGCTTTAATGGCTTGATTGCCGGCATAGCCAGCACACTGTTAATTGTGGTGTTTGGCGAGATAATTCCGCAGGCTCTGTTCATAAAAAACTCGCTAGAAATCACGGCCGTATTTGTGCCGTTGCTAAAGGGCATGATCATGCTGACCTATCCCATTGCCAAGCCCTTGCAACTGCTACTAGACAAGCTGTTTGGTCACGAGGATATGAAGTTGCACACCCGCCAAGATCTGGGGTTTATCATCAGTGACCATTTGGGCCACAAAGATAGCGACCTAGACGAAGACGAAGTAGAAATTATGCGTAGCGTACTGACAATGAGCCACAAACGGGTGCGCGACATCATGACGCCAATAAGTAATCTGTACTGGCTACCTCAGAACACCATGATAGATGCCGACCGAATAGACGAGCTAAAGGCCCAAAACTACAGTCGGGTGCCCGTATTTAATAAGGAACTGACAGAGAGTAAGGGCGTACTGTTACTAAAGGACCTAATAGATATAGATTTTGACGAAAAAGCCCGGCCAGTTAGTAAATTTGTGCGTCCCTCGGCTATGGTGGGCAGCATGACGGCGCTAGATACGCTGTTTCGGGTGTTTATTGGCAGTCATTCACATCTGCTGGCTGTCGAAAAAGACGATAAAATCGTGGGGGTTGTGACTATCGAAGATTTGATAGAAGAAATTCTAGGCCACGAAATAGAAGACGAAGCCGACGGTTCCAGATTAAAGACCTAGTTGCGGTGTTATCATTGAATCAAGATGAGCAACAGTGTTTATAAGCACTTTGTAGTGTTGGCTGTGTTGGCGTTTTGGCCAACGGCTATTTATATGGCACACAGATGGCGGATCGGTAGACACTCATCGTTTAGTCACCATGCGGCCAGCGAAAAACGGGCCTACTACATGTTTGCTGTAGCTATATCACTAGAGAGCATATTATATCTGTTATTTGGCTACAAATGGTTGGTACCCACATTTAATATGCCATTTGTTTTTGGTGCATTGCTGGGGCTAGCCATAGCTTGCCACTGGCTGTCCGGCCTTGTCCCGGAGACCAAAGGCTGGGCATATATTGTTCATCGTCGCGCGGCTTATGGTGTTGCGGCTCTGTTTTTGCCGTTACTAGCGCTAATTGTGTTGCAATCTAGTGTTGGACTGTTTGCTCGCACAGTAGCCCTAATTTTTTTGATCATCGATGGCTGGATCGGCTATTTATATTTGCGCAGACCCAAAATGCAAGATAACTTCCTGATCTACGAAGTTGTTTATATAGCTTCTATGCCGCTAGTTATGTTGGCCATCACATACATTCGGTGAGTCCGTCTGCTATGATTGAATCAAGATGAGTGATGCAGAACCCAAACAAGATATAGTTTTTCGCGGGAAGCTGTTTGAGATCGAGCAAATAACTCAGCCAGACGGCCGGGTGTTCGAGATAGCTCGCCAGGCACCGGGTGTACGCTTGATCATTGTGGATCAAGAACAACGCAAGATACTACTGACCAAAGAATACCGCAACGAGCTGAGGGACTGGGATTATCGATTACCAGGCGGCAAAGTATTCGACAAGTTAGAAGAATATGACGAATTTCGTAAGTCTGATGGCGATATCATGGAGGCCGCCCAGTCCAAAGCCAAAGGCGAGGGTGCCGAAGAAGCTGGCGTAGACATTGGCGAAGTCAAGTTTTACAAGAAGTCGACTTTGGGTGCCACAGTCGAGTGGGATCTGTACGTGTTTGAAGTTACCAAATGGCAACCGCATGCTAAGGGTCAGCAGCTAGAAGAGGGCGAACAAATAGAGGCTGACAATTGGGTTAGCTACGAAGAAGCTCAGGGCATGATCCTGAATGGCCAAATGCAAGAAGAGCGAATCGCCTTAATCCTACTCCAATGGCTAGTTCAGCAATAAGCTACCTGTTGCCTCTAAACGAGGTTGGCTACAAACAGCTGAGTTTGGTGGGTGGCAAAGCGGCATCGCTAGGTGAGATGTTAAAGGCTGGTTTACCAGTGCCCAGCGGCTTTGTAATAACCACGGATGCTTATAAACAAGGTAGTTTGAAATCTCTAAAGTCAGATCTACTAAAAGCCTTTGATGAACTAGGCGCCAAACGCGTAGCAGTGCGGTCTTCGGCTGTAGCTGAAGATTCTGGGGATGCTTCGTGGGCCGGCCAGCTGGACACAGCTCTAAACGTCACTCGGGACGGATTATTAGATGCAGTGGAGTATTGTTGGCAATCGATCCTATCTAACCGTGCTCAAAGTTATGCCAAAGACCACAAGATTTCCAAGAGTAAACAAGCAGTAGCTGTGGTGGTGCAGGCTATGGTTAATAGTGATACTGCAGGTGTGATGTTTACGGCCAACCCCATATCCGAAAACTTGGACCAGTGCGTGATTGAAGCAGTATTTGGCTTGGGCGAATTACTGGTGCAGGGAGTAGTTACACCAGCCAGTTACGTGATGGATAAGAAATCTGGCAAAGTCGTAGAAAGCTCCAAACATCACCAAGCCAAAAAACTGATTTATAAAGCTGGTCAAAACCAAGAGATTAAGGTTACAGAAGCGGGCGAGGTATTAGCTGCTAAACAGCTCAAGGACTTGCTAGACAAAGCCAAACAAATAGAGACTTACTACGGTAAGCCCCAGGATATCGAGTTTGCTTTTGAAGGGGGCGAGCTATACATAGTCCAGTCGCGCCCCATAACCAGTATGGAGGCCAGAGCTCCGGCCACAGCCTTAGGTGAACCAGATGAGTTATTTTACTGGGGACCATCGCGTGCGACTACCTTGTATATGAGTGACTTTATGGAGGCAGAGGAAAAATACTTAACATCTCTAGCCGGCGACCCTAAAATGCCAAATCCACCAAAAAGCTTGGTGATGTTTCGTGACAAGAAGATGGTTTGGCTTAGCAACGCTAAAGCTTTCAGTAAATTTACTGCTGATATGTTTATGTCATATCAAGTCCGTGATAGGTTTGATAATGACCTGGAAGAGTGGCGGAAAGTGGTGCGACAATTAGAAAATGCTGACGGGCCTGAGTTGGTAAAAGGCTGGAAGCCTACTTTGTTTGCAGAGTTCGCACTCTACGGGGCTGAAAGATCAATTACTCATCAGTTACTGCGTTTTGAATCTAAGATGCGTCAAGAAATATGGGACGCTTTTACGGTGCCCGACGAACTTACCTTTATAGCTAAGATTGACCAAGAACTGGTGGAATCAGCCGACCCAGCTACTATGGCTAGTAAATATCCCTGGATTGATGACGGTTATCGAGGAGTGGCGAATAAAGCCAGACAATATTTCACTGACCGCTTGGAAATGTTAAAGGAAAACCCTAGTAGCGGCCAAGACAAACGTAAGGATCGTGGTGAGTTAGCTAAGAAGTTTGGGCTCAAATCAGATGAGCTAAAGGCACTCACATTAGTACGACAGTTGGCTGAGTTTATGGATGAGCGTAAAGCCTGGATGATGCGTACTAGGAGAAACATGACCAAATCGGCTGGCAAGATTGAGTATGGCTGGCTGTTTGATAAGGGCAAAGTTACTTTACTTAATGAACGAGCTACCGAAGAACTATGGGAACGTTATATTAACTTCAAGAGCTCTAATTCTGTGGTTTCGGGAGTCGTGGCCTGTAATGGCAACCACCATTTTGCGAATGGCAAAGTGCATGTGGTACATAGCCCAACAGACAATGTGCCGAACGATCGTATATTGGTAGTTACTGCGACTAGCCCTAGCTACGTACCGCTAATGCGAACAGCCAGAGCCCTGATAACGGACCACGGTGGCATGATGTCTCACGCTGCTATAGTAGCCAGAGAACTAAATCTGCCTTGTATAGTCGGTACTCATCATGGGACCAAGGTGTTAAAAGACGGTGACAAAGTAGTTATGGACCTAGTCAAGGGTGAGGTTAGCAAATAACCATGCAGTACGAAGTAGAGATTAAATGCCTGATACCCGGCAAGCTAGAAGTTGATCGGCTAGTGGATCGTATGAAAAATTTAGACCCGAGCTGCAAATATTTGGTGCGTAATGAGCTGCGCAATCACTACTTTGACTGCGATAACACACAGTATTTGCAGGCAGTAGGTACTAAATTTTTGAGAGGTCCAGACCTGATCAGACTGAATGATGTTATTGACCAATCTGAAGTTATATCTATGCGCACCAGATGCAAAAATGACCAAGTTTTGCTAATAGCTAAGGGTGTACCAGCTGGTGGAGATGCAATTCATGGCAGTAGTCGATTGGAACTTGAGGTGGTTGTTGACGTCAAAATAGAAGAGCTGGATCAAGCCCTGGTGGACTCCGGACTAGTGGTATTGGCCAAATGGTCGGGCTACAAAGACGTCTATAAATTTCTAGATATCACCATAGAAATTCAATTTTCGGCTGGTTATGGTTACATGGTAGAGCTAGAAAAAGTTGTAACCAGCCAGGCCCAAGCCACTGTGGCGGAAGCCCGTGTCAGGCAAGTTGCCAAGGATCTGGGGTTGGCAGAGGTAGATCACGATCTGATTGGCCGGATGTATGACTACTACAATGCGCATTGGTCGGAATATTATGACACCGATAAAACTTTTAGCGCTACGGTGTTAAAATCATTGCAATAGTACGGTTAATGTTGTAGTATATTATTAATGAAATACGTTCTTGGTGTTTTGGCAGTTATATTTGTGGCTGTTTTGGCTATTGTTTTGATAGTCAGTGGTGGCAATGGTGGCTCTAGCCAAACTAAATCCAACATATCTACCAAACTGGTTGATCTAGCTACCCCCGATAGTCGGGTAACCTTTACCACCCAAGGCCGTCTAGTAGGCGATCACGAACGGCGTGGCATACGGATAACTGTAGATGAAGGCAAACGCACTATCCAGGTGTTGGCTGGCTATGACCAAGACGTAATTAAGTCTAAAAGCTACAGTAATAACGACACTGCCTACCAATACTTTTTGGCTGCCTTGGACCAAGCTGGGTTCAAGCTAAAGAGGACCAGCACAGTTAGTGATTCTAGGGGTGCTTGCCCAGCAGGCAGCACTTACTTGTACCAGTTAAATGACGGCAAGAGCAATGTTATTGATAGCTGGGCCACTGAATGTAGTTCTCGCCAGGGCAATCTGGGTACCAATAGCGGGGTTATCAATCAACTGTTCCAGACCCAGATTCCTGACTACGACACCATCGCCAACCCCGTAGAGTTGTAGTTAATGGCCGATCCGGATAATTAGCTTTTTGTTTGTCTGCAAGGTTTCTTTTAGTTGGGGTAGGTCAAAGCGCAGGGTTCCAGCCAAGGCAGCACCAGGTACGGTAATGGCTATTTGATGTTCGTTAGCCGTCAGCTGGCAATCACTGGCGTAGGTGTCTTTTATAAATGCCTTGATCACAGATAGCTCATCTGGCTGGTGAAAGCGGGTAGGGTCTACTAAGTCGGCAATGGAATCCATAGTGGCTAGTGTATCATTTACACTACTCTTTGGCCTGATTGGCAACTATACTAAGGTTTGCGTTTAATAGGAGGATGTTTTGCCAGAACTACCAGAAGTCGAGACTGTCAAACGGGGGCTATCAAGATTGATAGTTGGGCGAGTGGTGGCCGATGTTTGGCATGATTGGCCCAAAAGCTTTCCAAATGCGGTAGCTGATGTAAAACAGTTCTTGATAGGCTCCAAGGTTGTGGGTGTTCAGCGCCGTGCCAAGGTGTTATTGATAGAGCTAGACACCAAGTACAGCCTGGTCATACATCTAAAGATGACTGGCCAGCTAGTATTCATATCCAATAAGCAAACCAGCGCTTCTTCAGGTGAGCAAGATTTTGGTGCAGCGGCGAGCAGCGGAACAAGGCGTACAAGTGGTACGTTGAAGCGAGCAGCGCAGCCAGTAAGCCAAAAGATTGCCACCAGTCGAGCTAATCAGTCTACTGGTTCGACTGATCAGCTCGATGATGAAGAACGCTGGGGGGCAGGGCACCCCAATGACAGCTTGGTCGGTAAGTTACCCGACAAATCAACACATGTGAAGTTTACTTTTAAAGACAGCAGCGAGCTGTTCTTTAACGATCAGCGTAAGTTTGGTTGGGTCAGGTTACTGCCCACAGCCGCGGTGTCTAATATCGATTTTTTTAAAAAACTAGGTCCAGAACCACTAAGTGATGAGTTCACAGCCAAAGACTTTGGGAACCAATTAATGCGGCGCAAAAATTCTGGCATTAAGGCAGTATTGCTAGACCAAACTGTCATAGCCGGTGTAGGTAATATCTACGCAGACGAGAGCTTGTGGGGGGCAAGGATTCATCCGGATAGCAAAGTAAAAAACGTAAGCACTAGCAGATTGAACACATTATTTATACAACTAAAGCAGATCCTACTACTGAGCATAGAAAAGGGTGGTTCAACAGATAAGAACTATGTAGATGCAGAGGGCAAAAAAGGTAGCTATTTAGCCTTTGCCAACGTGTTTAGAAGAGATGGCAAACCATGCCCCAGATGCGCTACAACCATAGTAAAAATGCGCTCTGCAGGGCGGGGCACACACATCTGCCCTAAGTGCCAGAGGCTAGCTAAATGATTACTACTATCACTGGTAAAAATACCTTTTTGCTGGGTCAGAAGCTGTCGGAAATGTCAGCTGATTTCATTGCCAAAAACTCCGATCTAGCTGTAGAGCGGCTAGATGGGCAAGATGCGGACACACCGCACATGGTAGAGGCCATGGAAAGCTTGCCATTTTTAACCAGCAAAAAACTGGTAATTCTAACCGAGCCATCGACCCAGAAAGACTTTGCCCAATCATTCCAAATAATCATTGATCGGGTGCCGGATACCACTGATGTCATCATTGTGGAGCCGCACCTAGACAAAAGGTCGGTTTACGCCAAAGACCTAAAGAAGCTGACTGATTACCAAGAGTTTAATCATCAAGAGGGCGAGGACTTGGCTCGATGGCTGGTGGATGTGGCCAAGAACCAAGATGGCAACATAAGTTTGGGCGACGCCCGCTATCTGACCCGGCGAGTTAGTATCAATCAGCAGCAACTGTATAGCGAGCTACAAAAACTATTGGCTTACAACCCGCAGATCAGTCGGGAAAGCATAGATTTAATGACCGAGGAAGCTCCCCAGAGTACCGTATTCAACCTGTTAGATGCAGCCTTTGCTGGCAATGTCAAAAGAGCACTGGGTTTGTACGACGAACAGCGGCGTCAGCGGGTGGAACCACAGCTGATACTAGGCATGATCGCCTGGCAATTACACATTCTGGCCCTGGTGGCCACCGGCAAGGATTTGTCAGATAACGAGCTAGCTAAGCAAGCGGGTATCAGCCCGTTTGTGGTCGGCAAAAGTCGCGATATTTTACAGCGTATCGGGGGTGCCAGAGTAAAACAGCTAGTAGGCATGGCCCTAAAACTAGATATCGACCTAAAGTCTAAGCCTATCGACGCCGACGACGCCCTGCAGAACTTTATAGTTAATTTGACTGACTAAGTTACTTCTTAGCAGCAGGTTTCTTGGCGGGAGCTTTTTTAGCCTTGCCCGCCGAAACTTCTTTCTTAGAAGTTTGTGTGGGTAAAGGTTTCTTGGCTACTGGCTTAGCAGCGGCTTTTTTACCGGTGATTTTGACACCTGCAGCCTTGGCCTGAGCAGCTAGTTGACGCTGTTTGCGGGCAACTTTGTTCTTGTGCATGATGTTCTTTTTGCCAGCCTTGTCTAGGGCGCTTTGGGCTTGCTTTTGGGCATCGGCAGCTTTGGTAGAACCAAGTGCTGCACCAAATGATTTGATAGCAGTACGCAAGTTACGCTTGGTTTTGACGTTCCTAGCAGTAGCGCGGTTGGCTATGCGGACACGTTTCTTAGCAGATTTGATGATGGGCATGAATATCCTGACCTTTAATTATTACTAAAATGCTTAGGGGTTAATATACTACTAACAGGGGAGTTTGTAAACCCGGTAGTAGATCTTTGCTTGTCTTTGCACTAGCAAAGACATCCGCAGTTACCCCTGGTAACTGCCAGCAAAGACTCACTACAGGGTAAATCCCCAAACAGCCACGCCAGCAAGGGTTAGGTTTTAGAGGTGGACAGGCTTATGCTTTTATGGTAGTCTGACAAGTATAAAAGGCTAAAACAAAAAAAAATGGATCAACAACCTGTAGCTAGCAGCCCAAAACAACAGATCATAGACCATCTGGCTACGGCCAATAATGTATTGGTGACGGTTAGTAACAATCCGTCTGTAGACCAGTTAGCGGCTTGTATTGGCCTGACATTGTTGCTGAACAAAATGGGCAAACATGGCACGGCTGTGTTTAGTGGGCAGATACCGTCGACCATAGAGTTTTTGAAACCAGAGGAAACCCTAGAACAAACTACAGATAGTTTGCGGGATTTCATCATCGCCCTGGACAAAGCCAAGGCCGACAAGCTGCGCTACAAGGTAGAAGACAAGCTGGTCAAGATATTTATAACTCCTTACCGCACCTCTATCACCGACAAGGATCTAGAGTTTAGCCAGGGCGATTTCAATGTTGATATGGTTATGGCTTTGGGTGTGCAGAAAAAGGACGAACTAGACCAAGCCATCACGGCCCATGGCCGGATTTTGCACGATGCCACCGTGGTGGCTGTGAACACCAAGGGGACTACTGATATCGGTGCCGTTAACTGGCAGGACGAAAAATCTAGTAGCTTGTGCGAGATGGTGACATCGCTAGCCGAAACCATGAAGTCAGAATTAGTTGATGCCCAGATTGCTACCGCCCTGATGACCGGTATAGTAGCCGAGACCAAGCGGTTCAGTAATAACCTGACTACCTCTGTAACTATGTCTTTGAGTGCCAGGTTGATGTCGGCTGGCGCTAACCAACAACTGGTAGCCAGTGAGCTAAAAGAGTCTGGTGATGCACATGCTGGTCCAGTCAGTGAGCCAGCCAAGTCTAAACCAGTGAAGTCTGCCCCAGAACCCAAACCAGAAAAGCCAGAAAAGCCAGAAGAACCCGCAAAACCAGATGCCGAAGTCGAGATAGATCATCATGACGACCCCATTAAGCCCGTCGAGGATTTGCCCAAACTAGACGAGGTTGTAGAACCCGTGACTCATCCTCCAGTAGATACTAAACACGACGACATCCACATAGACGAACATGGTGTACTCCAGCCCAAAGTAGATTTGCCAGAGCCTCCCAAACTAGATGAACTGCCATCTCTGACCCCAACCCCAGTGCCTGAGACTAAGCCCGAGCCTCCAGATGCATCGGATACATTCAAGCCCATGCCCACTGGTTTTGATTTGACAGCACCGATACCAGAGCCTGCGATCTCGCCACTGCCTACGCTTACGGATGGTCCAGCAACTAGCTTGCCGCCTGTATTTGGACAGCCTCTACCCCCACTGAATGCTGAAAACGAGACCTTGACTCAGTTAGAACAAACAGTTGATAGCCCACACCTCGATAATCCTTCGGCACCATCACTAGAACCAGCACCGAACAGCTCTGGGCCCAACATGCTAGATCAAGCCCGCCAAGCAGTCGATCAGTTGGCTACGGCTACGCCGCCATCATTTGATGCTTTGGCACCGCCAGTTGGAGACCAAGTACCGTTGACTCCCACGGAACAGATAGGTGACATGCCACTGCCGGATAGCTTGATTCCCAAAACACCGCCTATAGATGCTACAGCCAGTCCGTTAGATAACCCCACGGCTCCACCACCAGTACCGCCACCAATCTTGCCTTTTGGTGACAACCAAAACATGTAGTCGTATGTAGCTGTGATATGATCCAGCAGATATGGATGGATTATTACTGATAGATAAGCCACGGGGCTGGACGTCGTTCGACGTGGTGGCCAAGGTGCGTGGAGTTTTGAGGGCTGGCGGTGTGAACAAGCCCAAAGTAGGGCACACTGGCACTCTAGATCCCTTGGCCACGGGTTTACTAGTGATTTTAGTCGGCAGTTATACCAAAAAGGCCACCGAGCTAACCAAACTAGATAAAACCTATGAAGTCACCATGACCTTGGGGCAAACCAGCACTACTGGGGATAACGAGGGCGAAAAGCATCCAGTTAGCACCAAACAGCCTGCCCAAGAAGAGGTCGAGCACTCATTAGCCCAGTTTGTGGGTGATATTATGCAAACGCCACCGGCTTTTTCGGCCATAAAGGTGAACGGCCAGCGGGCTTATAAATTAGCTAGGGCTGGCAAAGAGGTCAAAATTGAACCGCGCCCAGTCAAGATCTACTCTATTGTATTGACTGAATATAAATATCCAGAAGTTAAGTTTGTAACAGAGGTCAGTAGCGGTACTTATATCAGAACTTTGGTAGAAGACATTGGCAAAAAGCTAGGTACTGGTGCCTACATGAGCGACCTCCGTCGTACCAAAGTAGGCCAATTTGATATCGGTCCTGCCTTGGAGCCGAAAGAACTTTCGACAGAAGTGATCCACAATCACCTAAAGGTACTTGATTAACAGATAGGGTCGTGCTAGAATGGGGCTGACATATGATAACAAGTGAGAAGAAAAAGGATGTGATTGCCACTGTGGCAACGGCCAAGAACGATACTGGTTCGCCTGCTGTGCAGGCGGCTATTTTGACTGAGCGCATCAAAGAAGTCACCGAACACCTAAAGGTCAACAAACACGACTTTATGGCTCGCCGCGGACTACTGCAGATGGTTGGCAAGCGTAAGAAGTTACTCAAGTACTTGGCCGAACAAGATGGCCAGGCTTACCTAGAAACTATCAAGACCCTGGGTCTTAGAAAGTAATCTGCATAGATAGCCCGCCAATCCTAACGGATGGACGGGTAAACTTGTGCACATTAACTAAAAGTAAGCTTTCGTCCTAGAGACCAGATATATGTTCATGATTAACGCACAAGGAATCATATATTTGCACTCTACGACGAAAGGCCTTAGACAGAAAGGAACTTCCTAAATGGGATCAACCATTAACCCTTTTGGCAAGAAAATAATAACTGTAAAAACTGACTTTTGTGGGCGCGAGCTCACTCTAGAGGTCAACCGTGTAGGATTCCGAGCCAGTGCGGCCGTTATGGCCCGCTACGGCGACACCGTAATATTGGCTACAGCCGGTGTGAGCGGCAAGCCGATGAAAGGCTTTGACTACTTTCCGCTGAGTATTGATTACGAAGAAAAAATGTACGCCGCTGGCAAAATTAGCGGTAGTAGGTTTATCAAGCGCGAAGGTCGCCCTAGCGACGACGCTGTGCTGATTGGCCGACTGATCGACCGACCTATTCGCCCACTGTGGCCCAAAGGCTACCGGCACGAGGTACAGGGTGTGGCTACTGTACTGAGCATGGATCCAGATTTCCGCCCAGACGCGGTGGCAATGATTGCTTTGAGTGCGGCCTTTATGCTGACCGGTGCACCATTTGACGGCCCTGTGGCCGGTGTACGCGTAGGTTTGGTAGAAGGCAAGCCCAAGGCTTTTGCCACGCCTGCTGAACTAGACGAAGGCCAGCTAGACCTAGTAGTAGCTGGCACCAAAGACGGCATTATGATGGTAGAAGCCGGTGCTAGTGAAGTCACCGAGGATCAAGTAGCCGAGGCATTAGAATACGCTTACAAGATCATCCAGCCAGCTATCAAATTGCAGAACGAACTAGCCGAAAAAGTTGGTGTGACGGCTCAGGAATACGAACTAAGCCTGCCTAGCAAAGATATTCAAACAGAGGTAGACAAATGGCTAGATGGCAAACTGGGCGACAAACTTCGTGGCCCATACCCCGAACGTCAAGAAAAGATGCACCAAATCCGCCAAGACTTAATTGCTCATTTCAGCGACAAGCTGGGTGAAGACGAGTTTGCGGCAGTCGCCAATGATTACGAAGAGGCCTTTGGCCTAGCTACCAACAAAGACGTCCGTAAAGGGATCCTAGAAAAGGGGCTACGCCCAGATGGTCGCAAGCCAGAAGAAGTACGTCAACTGAGTAGCGAAGTAGGTTTACTACCCAGAACCCATGGTTCTAGCTTGTTTACCCGCGGCATGACTCAGGCCCTGAACATAGTGACTTTGGCGCCGTTGTCTTATTCCCAGATGGTAGACACCATGGAGCGCGAAGGTGAACGTCGTTACTTCCACCATTACAACGCCCCTGGTTATACAGTTGGCGAAGTTCGTCGCTTAGGTGGCCCAGGCCGCCGAGAAATCGGTCACGGCTACCTGGCAGAGAGGGCTCTAACGGCTGTTTTGCCAGACGAAGCTGACTTTCCGTATTCTATCCGTAGTGCTACAGAGATCATGAGCCAGCACGGCAGTACCAGTATGGCAGCCACTTGTAGTAGTTGCTTGGCACTTATGGACGCTGGTGTGCCCCTAAAGGCCCCAGTTAGCGGTATCGCCATGGGTCTGATGGTAGAGGGCAGCAAAGTGGTGGTACTTAGTGACATCGCCGATGCCGAGGATTTTGCCGGCGACATGGACTTTAAGGTGACTGGTACCAGTAAGGGTATCACGGCTTTACAGATGGACATGAAGGTTCATGGACTGAGTGCTGATGTACTGAAAAAGGCTCTGATGCAGGGCAAACAGGGTCGGGCTCACATTTTGGAGCACATGCTGACTACGCTGGCTGGCCCCCGCAAAGAGATGAGTCCTTACGCACCACGCGTAGAGGCTATCCAGATTAACCCAGAAAAGATCCGTGAGGTGATTGGTAAGGGTGGCGAGACCATCCAGCGCATCACAGCCGAGACCGGTGCCCAGATAGATATCAAAGACGATGGTACAGTGATGATTGCTAGCCCAGATGGTAAGTCTATCGATGCCGCTAGGGAGTGGATCCAGAACATCGTGGCCGAACCAGAAGTGGGCAGAATCTACACCGACTGCAGGGTCGTTAGCGTATTAGACTTTGGTGCTTTTGTAGAGATACTGCCCGGCAAAGAAGGCCTGGTGCACGTTAGCGAAATGAAAGAAGAACGGATCGATAAACCTAGTGACGTGGTTAATGAGGGCGATCGTGTGGACGTCAAATTGGTAGCAATCGACGACCGTGGACGACTGCAATTGAGCATGAAGGCCGTTGGTAGAGAAGCGGGAGGGAAGAAATAAAATGAGCAGCACAGACAACGAATGCCCACGTATTAAATATTTTTCAGATGCATACTTACACCAAGATGCAGCCGAGGAATCAGGGTCAATTCCCGACGTTGAAACCAATGTATCTAGGCGTTTTCTAGACAAAGAAGCTGAAGAACATCTAAAACAATTTTCTGAAGAAGTTCGGGCTTTCACCCAAGAGTTTACAACTAACAAAGAGGCCAATGCGTATCTGCAAAGTCACTACAGATTAGATAACATACTGGGGCTATTGAACGATATGAAAGACAAGATAGACGGTGGGACCGGAAGGTAATTTGAAAACTACAGGCTACATTTTGAACACCAATAAGGCTGCAAGGTCGGTGTTGATTATGCTGCTGCTGGCATTTGCATACATTATTGGTTCACGGGCCATAAATACCGGCAGCTTGCAGCAATACGGCCTGCTGATCCTAGCAGGGGTGATTGCAGCTAAGTTGTTTGTAGACGGGTTCGCACCCAAGAAAAATGGCAAAAAGCACTAAGCAAACGCGTCTTGATCAGATCAAGGCAGACATAACCAAAAACAATGTCTGCCCAGATTTGGCCAAAACGGCCACGCAACTTGTATTCGGAGACGGCAATGCCGATGCTGACATCGTATTTATCGGCGAGGCGCCAGGTAAAAACGAAGATTTAAAGGGGCTGCCTTTTGTAGGGGCGGCCGGTAAATTTTTGGACGAGATGTTGGCCAGCATTGGGCTAAACCGGCAGGATATTTACATAACTAACATTGTTAAATATCGTCCGCCCAACAATCGGGATCCGCTGCCAGAAGAAAAGACAGCCTTTTTGCCGTATTTGCAGGCCCAGCTAGAAGCGATTGCACCAAAGGTAGTTATTACCCTGGGGCGCCACAGTCTAAATTGCTTCTTGCCGGATCTGCAAATCAGCGCCGTCCACGGTCAACCCAAACGGATCAAGCTTCGCTTGGGTAGTAGGAAGATGGCAGGTGGCAGATGGGATAATGCTCGCGTAGGCGCTAACTCCCAACTTCCAACTTCTAGCTACCAAGAGTTGGTTATCCTACCACTGTTTCATCCGGCAGCAGCGTTGTACAACGGGGGCATGAGGCAAACTCTATTAGATGATTTTGTAGCCATACCCGCCATACTTAAACAACTTTGAAATTCATTAATAATCTCTAAAAGAGAAAGGAAAAATAGTATGAATCCAAATCAAAAACCAACCGGGCCTAAGCCCGAACCAAAGAGACCAAATAATGGTCCACGGCCACCCCGAACAGGGCAGCCAAAGAACAATAAACCTAGTCAATCTAGGGGTGGTGGTGCTAGTCGTGGGGCGGCTATCCGCGCCCAAAGACGTAACCAAGACGACGCTAGCAAACTATTAAGTCAGTATGCGCCGGCTAGTGCCGAAGGCGCCGATGGCAAGCCACGTCGAGCAAATCAAATAAGTACCGACAATCTAGACAAACTTAAAATTACCTTCTTGGGGGGCCAAGAAGCTATTGGCGAAAAAAACCTGCAGGTAATTGAGTGGCAAAATGATGCCGTGATTATCGACTGTGGCAACTACCTAGGTATTGACTTACCAGGGGTAAACTATGCCATTGCCGATACTACTTACCTAGACGCCATCAAACATAAATTGCGTGGTTACATGATAACTCATGGCCACCTAGATCACCTGGGCGGGCTAAAGCATATTGTGCCCAAATTTCCGGCGCCTATTTACGGGTCGCGCTTTACCATAGGCGTAGTCCAAAAGACGTTTGATGACCACAATTCTGAGACAGGATCTAGCTTTACACCAGAAACAGTCGTCATGAACATGGACAGCCACGAACGGCTTAAAATAGGGCCGTTCATGGTCGAGCTAGTGCGGATCACCCACTCGGTGCCTGAATCTAGTTGTGTGGTGGTTGATACGCCAGTCGGCAGGATCATCAATACTGGTGACTGGCGCTTGGACCCCGAGCCATTAGACGAAATGCCCACCGACGTTGCTAGGCTAAAGCAGCTAGGTGACGAGGGTGTATTGCTACTGATGAGCGATAGTTGTAGCACTGACATACCAGGTCGAGTGCCAACTGAGTCTACATTGCAACAAAGCTTTCTTGACATCATAGGCAAGGCCGAGGGACGGGTGTTCACGGCGATATTTTCTAGCAACATGAACCGTATTCAAATGATTATTAATGCCGCTGTGGCCTCTGGCCGAAATGTGGCATTAGATGGCCGTAGCATGATGAGCTATGCCGAGATCGCCGTGCGCCAGGGACTACTAAAAGTACCCAAGGGCATGATCATGGCTATGCGTGATATTGCCGGTAAGCCGGATGACAAAATATTAGTCATATGTACTGGTGGTCAGGGCGAGCCAAACGCTGCCTTGCAGCGAATGGCCGAAGGCACCCACAAGCACATAAAGTTGCACGAGGGTGACACCGTAGTGGTCAGTTCGACACCAATCCCTGGTAACGAGGTTCGTTACGAACAAATTGGGCACGAACTTGCACACTTTGGTGTGCATTTGTACCGTGCTCCAACCCACGAGATCGATGGTGTGGGGCCTTTGCACGTATCTGGCCATGCTCGTCGTGATGAAAAACGTGAGCTGATGCACATCGTGCGACCTAAGTTCTTTTTGCCAATCTACGCGGGCTTTTTGCAGCGCCGCTATTACCAAGAAATAGCTATAGAAGAAGGCTGGGCTCGCAAAAATGTCATCATGGCCGACAACGGCAACAGCTATCTATTCACTAAAGATGCCTACCAACAGGTGGATGATGTACCTCACGGTAGTCTGCTAGTAGACCAGAACGCCTCTGTCATTAGTGATGTAGTGATCAAAGATCGCATTATGTTGTCACAGGAAGGCCTGGTGGCTGTAGTACTGACCATAGACAAAAAGACTGGTCAGCTAGTTAGTAGTCCTGATATTGTCAGCCGAGGGTTCATCTACATGCGCGATAGCGAAGAACTGATGAATGACTTTAGGACCGAACTGCGCCGCGCTGTTCAGCAACGGTTTAAACGGATCGACCTAGACAGGTTCAAGGTAGAGCTAAAAGACCATGTTACTCACTTTTTGTTTGAACACACTGGTCGTAGCCCCATCGTGATCCCAGTTGTGAATATTGTTAGCGGTGGTGGCAACAGTCGTCCAGCGACGTCAAACCCTAGCGAAAAGCACCCAGAAGAAGCTAAGCATCAGATTGAACCAACTGTCGAGGACGTTGCTCATCAACAGCAAAAAAGATTTGAAGAGATGCGGGCTAGGCTACTCGGCGCCGACCAGCCCGACTAAGCATAACCTAATTGACAAACGATGTAATTTCTGCTACAATTAAGTTTGTAGTATTATCTATGCATAAGAAGTAACGTGATAGAATAAAAGAAGTTATGGCTAAAAGAAAAAGTCACAAAAGGAAAAGGCCAGTCAAAAAAGAAGAAAGCAAATCAGCTTTTTGGCCGCTGTCTGGCGCCATAGTGTTGATTATCCTAGCGCTGTTCTTGATGCTAGGTGGCTTTGGCACCGGTGGTCCGCTACCCACAAACTTGTTTCATGGGGCTTACTGGACGCTGGGCTGGGCTGCATATCTGACACCAATGGCCCTGATTTACTACGGTGTTCACAAGTTTTTGAGCGAGGATCACAAGATACCGCTAGATAAAACTGCCAGCATGCTATTTTTGCTGGTTACCAGTTCTGTCTGGGCACAGGTCAGTTTTGCCACCGCTGACGGCACCGGTACTTTTGTGGATGGCCATGGCGGGCAAGTTGGTGCTGGCATTGGCAACTTGGTACTAAAAGCCCTAGATCAGACTCCGGCCAGCTTTACATTCTTTATCCTGTCTATGCTGGCGTTCTTTTTGAGCTTTGGTATTTCGCCCAAAGTGATTTTGCGTCTGATAAAAGCACTCTTTAAGCGACGTGAAAGTGACGACACAGACCTGGCCGATCTAAAGGCCAAGGCTGTAGACAACGGATTCAAACTAAACGAGGGCGTGCCGGTAGAACATCACGGTAGTCGCAACCCTAATTTCCGCAACACGGCTCAAAAACTGGGGGCCGAGGCCAACCGCGAGGCCTTGATTGCGCACAGCGACCCGGATTGGAAGTTTCCAGACGTTAACTTATTGAACCAAAAGCAAGACAAGGCCGATGCCGGCAATGTCGAAGGCAACGCCGAGATTATCAAAGAAACGTTCGACAACTTCAATATAAATGTCGAGATGGAAGGTGCCAATATTGGGCCACGAGTGACTCAGTACACGCTCAAGCCACCGGCCGGAGTTAAACTGACCAAGATTGCTGCCCTAGACAACAACTTAGCGCTGGACCTGGCGGCTCAGTCCATCCGTATTGAAGCCCCCATCCCAGGTAAAAAGGCGGTGGGTGTAGAAGTGCCAAATGTGAAACCAGCCACGGTGCGTTTGGCCAGTATTTTGACAAGCGAAGAATGGAAATCGTCTGGTAGCCCACTAGAGTTTGCTATTGGCAAGGACATTGCCGGTAAACCAATTGTGGCGTCGTTAGATAAAATGCCGCACCTTTTGGTGGCGGGGCAGACCAACTCTGGTAAAAGTGTGATGATCAACACTATCCTAAGCAGTTTGCTGTACCACAATAGCCCCAGTGATTTGAAGCTGATTTTGGTAGACCCCAAACACGTCGAACTTTCGCCTTATGACGAGATCCCGCATCTGTTAACTAGTGTCATTACCGAACCCGAAAAATGCATTAGTGCACTCAAATGGGCGGTGGCTGAAATGGAGCGCCGCTACCGTACCTTGGCCGAGGCCAAACGTCGCAACATCGTGGAATACAACCAGATCAAACAAGACGAAGGCATGCCTTACATTGTGATTGTTGTCGATGAGCTGGCCGACCTGATGATGATGGCTGCCCGCGAGGTAGAATCGCTGATTGTCCGAATTGCCCAAAAAGCCAGGGCTGTAGGTATCCACCTGGTGATTGCCACTCAACGACCAAGCGTGGACGTTATTACTGGTCTGATAAAGGCCAACATTCCGGCTAGGATAGCCTTTACCACCACCAGCCAGGTGGACTCGCGGACTATTATCGATATGGGTGGCGCCGAGAAATTGCTGGGTATGGGCGACATGTTGTTCAGTACTGCTGACATGCCTAAACCTAAGCGTGTACAGGGTGCCTTGATAGAGATTGGCGAGGTGCAGAAAGTTACGGACTTTGTGCGCATGCAACGACCGCCACAGTACAACGAAGACGTAGTCAGCCAGCCTGTGCAGCTAAATGGCAAGGGTGGCATTGTGGCCGATTACGGTGGTCAGGATGCTGATGACGACATGTGGCGTGATGCTGTGCAGTGTGTAATAGAGGGCAAAAAGGCTAGCACCAGTCTGTTGCAACGCCGTCTGCGCATCGGCTACGGTCGAGCCGCTAGGTTGATAGAAACTATGGAAGAGCAGGGTATCATCAGTTCAGCCGATGGCAACCGCCCGCGCGAGATACTGGTACATTCTATGGATGAAGTGTTTGGTGGTAGTGCAGACGATTCTGGATCAGATGAAACTTATGAACCAGAGTCAGCCGATGACGAGGCTTAGTTGCTGCTAACACCAAAGATGGTTATAGTTATTCAATAAATAAGAGAATGTATGGCTACCAAGAAAAAATACAGTTCTAAGTCCAAAAGTAGATTCCGGTTAGGCCGGGGGGCTTCTTTGTTGCAAGCTAGTCTAGTGGCTATAATTGTGGCGCTGGTGGGGCTTAGGCTGCTAAAGCCATCATTTGCTGCTAGTGGTGACCATGCCAAGTGTATAAGCATCAGCTCTAGCAAGACTACCGTCAAGCCACGCCAGACGTTTACAGGTAACGTGACCGTGGCTAACGACGGCAGCACGACCTGGACAAAAGCTGGTGGGTACAAATTAATTGATCCATACAACACGTGGCATTTTACTGGCAATGTATTTCAGTACAATCATGCAGCGGATGTCCATGTAGGTATCACGTTTCACCTGACCCTAACCGCTCCGAGTCACACTGGGACTTACAACTTTGGTGGCAGATTGGGGTCTATTGCCAAACCCGCTGGGTTCGATAATGCCTGTCCAGTGGTAAAGATAAAGGTAGCTAACCCCGTAGTTACGCATCCCCACCCCATACCAACCCCAACACCTTCTCCTGGCCCGACGGTACCAGTGCCGGTTCCAGATAAGACACCGCCTAGCAAGCCCGGCAATTTCTCTGGGCTGATTGATGATACCAGCAAGTTAGTTACGCTTACCTGGAGTGCCTCCAAAGATAACAAAGGCGTAGCCGGCTACCAATTAGAGCGCTCCACTGATAATAAAAAGTGGAAGGTGCTGGCTAAAAATGTTACCAAGACTACTTATCAAGATTCGGCTGCCAACTTTAGCCAGCATTATTATTACCGAATAAAGGCCAAAGACACGGCTGGTAACTTCTCTAAATACGCCACCACCGACGTAACTGCCGAGGGCTTTACTAGCAATGTAAAAACCGACGGTGACTCCCAGGTTAGTTCCGAAGATTCGTTAGTTACTGTTAACTTCCCGGCTGGCGCAGTCAGTGCCGAGCAGTTCTGTAGCGTTAGTGCTGATCCTAACTTTACATCGCCTAGTATTGGCGGGTTAAGCGCTTTGACTGATCCGTATACCATCTCGTGTCGTGACGCGGCCGGCAAGTCGCCGGATCATTTTGATAAGCCACTCAGTGCTAAAATTCAGCTGACCAAAGAGCTGTTAAATGGTTTTGGTTCAGCATCCTACCTGGGCGACAAGGACGATAACTGGCAGCCGCTGACCATTACTAGCCATGACAAAAAGAACCTGGTAGATCAGGTAGACCTAAGTGATTACACAACCTTCGCTATCATGGGCAAGCCCAAACATAAGTCACCCGTAGGGGCTATAATAACTGTGCTGATCATTCTGGCAGTCATCGCCTTTGGCGTAATATTCTTCCTGAAATGGCGTATGCGCAGCAAGTTGCAACAGCAGTACGACGATTACCGCAAACGCTCTATAGGTGGTTAAAGAGTTATTTAGGTTTGACCATCACGCGTAATAACCCTATACTAACGGGCTAATTAACTTGAATGTAGGATTTATGATCGGAGTAAGAAGTGTAGAGATTGTAGGCGCTCGTGGCTTTATAGGCCAAGAGCTTATTGGGCTAATACAAGAGCATGATTTTCTATCAGTCACGCCGGCAAGTTTAAATGAGCAGGGTAGATTATCTCCGGACGAAGTAGCAAGGACTGATGCCTCTGTAGTTGTGCTAGGTTTACCAAATGGTGAGTCGGGCCCTTACGTTGACGTTTTAGAAGATAGTAAGTCCGAAAGATTTGTTGTTGATCTATCAGCTGATCATAGATTCGACCAGCAGTGGTACTATGGCTTGCCGGAACTCACTAGGCGACGGTACTCAGGTCAGCATAGAATCAGTAACCCCGGCTGTTTTGCTACTGCTCTTCAGTTAGTGATTGAGCCTGTTAGGGACGGATTATCAATGCCTGTTACTGCCTTTGGGGTATCTGGTCATAGTGGTGCAGGTAGTAAGCCTAACCCACGTAATGATGCCGCAAGGTTAAGAGACAACGTGGTTCCTTACGAGCCAGCTGGACATGCTCATGAGAGGGAGGTAATGAGTCGGCTCAAAGGGTTGGCCTTAGACTTTATTCCTTCGGTAGCGCCCTGGGCCCGGGGCATATCAGTAGTAGTTAATATGAGGCTAGAGAAAGGCGTAAGCTTGGCAGCAGCTCGGGCTTTGTATCTTGAACGCTACAGTAGCGAAACTTTGGTGAGCGTGGTGGACCAAGAGCCCTTAGCCCACGAGCGAGTGGGCAAGGTAGGTGTAGAAATTGGCGGTATTGCCGTAGACAAGTTTAGGGGCAGGCTAGTAGTTATGGCGGCTCTAGACAACCTACTAAAGGGTGGTGCTAGTCAGGCACTACAGAATATAAACTTGGCTTTAGGTTTTGATGAGCTAGAGGGCTTAAGAAACCATATTGACTAACAGGGGTAGATAGGCTACAATAGCCAAGTAATATCAATTTCAGCCTGCATCCCTAGAGAGTGTGGGCTTTAACCAACGGAAGGAGAGCAAATGATACAGTACGAAGTGGCTGTGCTTTATCACCCTGGCCTAGAGGTCGATTTGACCAAGGGCGAGGAACGACTAACCAAAATTATCACCGACAACGGTGGCAAAGTGGTGAGTAATGACAATTGGGGCAAGCGCAAGCTGGCCTACCCAATCAAAAAGCAGGAACACGCTGTGTATGTTATTTACACCGTGGAATTGCCAGGGCCAAGTTTGTCAAAGGTAGAGAGCACGCTAAACATCACTGACGAAATTATTCGTTACTTGATCACCAAGCCAGACCTCAAGGCCATGGCCAAAGCCGAAAAGCTGCGTGCCGAAAAGGCCAAAAAGGCTGCCGAGCGTGGTGATTCAGCTGTCGACGACGACAAAGACGACGACGAAGAGTAGGCTTGACGAACTCAAGTCCGCGAGAGTAGGGTATAAGTACATTAATAACCTAAAGCATGCGTTTTGCAATTGAGTGGAGTGCAAGGAGGCAACTGAGTTACGAATGAGTCGTACAAAAGTACGGTGAACGAGTAACGAAGACAGCCGACACAGCAATCCGCCAAGAGGGCAGCAGGGTTTTGAGCTTTGCTCAAAAGCAGGTTGCACGGTGCAAAAAGCATGAAGACATATGTCTTATAAAGGAGGACTAGCCATGGCTAGATCATTTAACCAAGTAACTTTAATGGGCAACCTGACTAGGGACCCAGAACTTCGGCAGACGCCGAATGGCCAGAGTGTTTGTAGCTTTAGCCTAGCGCTAAACCGTAGCTACAAAGATAAGACTGGTGAATGGCAAGAGGCCACCGATTACGTAGATATCGTAGCTTGGGGCCCATTGGGTGAAAGAGTTGCCCAGTATCTTACCAAAGGTCGTCCGGCGCTAGTCAGTGGACGTTTGCAGTCCAGCAGCTGGGAACAAGACGGCAAAAAGCGAACCAAAGTAGAGGTTGTGGCTCAGGACGTAACATTCCTAGGCGGACCTGGTGGTGCAGGTGGTGGCGATGGTGGATCCAGCGCCCCAGCCAGTAGCACCAAACCAGCCAAAAAAGACGACGTAGTAATAGAAGACATTGGTGATGAGCCAATTAATTTAGATGATATACCATTTTAAGGAGAAATAATGGCAAAGATTTTTAAACACAGAACTGACGTAGCGTTTTTTGACTACAAGGATTTCAAGACCTTGCAGCGCTACGTAAACCAGTATGGACAGATCGAAACTCGCAAGAAGACCGGTCTAAAAGAGAGCGAACAACGTCGATTGGCAATAGCCATCAAGCGTGCTCGCCACATTGCCCTATTACCATTTGTGGCTAATAACTAGGTCACAAGATGAGTAGTCTGGGCGAAGTTAGAAAAAGAGTGGTCGGCGAGATTTTAGAAGTCGATGATCTTGGAGGCTGCACAGTAGAATTTGGCAAAGTCCCACCTCGTAGATGGGTGAGCGTGCCCCAGGCGGTCCTGTCTGATGCTGGCGTCCAGCCCTCGATGGATAGGTATTTTACCGTGGTTATTAACACTGGAGCCATTGACCCAGGCTGTTTCGAGCCAGATGGTTTTGAGCCGTGGCAGCACAAGCCACCAACAGATGATCTAGTTTGGGAGGCTAAGTAGTATGGCGTTTGGCGTAACGGATCTCAAAAAAGGGCAAATCTTTCAGATGGACGGTACTCCGTACCGGGTGGTGGAGTATGCCCAAAAAGTCGTGGGGCGTGGCGGATCGATTGTGAACGTAAAGATCAAAAGCCTGATGGATGGCCGGGTGTTAGACAAGACTTTTAAGGGCAATGACAACATCGAACCCGCCGACGTGACCAACCAGAATGTGCAGTACTTATATAAAGACAGCTCGGCGTTCTTTTTTATGGATCAAGACAGCTACGAGCAGTTTGAAGTGCCGATTGACCAACTAGATGACCTAGCTGGCTACATGAAAGAGGGCGATGAAGTGCAGGCCCAACTATTTGATGGTCGCGTTATCAACATTGATTTACCCAAAAACGTCCCCCTTAAAGTCACCTACACAGAGACAGCCGTAAAAGGTGACACTAGTAGCTCCATCACCAAAGATGCCACCCTGGAAACCGGTATTGTTATTAAAGTCCCAGCTTTTATTAAGACCGGTGATTTGATTAGTGTTGACACGACAACCGGTGCTTACCGCGAACGCGTAAAGTAAGCTTATGAAACAGAGGCTTGATCAGGCGTTATTTTCGAAAGGGCTTGTCCAGTCACGAAGCCAAGCAGAGAGCTATATTAAGCTCGGCCAGGTGAAAGTTGGGTCAAAAGTTATCACCAAGCCAGGTTTTATGGTTGATAATAACGGTGAAGTTAAATTGCTTGCAACTGATCAATACGTTTCCAGGGCCGGGTTAAAATTAGCTTCGGTCGCCGATAAGCTCAAGCTCAATTTTAAAGATAAATTAATGCTTGACGTTGGCAGCAGTACTGGCGGCTTCACGGACTATGCTCTGAAGCACGGTGTCCGAAAGGTAATTGCCGTTGATGTGGGCACTGATCAACTTCACCCGAGCCTCAGAAATGATAAGCGCATTGAATTACATGAACAAACCGATATACGAGACATACAGAAGCTTTCCGAACCACCAAACGTAGTGGTTATAGACGTATCGTTTATTAGCTTGCGCGAAATCTTGCCTGCAGTTGCCAAGCTTATCGATAAGCAGGCTCAAATCGTGGCGATGGTTAAGCCGCAGTTCGAGGCAAGTCAGAGTGGGGCTAAGCATGGTGGCGTCATAAAGAACGATAAAATTCGCCGTAACATCTTAAAAGATTTTGAAAATTGGGTACAGAAATTGTTCGTTGTGGTTAATAAGGCCGATTCGGAAGTGGCAGGAGCAAAGGGTAACCTCGAGAGGTTCCTCTTGCTTAAAAAACTGTAAAGCTTGTGCTTAGTAGCCTATACTGAGGGCTATGTATTTTCAAAACCGGGCTGACGCAGGCCGTAAACTGGCCGATAAACTGCTCGAGTACCAAGTGAAAAATTGTGCCATCATTGCGCTTAGTCCGGGGGCAGTCCTCGTCGGTGCTCAAGTTGCTATCAAGCTGCACAGCAACATAATGATTTTAACAACCGAAAGCATCGATATACCAGGCGAGCCAACTGCGCTGGCAGCTATTAGTGATGCCGACGTGATGACCTACAACCGAGCCTATTCAGAAGGTGAAATTGATGAATTCAACATGGAATATTTCAATTACATTGAAGAACAGCGGCTGCAAAAAGTACATTCTTTGCACAGGCTCATGGACGCGGGCGGGCAAGTCCGCCGCGATTTACTGAAAAACCACGTAGTTTTTGTGGTATCAGACGGACTGTCGACGGGTTTGTCCCTTGATGTGGCTTCCGATTATCTAAAACCCATTAAAGTTCAAAAATTAATTGCCATAGCACCGGTGGCCAGTGCGCAGGCTGTTGACCGCATGCGCTTGTTCGCCGACGAGACCCATTGTTTGTATGTGCCGGAAAATTACATTAACACCGACAATTACTACAAAGACAACAACATCCCCAATAAAGACGAACTCTATAAAGTTATTAGCAATATTTCACTTAACTGGGATCGACCCGAAAAGATCGTACACAAGCCGCAGCGCGACGTTTACGTGGTGTAGATTAATTCAGGCAAGTAGGATTTAGTTAACCCTACTTCGTCTTTTGAGAAAATTGCAAAAAATTGGCGTAACTTAAAACAGTAAGAGTAAAATAAAAACATGAGTGTTGAAACCCCCAATACTGATCCTTCGCTGATTCAAGAACAATCACTGTCGGCGGCTAGCCAGGATATGCTGGTTGATGGCCGGCATATGAGTATGTTTGAAATCCCGCCCTCCCCAGAACGCAGGTCTTATATTAACAACGATAGGCTGCTGACTGATAACACCGAGGGTTTCGCACGATTGGTTACTGGGGGCATTGACGCATTAAAAGATGGTGAAACCGTCACTTTTGCAACTACCAACTCGATTACATTGGATGATCCCTGGGCAACAATAGTTCGCACGGTTACTCGCAATGGCGACAGTTTCTCGATCTCTAAAATTGAACCAACAGACACAAAATTAGTTGATAAAAGTCCTGAAGACTGCGAGGCTCAGTTACCTATAGAAGTCACAAATGAACAAGCCAGAAAATTCTGCCGGGGGGTTTGAAATTAATATGGAATTTCTTCCTTCATACATGGGTCGGCTTATTCAGCGAGGGGACAGACTGGGTGAATTCATTAGGGCACTCGGTTATACGGAAGATGGGAGTAGTTACCCAGTCCCCTTAGCTCTAAAAGAAAATGTTCTTAGAGCTCGCGCAGAAGGCGTGGACATTTCTCCCTTAAAGATTATGGATATGGGATCTATACTTGGCAGTGATTTTATAGATGCATGGGCTGGAGATGAAGAGGCGGGTGAAGAAGGTGCGTTTCCAATGTCTAATAGGCTTGAATGGTTCGGGCATGATGGTGCACAAGATCACTGGGCTGGTTTAATTGTTTTTGGACATATGGCAATGCCTATAGGCCGGCTGTATGCTCAGTCAGTTAAGTCATCCGATACAATAGTGGGCCGGAAAATGCGTAGCAATTACGAGCCGGATAAAATCGAGGCGGTATTAAGTGACCAAGATAAAATTGATCACGCTGCTTTTACTTTGGATGAATTCACAACCCAACTTCACGAAATGACACCTGATTTGGACAAGCTCCCTTATGGTGAAGAGCTTACGTCAGTGCCAGTCTACAAAGATTATATTGATGAGATGGTAGCAGTTATCCTGGCTAGCCCAGAACACGCCTCTGGGTTACTTAGTTATCTTGAGTCGATTGGTTCTAGGTCTATGGCATCTGGCAGTTTTAACAGGGTTGTTTTTGCTCGTGAGCTATTAGACGGAACACAAAAGTTTTGGGGTATTACACCTAAAGACCCACAACCTTCTCAGGAAGAACCCGACGATTCGGATTACTAAAATTTAATAATTTGACCGCTTGCTCTTCAGAGCGAACTCATTGACAAAACAGCAAAAATTTGCTAAAATATATCTTGTTAAGTTAAAAAATAAACATGACAGAAATTAACCAAAACGTAGATCCCTCATTATTTCAGGGCCAAGGCTTACCTTCAACAGGCCAGATACTTAGTGTTGAAGGCGTGCCTCCAATGCGTGTTTTTGAAATCCCTACCGACCCAGAGAATTATCTGCGAAATGATAGAATTGCTGTCGATAATCCAGATGGCTTTAGCCGCATGGTGCGAGGTGGCATTGACCAAATTAAAGAAGGTGAATCTATTACTTTTGTAGTTTCATCAGCGAGTTCGTTAGGTGGTCAATACTCTCCAGAAGTACGAACAATTCAGCGACAAGGAGAATCGGTTATTATCAGGGAGGCAATTCCTCAAACTGCTTCTGTGCTTCAGTCAGCTGATCAGGTTGAAGCAGCCGAAGTTGATCAAGAACTGAGCATTGACCAAAAGCAAGCTTATGATTTTTGCAAGGGCTTGGAAGCAAATTCAAGATATCTTGGCTTTATGACTGACCTAGCTGAACGTTCTGATTCATTGGGTGAATTTGTAAAAGCGATAGGGTATGCAGAATATTCAGAACAAGGTATGGTTTTGCCAGTTCCTTTGGCACTCCAAGAAAACCTTAAAAGAGCTCGAGACGAAGGTGGATTAAATGTCGTGGCTGTCAGGGTTCTTGATACTGCTGCGATTCCTGGTGCTACATATAACGAGGCTTGGGAAGATGGAGAATTTCCAATTTCTAATCGATATGAGTGGTATGGTCATGATGGTGCCGGAGATCACTTTAGCTCTCTTGTAGTATTTGGTCATGAGATTATGCCGATAGGCCAACTGTTTGCCCAGGCATCAGTAGCCTCCGAATCAATATCATTACGGGAGTACCCTAACGAGTATGAAATTAACAAGGGTGATAATGCTCAAAAAGTGGAAGTGCGGTACAGTGGCCAAGCCAAAATTGACGAAACAGCAAGGCGTCTAGACAGTTTTACTGCCCAATTAAATGGCGATGTGTCCCAGCTAGATAAGGATCCATTTGACGAAGGTGATGAATATGATGAAGGCTTTATTTTTACACCTGAGCACATGGATTATGTAGACGAAATAGTGGCTGTTATTATGGCTAGTCCAGAACATGCCAAACAACTAACAACATACCTGGAATCAATTGGTTCCAAGGTCCTGGTGAACGGTAAATTTGACCGCGAACTCTATCAGCGTGAATTGGTAGCCAGGGCACAGCAGCACTGGGGCATAACGCCTAGACCTAAACAAATACGTCAGCAAGAGGACTCCAGGATAGTTGGATAGTCCCAATTTAGTTAAACGTTGAAGCGGAATTCGACCACATCATTTGGCTGCATTATGTAGGTTTTGCCCTCGGTACGGACTTTGCCGGCAGATTTGGCGGCTGTTTCTGACCCAGCTGTAATCAGGTCGTCGTAATCAACCACCTGGGCAGCAATAAAGCCGCGTTCAAAATCACCATGAATAACACCGGCGGCTTGCGGGGCAGTGGCGCCCTTTGGAATTGTCCAGGCCCGGACTTCTTTTGGTCCAGCGGTTAGATAGCTTTGCAAACCCAGCACATCATAAGCGACATGAATAAGCTGGATGAGACCGGATTCTTTAACGCCGTAGCTTTCCAAAAGTTCCTGGCGATCATTTTCGTCTAGCCCACGTAGCTCGTCTTCTAATTTAGCGTTTACAAATAACGCCTGGTTTGGCGTAACCAGCTTAGTCAGCTCGGCTTGCTTGGCTTTGTCTGTCAGCGTCTTTTCATCGACGTTAAATAGATAAATAATTGGCTTCATGGTCAGCAGCTGAAGATCTTTTAAATTTTCCTGGTTGGCTGTTTGCCACTCAGCGTTGTGCTGAAATAGTGGCTGACCATCATCCAGCAGTTTTTTTGCTTCATTTACGGATTCGTATTGTGACCGTAATTTGGGGTTAGCTCGTGACTCTTTTTCAGTTTTAGGCAGGCGATTGGTCACCGCTTGTAAATCGGCTAGCACTAATTCTGTGTTGATAGTTTCAATGTCTTTCAGGGGGTTGTGCTGCTCATCTACATGCTGAACATCCGGATCTTCAAAGGCCCGCACCACTTGGACAATAGCGTTACAGCTTCGAATATGGCTCAAAAACTGGTTGCCAAGTCCTTCACCTTGACTGGCGCCGGCTACCAGACCGGCGATGTCTACAAACGTTACCGTTGCAGGCACAACTTTTTCGGTGTCATAGAGCGCTGCCAGTTTAGTTAAACGATTGTCTGGGATTGGTACGATACCGGTGTTGGGTTCAATAGTAGCAAAAGGGTAATTGGCCGCCAAAATATTATTGTTAGTCAGCGCATTAAACAGGGTAGACTTGCCGACATTCGGCAATCCGACAATAGCTATTGTTAGCATAGTACCCAACTTGTTCTGTGACTGGAATTGGTATTCGACCCCATATAGTAATCTCCTGTTTTGTTGCTTCTATCTTAGTGACTAGTTTTCTTATTATAGATTTCTTATCTGTAAAATCTAAGCTTCCAGCTAATTTTATCACGCCGTCAATCAGTTGTTCCACTGGAATAACGGGCTTGTTAAGAAGTTCTGCTTCAATGCCCGACATCTCAGATTCAATATCAGCCCGTTTATTGTTGGTTTCGTGGAAGCTATCTTTGTAGAGCCGTTCTGACATGACGCCCTGACCGTAGGCTTTAGTATAGCGACGTTCCTCATCATCTAAACCCTTGAGACGCTTCTTGAGTGCTACAAGCTGGCTTTCTAGTGGGGAAGAGGACTTCTGCCAGCGTTCCGCTTGTTTGACGACTAGTGACGGGTCACTAAGCAACGCTTTTATATTGTTCCAAACGAGTGCGTCAAACACAGGTGCATTTATACCTTGCTCAAAGCACTCACGAGGTAGGGGATACTTGCTCAGCCTGTCTGTGCAACGATAGTAAAGGTTTCCTTTGTTTGCAGTGTCACCAGTACGAGCCTTGCCACATACACACTTTACTAAGCCAGCAACAAGGTACTGATTTTTGCTGTTATTGCGAGTATTGACCCGCTTATGGAGGGCTAACTGTACTTGCACCTTATCAAATAGTTCTGGGCTGGCTATTGCAGGTACTTCTACGCTCAGCCACTCCTCCATTGGACGACGCTTGCGACTACCTTTAATCACCTTGCGATATTTCTTTTCGGGGTTCTGCGGGTTTTTCGTTGGAACGGATTCACTCTTGTTGTAGTAGTGAATACCTTTGTAGGTTGTGTCACGAACCATACGGTCAAGCGTA
>JBBQSV010000007.1:0-34167 GCA_038213615.1 Saccharimonadales bacterium (SeqCode) | reverse complement strand
GGTAGTAGATCTTTTTTTCGTCTTTGTTACCGGTAACCACTATTTGGTCAGTGTTAATGACCACTACGTAGTCACCACAGTCGATGTGCTTGGTAAACTGGGGCTTACCCTTGCCCAGTAGCAAACTAGCAATTTGAGTGGCCAAACGGCCTAGTGGCGCCTGTGAGGCGTCAACTACGTACCATTTACGTTCTACGTCAGTTGGCTTAGCACTGAAAGTCTTCATTATTTGGCCTCTTTCTTGGTAGCTGGCTTGCGGGCAGCAGGTTTCTTGGTCGGAGTAGCTTTGGCAGCGTCTTTGGCATCTGCAGTTGGCTTAGCAGCCTCGGTTTTCTTGGCAGTCGCTTTTAGGTCGTCTACAAATTCTACTTTGGCCATCTGGGCATTGTCGCCCCGTCGCAAATCGGTTTTGATTATTCGCAGGTGGCCACTGACACGTCCGGTTAGCTTGGGCACAATGTCGTCTACCAACTTGTGGGCGCTTTCGATAGTCTGCAAGCCACTGATGACCTGACGGCGATTGTGCAAATCGCCCTTTTTGGCCTTAGTTATTAGTTTTTCAACATAAGGAACCAGGTCTTTGGCCTTAAAGACTGTTGTCTCGATAGATTCATATTTAACTAGTGAATCGGCCAAACCTTTCATCAGAGCCCGACGTTGGTCGGTCTCGCGATGAAATTTTCTACCTTGGTATCCGTGACGATGCATTTAGAGCTCCAGTTCAGCCATTTTCTCTTTAACTTCATCTAAAGCCTTGCTGCCGAAACCTTTTAGCTCACGCAATTCTGGGTCGCTTAGGCTAAATAGGTCCTTCAGGGTGTGGATGTCGTTGTTAATTAACGCATTGGTAGTACGGGCAGATAGGTTCAAATCTTCGATAGAAGTGTTTAATTCGCCGGATTCTTCGCTGCCTACGCCACCTAGAGTTTCGTCGTCATTGATGCCGGGGTGAATGCTAGATTCCACACGGGTCTGACCAGCTAGTGAGCTGTATTGGTTCACCAAAATGGCAGCCGCTTCTTCAAAGGCGTCGCGTGGGGTTATAGAACCATCGGTGTCAACTGTCAAAAGCAACTTGTCTAGGTCGGTGTTTTGGCCGACACGAGTGTTCTCTACCTTGTAACGGACACGGAATACGGGGCTAAAGATAGCGTCTATAGCGATCATATCGCTAGGCTTTTTGGCAGATACTTCTTCGATAGTGCGGTAACCGCGGCCAGTCTCGACCACGATGTCCATAGTCAGCGATGCCTTGGCGTCGTCGATATGGGCAATAACGTGGTCTGGGTTTACTACTTCTACATCAGCATTCAGCTGAATGTCTTTGGCCTTGACTGGGCCAGAACCCTTTTTGACCAAACGCAAGTTTTGAACTTCGTCGCTGAATACGCGGAAACGTACACCTTTTAGGCTCAGCATGATGTCGACGACATCTTCTTTTACGCCCTTGATAGTGGTGAACTCGTGAGTAGCACCCTCTATCTTGAACGATGTTATAGCTGCGCCAGCAATGCTAGATAGTAGCACGCGCCGCAAACTGTTACCCAAGGTCATGCCGTAACCACTGTGCAGTGGTTCGATGGCAAACGTAGCGCTGGTAGCGCTGTGATCATCAACTTTGATGATGCCTGGGGTATGGATTACTTTTGACATATATTTACCTTACCTTCCTTAACGTGAGTAATATTCCACGATTAGTTGCTCATTGATATCAACTTCTGCATCTTCACGGGTTGGTATACCTGTGACGCTAAAGGTCAATTTCTTGCGGTCAGACTTCAGCCAGCTGGGAACTTCGGCAGGAGCGGGGCTGACTTCATCTATGTTCTTGAAATAGCCAGAATTCTGACTATGTGGACGGACAGCTAGTGTATCGCCAACCTTTAGGCTGACAGATGGCACATCAGTGCGACGATCGTTCAGTAAAAAGTGGCCGTGGGTGACTAATTGTCTGGCAGCGCGGCGGCTAGGTGCAAAACCAGCGCGATAAACAGAGTTATCTAGGCGTTTTTCTAGTAATTGCAATAGCATCTCACCAGATTGGCCACGACTACGTGAAGCGTCTTTCATAAGTTTGGCAAACTGTTTTTCTAGCAAGCCATAAAGTCGTTTGACCTTTTGCTTTTCACGCAATTGTAGTGAATACTGGCTAGTCTTTTTACGGCCAAAGAAACCGCCTTTTTGTCCACCAGGCACAACTGTTCGTTTAACCAAGGCCTTGTGAGCTTTGGGGTGCAGAGCATAGCCTTCGCGGCGGCTCATCTTGACTATAGATTGAGTGTCACGGGCCATTTTATGCTCTCCTTGCTTTCTTAGGTCTTACGCCACCATGGGGTATGCCAGTTTTGTCGGTGATGGTGTCTACATGGATATCGAGGTTCTGCAGAGTACGGACAGCGGCATCTCGGCCTAGGCCTACACCACGTACAAAAACGTCTACCTTGTTTAGGCCGTAGCCTTGTTTGGCAGCCTGACCGGCTTTTTCTACGGCTACCTGAGCAGCGTAGGCGGTGCCCTTTTTAGAACCGCGGAAACCACAAGCTCCAGCACTGCAGGCGGCTAACACGCCACCTTTGCTGTCTGTGAAGCTAACGATGGTGTTGTTGAAGGTTGCCAAAATGTGCATTTGCCCTTGGGGTACGCTGCGCTTAGCCTTTTTCTTTTTAGCTGGCTTGGTGGCAACGGCATCAGTCTTTACGGCTTCGTCTGCTACCGCTACGACTTCGGGCCGTTGATCTAATACTGGTGTTTTAACGTCTTCTTCCATAATAAATCCTACGTCTTTGCTGCTACCTTTTGCTTAGTGCCACCAACTGTCACCTTCTTACCTCTACGGGTTCGAGCGTTGGTACGGGTACGTTGACCACGACTAGGCAAGTTACCAGCGTGACGGATACCACGGTAGCTGTTGATGTCTTTTAGGCGCTTAATGTTGCCGGCGACTACTCGCTGCAGATCACCCTCTACCTGATACTTTTCGTTAATGACTTCTTGGATTCGAGATATTTCGGCATCGGTTAAATCCTTGACCCTAACGGTCAGATCGACCTTAGCCTGGGTTAGGATATCCACGCTCGACTTGGTGCCAATACCGTAGACGTAAGTCAGCGCAATCTGCACTTGCTTAGCATCGGGGATGGCGACATTAGAAATGCGAGCCATTTAGATAACCTCTCTTCGCTCGGCCTTAGAAACTAGAAGATAAAAGGTAGAAGATATCATACCTGTTGTGTGCTGCTCACTAAAATCGTAATAATAAATTCCATCTACCATATGCTACCTGCCAACTTAGCCTTGCCTCTGCTTATGCTTTGGTTTGAACTTATTTATAACGTAGACCCGGCCTTTACGGCGGACAATTTTGTCGTCGGGACTGATTTTCTTGACACTGGCACGCACTTTCATCCCGTTAGAAGTCCTTTCTGTGGGTGATCCGCCGATTGGCGGAGTATGCGGATCTCTAGTACTTAGCCTAGAGACACACTGCTTTAATTGATTTACGCTTTGCGATAGGTGATTCTGCCCTTAGTTAGATCGTAAGGAGTCAACTCGACCGTCACGCTGTCTCCGGGGACCAGGCGGATGTAATGTTTCCGCATTTTGCCGGCGACGTGAGCTATTATCTGATGGCTATTTTGGAGTTCTACGCGAAACTGAGTACCCGGAAGGGCCTCTAATATCGTGCCCGTAAGCTCTATAACTTCCTTATTTTGTGCCATACAGATATAACAGATAGTAAGTTTATCACAACCATCCCTGTTCGTAAAGTGTAATTATTTACTTTTTTTGGACTTGCGACCTGGCAGCGCAAACCTGGGCACAAAACGTAGGCGCCTGGCGCCAGTGGCGGCTAAAACAGCCGAATCTTGATCGTAAAAGAAGTCGGGCTGTTCGTACTGGTCGTAGGTGATCATCAGGGCTCGCGATTCAATAGCTCTTAGCGTTTCCAGAGCCACCGACACCAGGATCAATATGCTGGTACCACCCAACGCGATGTTAGCCTTCAAAAATATCTGAGCAATGATCGGCATCAGTGCCAATAGGCCCAGAGCGATAGCGCCAAAGAAAGTCAGGCGATTAACGACCTTGCTAAGGTATTTTTCGGTTTGTTTGCCAGAACGTACGCCCTCTATAAATCCACCTTGTTTTTGCAAATTCTCGGCTATTTCTTTGGCGTTAAAGGTAATACTGGTGTAGAAAAATGTAAATACAAATACCAAGGTAAAGTAAACCACAGGGTAGATGTAGGGGATGAATCCGCCTTGGGCAAAGCTTTGGGCGCTAGGGTTTTGGAACCACAAAGCTAGGTTTTGGCCGAGGTGTTGCAATTTTAGGCTGCCCGCTCCACTCAATAACTGCCCGGCAAAGCTGGGTACGCTTAGAAAGGCTACCGCAAAGATAATCGGTATCACGCCTGCGGTGATCAGTTTTACTGGTAAAACGGTAGTGACACCGCCGTAGGTGCGGTTTCCCTGTACCCGTTTGGCATAGTGAATAGTCAACTTACGCGAGGCTTCGTTGAGTTTTACCACCAAGGCAGTTACGGTTATCACAACGGCTGTTATCAGCAACCACATCAGTACCTTCCTACCATCTATTACTAGATGTTTTCCTAGCAGATGTAATTTGCTGCCACCCGCAATTACGGCACTAATACTGGCAATGGTACTAGGCAAACGGCTAACGATGCCAACAGTAATAACTAACGAGATACCATTACCCACACTTTGTTCAGTGATTAATTCACCCAGCCACATCAACATCATAGATCCGCCAGTCAGGGCGGCTACCATCAGGACCCATTGGCCTAGGTGGGCGTTGGCCGTGATGTCGCCGATGCCGGCTAGACTTTGAGCTGATTGGCGTACCAAATATATGGCACCAACAGATTGAACCATAGCAAGTGGCAAGGTCAGCATGCGGGTGTATTGATTGATCTTTTTGCGACCAAATTCGCCTTCGTTATTCAATGCCTCTAGTTTAGGAATGGCCTTGGTCAGCAGTTGCATGATGATAGAAGCGTTAATGTACGGCCCTAGACCAATCAGCATAATAGAGAAGTTGGCTAGCGCCCCACCAGACAGTACGTCTACAAAACTAAGCAGCTGTGATTTTTTGGTGCTGGCAAACAGGTTTTCTAATACTTGCTTTAGGGTATGTGAGTCACTAAGCGGAATAGGTACGTGGGCCAGGATACGAAAAACCAAAAGCATAGCTAAAACGGCTAACACGCGCTTTCGCATGTCGCTGTTTTTAAGCGATTGCCATATTACCTTCCAACTCATAGACTTCCCTCAGTATACATAAATCACCCCCCGGATGATAGGCTCAGACGTTGTTATTTGGTATCAGGCTTGGCTTTTTTGGGGCGGCCGATTTGGACGACTTTTTCGAACTTGCCACCAGCTTTTTCTACAGCTTGGGCAGCGGTTTTGCTGGCACCCTGCAGTTTGACGGTCACCTTTTTGGTAACTTCACCTTTGACGATCAGTTTGACCTTGACGTAAGCGCTGCTAACCAAGCCAGCCTCGGCCAGTTTGTGGTTATCAACATTAGCACCTAGTTCATCTAGTTGACCGGTATAAATAGTCTCTACTACTGGTCGGTGTGATGTAAAGCCAGGCAGTTTAGGAATGCGCTTCATTAGTGGTGTCTGGCCACCTTCAAAACCAGGGCGTTTGCCCTTGCCAGTACGAGATTTTTGGCCCTTGGTACCGCGTCCGGCGGTTTTACCCTGGCCAGCGGCTATACCACGGCCTACACGTTTAGCGGATTTTTTGGATGCTACTTGTAGTTCGTTGAATTTCATTACGCTTTGACCTCGGTTTTAACTTTAGCTGTGGCAGCTGCTTTTTTGTCGGTAATGACGGCTTGGCGGCGAGTGTGCCAGTTGCTAGGCTTTTCTATTGATTTCAGTGCCTCAACAGTAGCGTAGGCGACATTTAGCTTGTTAGAGCTGCCCAGTGATTTAGACAGAGCATTACTGATACCGGCTACTTCTAGGACAGTTCGTACAGCACCGCCAGCAATCAATCCAGTACCCGGGCTAGCCGGTAACAACAATATGCAAGCACCGCTAACTTTGGCCTCGGCTTCGTGTGGCAGAGTTTCTTTGTAAATATTAATCTCAACTACGTTTTTCTTGGCTACTTCTGTGGCTTTGGTGATGGCTGCAGTCACGTCGGCGCCTTTGGCAGTACCAACACCTACTTTGCCTTTGTGGTCACCTAGCACTACTAGAGCGCGGAAACGGAATCGACGGCCGCCCTTAACTACGCGGGCAACACGGTCAATGTTTACAACGCGTTCGTCGAACTGTTTTTCCTCCTGAACGTGGTCAGGTCGGCGTGGTCGGCTTTGTCTTTGGTCCATAGGCATAATTAAAATTCCAATCCTTCTTCTCTGGCAGCATCTGCTAAAGCCTTAATTCTACCATGATAAAGTTTGGCTCCACGGTCGAATACTACTTTGGTAACCTTTTTGGCCTTGGCCTTCTTGGCTACGTCGTGACCAACCCAGGTGGCTTTTTCTGTCAGACTACCACTCAATTTGCTGTTGCCTACAGATGTAGAAGCCACAATTGTAGATTGCTTACTGTCGTCGATTACCTGTGCAGATACATGTAGACCACTAACAAATACCGATAAACGGGGTCGTTCACTAGAACCCACGGTATTAGTACGTGAACGCTTAGCTCGTTGGGTTTGGTTGTTTGACTTGATACTTAAACGGCTCATACTATTTTTCCTTACCTGATTTACCAGATTTGCGAATAATGCGCTCGCCAACGTACTTGATACCTTTGCCCTTGTAGGGTTCTGGCTTCTTTAAAGCACGGATTTCGGCGGCCACTTGGCCAACCTGTTGCTTGTCTATGCCACTAATGGTGATAATGTTCTGCTCGATAGCAGCGTTGATACCAGTTGGCAAAACATACTTAACTTCGTGTGAGAAGCCCAGGGCAAACTTTAGTTCGTTGCCGCCCAGGCTGACTCTGTAACCTACCCCGTTAAGCTCTAGCTGCTTGCTAAAACCATCGGTGACACCAACAACCATGTTATTGATCAGCGACCTTAGCAATCCGTGGCGGGCTCGGTTTTCGGCTTCGTCGTTAACACGGCTAACAGTTAGTTCTTGTTCGGCCTGTGCAACTGTAAGCCCGGCCAGCATTGGAGTTTCTAGGGCACCCTTTGGACCAGTAACAGCAATCTTTTGCTTGTCGCTGACAATAGTCACGCCGCCGGGAATTTTAACTGGTGATCGTCCAATTCTGCTCATACTAATAGACCTTACAGATTAATTCGCCACCGACTTTTTGCTTCTTGGCATCGTTGCCGGTCATCAAACCTTTGCTGGTTGATACAATGACAAGTCCACGGCCCCGTTTGACTACAGGAATTTTGTCGCTACCCACGTAGTGACGTCGTCCTGGCGTGCTCAGTCGCTTAATTTCGGTAATTTTGGCGTTGTTGCCAGGGTTTATGATATCGATGACTAGTTGTTTGCCAACTTCGGCAGGCTCTACTTTGACGCCCACGATAAAGCCACTGTCTTTTAACAGCTTGGCAACCGACTCTTTGATTTTAGAGTGCGGCAGGTTGATAGTTGCTTTGTTCACAGCGATGGCGTTGCGAATACGAGCAAGCATATCGGCTATTGGATCAGTTGTAGTTTTTGACATATTTCTTGCTCCTTCCTTACCAGCTTGATTTAGTTACACCAGGGATTTCACCCTTGCTTGCGTGTTCGCGGAAACTAATACGACTCAGGCCAAACTGGCGCATGTAAGCACGCGATCGTCCGGTTTCCATGCAGCGATTCTTGCGACGAGTAGGGGATGAATTACGTGGTAACAGGTGCAGTGATTCGCGGTCGCCCATTTTCTTTAGCTCGGCACGTTTGTCGGCGAATTTATCGATCATCTTGGACCTCTTTAGGTCGCGGGCTATGCTTGATTTCTTAGCCATGTTATTTGGCCTCCTTTTCGAACGGCAGACCAAGCTTTTCTAGCAAAACCTTGGCGTGTGCCCTATCTAGGCAGTTAATTACTACTGTTAATTGCAAACCATGAGCTGTGGTGGTTTCTTCAAAGCTCAGCTCTGGAAACACCGATTGTTCGCTAAAACCTAGGCTAAAGTTGCCAGACTTATCAAAAGCCTTGTTGCTAACGCCGTGAAAGTCACGCAAACGTGGCAACACAACATTGATGACACGGTCTAGGAATTCGTACATGCGGTCACCACGTAGGGTGGTCTTGATACCAATCTTGTTGCCTTCGCGCAGTTTGAAACCGGCGATAGAAAGCTTGGCGATGGTGTCGATAGGCTGTTGACCCGTAATTTTACGGATGGTGTTGCTGGCAGCAGCGATGATTTTTTTATCGTCTTTTGCGCGGCCCAAACCTACGTTAACAACCACTTTCTCTATCTTTGGCACTTGGTTAACGTTGGCTAGTTTTAGCTCACTAGCCAGCTCTTTAACTAGCTTGTCGGTGTACAGACTTTTTAGACGGGAAGTGGTGGTGGACGCCTTCTTGGCAGTTTTAGGCATTACTTTACCCGCCAAACTTTCTGGTTTTTTTGAGACAGGTGATTTTGTAGATGCAGTCATAATTTACCTCTTACTCCCAGAAAGTTTAGGAGGGTGAATCTCTTTGCTGGTCTTGGCGTAAACACGGGTTTTGTTGCCGTCTTTGTCTACTTTGTAGGCTATTCGGCTGGCTTTTTTGCCAGCTGGGTCAAGGATACCTACTTTGCTGACCCACATTGGTGCGGTGACATCAATAATGCCGCCCTGAGGATATTGCTTGTTGGGCTTCATGTGCTTTTTCATGACATTAATACCTTCTACAGTAACCTTGTTGTCGCTAGGATGGGTGGCCAATACTTTGCCAGTTTTACCCTTGTATTTGCCAGCTCTAACCATCACGGTGTCGCCCTTTTTGATCCGGATTTTGAATATCTTGTTCATTACAGGACCTCCGGAGCTAAGCTGATTATTTTGGCGTAGCCTTTTTCGCGTAGTTCCCTAGGAACGGGCCCAAAAATACGAGTACCGCGTGGCAATTTGTCGTCACCAATAATAACTGCGGCATTGTCGTCAAAGCTAATGGTGGATCCATCTTTGCGCCTGATTTGGTCACGGGTACGGACAACTACAGCTCTGACCACAGACTTTTTCTTAACGGTGCCTGTAGGGCTAGCCTGTTTGACAGTAGCCACGATGGTATCACCCACGCGAGCGTAACGCTTGCGGGTGCCACCTAGAACCCTAATGCACAAAATTTCTTTGGCACCGGAGTTATCGGTTACGGCTAGTCGTGATTCTTGTTGTATCATTTGGTCTTTTCCTCTTTGGGTGCGGGCTTCTTCTTGGTTGTCTTAACTGGCTTGACCTCAATCTTGGCTGGTTTGGCTACGATTTCTGGTGTGGCCTCTACGTGTTTGACCTGAGCTTTTTCAATTATTTGGTCTAGTTTGAAGTGCTTGCTGGCACTGATTGGTCGGGTTTCGCTAATTTGGACTTTGTCACCCATTTTAGCTTGGTTGTCAGCATCGTGAGCCATGAACCGTTTAGTGACGTGGTACTGCTTTTTGTACAGTGGGTGACGTTTACTAGTAGTAACGGCGACCACAATAGTCTTGTCGCCTTTGTCTGACCGGACCAAGCCGATGAAAGTTTTAGCCATTACATTTTCTCCTTAGCTAGGTGTTCGCCTAGTACTGTTAGCATGCGAGCCAAATCTTTGCGCTTAGCTCGGATGGATCGGACGTTAGTTAGTTCTCCCATGTGCAAGCGTCGCTTCATTTCAGCAATTTCATCCCGCAAGCCAGAGCTTTGGGTGGTCAAATCGGTGGTCGACAGTTTGCGGATTTCTACGATCTTCATGGCCTTATGCCTCCTCCTTCATCAAGAACTTAGTCTTGATAGGTAGCTTGTGTCCGGCTAGGCGCATGGCCTCGCGAGCGATCTCTTCGGTAACGCCCTGCATCTCGAACAAAATAGTGCCGGGTTTAACCTTGGCCACAAAGAATTCGGGGTTACCCTTGCCGCTGCCCATCTTTACGTCCTGAGGTTTACGGGTTACTGGGGTGTGCGGGAATATACGGATCCAGATTTTACCACCACGCTTGATGTAGCGGGTCATAGCCTGACGAGCAGACTCGATCTGCCGAGAGGTAATTCGCTCGCCTTCCAACGCCTGCAAGGCATACTGACCAAAGGCAATGTAGTTACCGGCCGTTGATACGCCACGGATTTTGCCCTTTCTAACCTTGCGGTGTTTAGTTCGGCTTGGCATCAACATGCTAGGCAACCTCTCCCTTGTAAATCCATACTTTTATACCAATCAAACCAGCACCAGGGTACTGAGCAGTAGTCTTGTGAAAATCAACGTTGGCGCGAATAGTGTGCAGGGGTACGCTGCCTAACACTTCTTTTTCACGACGTGACATTTCTGCTCCACCTAGTCGGCCACTCATTTCTACACGAATACCTAGGGCGCCGGCACGCATGGTAGCGGCTGCAGATTGCTTCATGGCTCGACGAAAAGCGATACGGCGTTCTAGTTGGTGGGCAATGTTTTCGGCCACTAGTTTGGCGTACAGTTCTGCCTTCTTGATTTCTTCGATGTTAACACGGGTTGGTACGGCAAAGATCTTTTCTACGGCTGCTTTTAGTTCTTGGGCGCCACTACCACCACGGCCAATTACCACACCAGCCTTGGCAGTGTGAATAGTAATAGTCACTAGGTTTGGCGAGCGCTCGATGTCAACCTTTTGGATAGCTGCTCGACTACCTAATTGTTTATCAATCAAACGGCGTACTGCCAAGTCCTGAGCCAAGAACTTAGGGTAATCTTTTTTGCTAGCGAACCAACGGCTACGCCAATCTTTGTTGACTTGCAGACGCATGCTGATTGGATTTACTTTTTGACCCATTACTTGGTCTCCTTAGATTCAGTTTTGGCTTTTGTGGCGGCTGGCTTTTTAAGTTCTCGCTTGTCGCCATCTACTAATACAGTGATGTGTGAAGTACGTAATTGATAAGGGTGGGCGGTACCACGGGCGACTGGGCGAATACGCTTGTAACGAATTCCGGGGGTAACGGTTATAGATGTAATAACTAGGCTGTCGGGTTTGTAGCCGTGGTTGTAGTCAGCATTAGCTTTGGCGCTTTCGATAACCTTTTTAACGGCTACAGCTGAACGATGTGGGGTGTGATTCAAGATAGTAACGGCATCGGCTACAGAGCGTCCGCGCACCAAGCTAGCTACCACGCCAACTTTGCGGGGGCTAATACGGACTCTTTTAGCCACAGCCTTAACACTCATTTTATTCTCCGCCCTTTGCCATCTTACCGCCATGACGACGGAACTTACGGGTAGGGCTAAATTCACCTAGTTTATGACCAACCATGTTTTCGGTAACGAATACTGGCACGTGAACTTTGCCGTTGTGAACTGCAATGGTGCGACCCACAAAATCAGGCGAAATAGTACAGGCCCGGGCCCAGGTCTTGATGATGGTGCGATCTTCGCTGCCCAAAGCGGCTACTTTTTTAGCTAGTTTGGGGTCAATGAATGGTCCTTTTTTTAGTGATCTAGACACGATGTCCCCCTCCTTCAGGAAGTTGCGGTATTAAACCTCTCTCATCCTCTAATGCAAGCATGTGGGAGGCTGCATCGTATCCATCCATGTATCTATGCAGTGAGTCAAGGCCGAGTGTAAGCAAACCATCATCATCCATAAACTCATAGGCAGCTGCCTCGACACTCATTTCACAAAATGGGGGTACCACAGTAGATGCGAGTTCTTCTCCACAATAATGTAGGTCTAACCTGCTCTCCACAGCGCCATCACCATTGAATATAGAATCAAAAATTGCGTCATCGAAACCTCTCATCCAGGGGTATTCTTCTTTTAACATACTTTCCTTTGCTAAAATATCCATGCCTATTTCCTCTTTCCTTGGTGACGAGTTCTTACAATAAACTTGTTAGTAGCTTTACGACTGCGGGTTTTGTAACCCAGGGTTGGTTGACCCCATGGGGTTCTAGGGTTGTTGCCACCCTTACCACGACCTTCACCGCCACCGTGGGGGTGATCGGCGGCGTTCATAACCATACCGCGAACGCCTGGACGGATGCCACGCTTGCGGTTACGTCCGGCTTTGCCCCATTTGATGTTCTGGTGTTGTTCGTTGCCGATAACGCCAATACTAGCCATACATTCGATATGAATCATACGAACTTCACCGCTAGGTAGACGAACCTGGGCGTATTCGCCCTCCTTGGCCATTAGCTGAGCTTTGTTGCCAGCCGAACGAACAAGCTGAGCACCCCGTCCTGGCTCCAATTCGATACCATAGATAGTACTGCCGTCGGGGATGTTCTTTAGAGGGGCGCGGTTGCCGATTTCGATAGGTACTTCTACATCAGAAACAATCTTTTGACCTTGGCGCATGCCATGGGCGGCTAGAATGTAGTGCAGTTTGCCGTCTTGATCTTTGATACGAGCAATACGAGCACTACGGTTAGGGTCGTATTCTATGTGTTCTACGGTGGCATTGGTACCAGCTGGCAGATCAAAGTTAACTTTTCGGTAGAACTGACGTACGCCACCACCGTGGTGACGGACAGTGATCCGCCCCTGATTGTTACGACCTGCCTGTTTTTTGCGTACTGATAGCAATGACTTGACAGGTTTTTTGGTAGTAATAGTGTCAAAGTCCTGAGTGGTCATGCCGCGCTGGCCAGGAGTAGTAGGTCGGTAGGTCTTAATAGCCATTACTTGGTCTCCTTGGCAGTTTTAGCCTTGGTGGCTTTCTTTTTGTCGGCTTCATCCTCGGCTGCAAATATGGCAATGTTTTGGCCAGCGGCTAGAGTAACGTAAGCCTTTTTGCTAGCAGCCCGCTGACCCATAGTGGGGCGGCCACCCCGTTTGACAGTTCGTTTTACCTTACCCTTTTGATTAGCCATGTTAACAGATACCACTTCTACGCCAAACTGAGCAGTTACAGCGCTAGCTACAACCTGTTTGTTAGCAGAAGTTGGTACAGCAAACACGTAGGTGCCTTTTTGACTTAGGCCGTAGGCTTTTTCGCTGACCTTAGGTAGCAAGTGCAGGCTTTTCATTACTCTTGCCCTCCTAAACTTCTCTTGGGAGTTTTGGTGGGTGAACCGCCTAACCACTCGCCGATGATTTCTAGGGCTTTTTTACTGATAACGATAGTGTCGGCGTTCATAATGTCATAAACGTTCAGATACTTGGCGCTACATACTTTGAGGTACGGGATATTCTGTGTAGCGTGTTCTTTTGTAAGGTCTTTTTGGCTTACAACACAGAGCACCTTGCCTTTAGTGTCGATCTTCTGCAAGAAGCTAGCCATGTCTTTGGTTTTACCTTCCATGGAAGTAAATGTTTCAACTATCTTGATGCGGTCTTCTTTAGTAGCCATAGTCAGAGATTGCTTGATGGCAGCGCGTTTTTCAGATGTGCTGATCTTCATAGAGTAGTTTTCGTTACCTGTGGGGCCAAAAACGATACCACCACCACGCCAGATAGGGTTACGGCTAGAGCCAAAGCGGGCTCGGCCAGTACCTTTTTGGCGCCAAGGCTTACGCCCACCACCACGGACATCGCCACGGAGCTTGGTCTTAGCTAGGTTCTCACGACCGTTAGCCAGGTAGGCTAGGTAGTTGGTCTTTAATAATTCGTGGCTAATGTTATCTACGCCGAAAACAGCCTTATCAAGTTTGGCTGGTGTTGTGGCTTTGGTGCCAGATTTAGTGTAGGTTGCTACAGCCATTACGCTTTGCCCTTAACAATGATAATGCCTTTGCGCGGGCCAGGAATTGCGCCAGTCACACCAATGACATTTAGTTCTGGCTCTACGATGGCGATCTTTAGGTTACGTACAGTTACTTGCTCGGCGCCCATTTGACCGGCCATCTTTTTGCCCTTAAAAATGTGCTGTGGGTACATGGAACCAATAGAACCTGGGCGACGATAACTTCGGCCACCATGAGTCTTGCGACCGCGGTGGAAGTTGTGTCGCTTGATGGTACCGGCCCAACCCTTACCCTTGCTGGTACCCGTTACATCTACAGTGTCGCCAACTGAAAAGACCTCTGCGGTGAGATTTTCTCCTACCTTGAGGTCTTCTGTTAGCTCGGGGGTGCGAATTTCGCGAATAATCTTGGGCATCACCTTGGACGGTTTGAAGTGCCCAGCGGCGGCTTTGCCTAGATTCTTGCGGGTTTCAAAGCCTAGTTGGACAGCGGTGTAGCCATCGGTCTCGGTGTCTTTTAGCTGAGTAATTACAGATGGGCTAGCCGAAAGCAAAGTCACAGCCTGAAGAGTACCGTCTTCTGCAATGGTACTGGTCATGCCAACTTTTCTGGTGATTAATGCTTTCACTGACCCTTATCTTCCTGCTCAGTATTTGGGCTGAGCATAAAAAAGCTTGGTGATCTGACGGTTTCTACCCCTGTTACGGACGCAGACCTGCCAATTCACCAACGCAGGAACTTAAAATACCATTACAGAGTACCATCTCTAGACTACTTCTGTCAATGTGTTGTGTATTCTACCGCAACAGGTTGATATAGATTCCGGTCTGGGTCCAATAGCCTACAAACATAGCAATTAGTAGTACTACGTACTCTAGCTTGCGATCAATCTTGAAATGCTCATGGCTGGCAAATATCAACCCAACCACCAAGCCAACTGGCACTGGGATAACGCGACTCTGCGAGGTATTGGTGAGGTGAATCCACTGGGCACCAATGATTAGATACAAAACTAGCTTTAAAATAAAAGCGCTGTCGTTTTTGAATTGTTTTTTAACCATTAACAATATTGTAGCAGATTGCCCATGGACTTTGGTCGTGTATAATGTGCCGATATGTCAGATACAATCGAACGATTAAGTGCTTATGAGCACTTTGCTGCCCCAGAATTGCCAGGGTTGTTAAAAGAAGTGGAGGTTTTGGCTCCTTTTACTTACACAACTAACTTATTCAATGGCGAGGCACCTAGCAGCCCTCTTGAACAGAGACTTTCGGCCTTATCCACTATGGCCATGCAGGCCACTATCTTACTGGCCGAGCAAGCCCCAGACGCGGTTATTGCCATTGCTGGAGAGCATACATTTGGCAATCAGTACTGTTCTACACCAGAGTTAATGCGAAAGATGGCAGAGGATGTTGGCTTTGATACCGACAGGATTGTTTTAATTGAACCTAAATCTGGCGAAAACCTAGACAACACACCCAGACAGGTTGCCGCGCACGCCGACTATAAACTTAGGTTGGGTCTACGTTACTTCCAGCCTACACTGGCTGTTGCTATGCCTTACCACGAATCAAGATTACTAAGTAATGCACGTGCTCTAGGGTGGCCTATAGGTAGCGCTTCGGCCGAAGATATAATTTATGAGTATCGAGCCGATCTAGCAGGCAGATTTGACGAATATTATGCATCTTTCCAGCTGCTGAGGCCCTTCTATCGTACAGAGGCCTTGATTAATGGGATCAGCGCTCTGGAGTTATATAAAGGACACTGGCTTGGCAAGCTAACCAGCCATCGTGGTCCACGTGTGGATGACATAGTTGATGGCAAGCCCATGATTACCACTGCCCGCAAGCGCGTTAAAAGCCTAGGATTAGATCCAGATAATCTAGACATCTGACACTTAGGAGAGTGTCAGATAAGAGATTTTATTAACTAGAGCCGGCGCTTAGTTTTTTCATTTCTTCGTCCCAATCAACCTCATCTACTTTGGCAATCTGCGAAATTAGGGGATCCATGTAGACCTGAGCTCCAAGTCTAAATAGCCAGCCCATGCCAAACCTAAATGAACGCTTATCCTCTGGGTTAAGCACTAAGCGGTCACTCAATACCTCAACCGATTCCGCTACGCCCCCCACACTTTTGGCATAATCTATGCCTAAACTGGCGGCACAAAGCATCTTTACGCATCTTGTCTGGTAATCCCTGACATAGCCAGCTAGATCCACGCCATACTCTGTTCTAATAATTGACTCAAAAAACGGATCAGTGGCATTGGTCCTGGCAAGGTAGCCGTCCACATTTGATAACCATGCTGGGTCAATGCCATCAATTGCTGTTGCAAGACACAAGCCACCTCTAGCAAAGCCAGAAGCGTGGCCTCCCGTGCTATCAGCTGGTTCGCCAGTTCTAGGGTCTATTATCGTAGTAGCGTCAGCCGCCTCGTGTAACTTCAGTACAGTTACATTAAACGACATAACTAGACTAAAACGACGGACTGCTTTGTCCAGATCATTAGGCTCTAGCGAAGCTAGGTGGGCCAACCGCTCTGCAACACCATATTCTTGTACAAATGTTTCTACGCACTCTGGTGAACAGTGTGACATGGTTTGGACTACATTTTAATTTCGGCGTCACAACCAGCTGGCAGACTAAGATTCATCAATGAATCAATAGTCTTTGGCGTCGGGTCGCTGATGTCGATCAAGCGTTTGTGTACGCGCATTTCAAATTGCTCACGGCCCTTTTTGTAGACATGGGGACTCTTTACGACGGTGTAAAGCGTGCGCCGGGTCGGTAGCGGGATTGGCCCAGCAATGGTGGCACCGTTACGAATAGCGGTGTCCACGATCTGCTTAGCAGCCTGGTCAATGACTTTGTGATCGTAGGCCTTTAGGCGAATACGAATACGTTGTTTGATTGGGGCGCTTGGGGCAGCCTTAGCTGCCGGTTTTTTGGCTTCAGCCATAGAATAATCTCCTTATTCTAGCGGTGTAACATCTTTGCAAAGTTATATAGAACTTCATGCAACGACTTTTAGTCACCACGATTAATTTACAAAGACGATTGTACAATAATACCGGAATAATACCAAACCTATGAAGCAACTAGCTGACGTAGCTGTTCGGCAACAGCAAAGGAGTAATCCCCAATTCTGGTTGGATATTCAACTATGCCTAGTATGACGTCCCGAAGGTCAGTGTCAAAACAAAAAGGCTCACCGATCCTAATAATTGCGCGTGCTGCAGTTAGCCACTCAACTCTTAATTCATTCATTTGTCTCATTTCGTGAACCGGCAAGTTATGGTAGCCATCAAAGGCTTCACGAATAGTTTCTATCCGCTCTGGTAGATCAGACGAGTCACCTAAATTAAGTTCTGGCACAAAACATACTATAAATGTTTATCGCAAAAAGAAAAAGCGCCCGAAGGCGCTCCTCTTAGATCTGGATTTTGAGATCTACTTGTTGATCTTGGTTACTACACCAGCACCAACAGTTCGACCACCTTCGCGGATAGCGAAGCGTAGACCCTGTTCCATAGCGATAGGTGCAAGTAACTTGACCTTGAAGGTGATAGTATCACCAGGCATGACCATTTCTTTGTCAGCTGGCAATTCCACCTCACCAGTTACGTCCGTAGTACGGAAGTAGAACTGAGGCTTGTATCCCTTGAAGAAAGGAGTGTGTCGACCACCTTCTTCTTTAGTTAGGATGTAAACTTCGGCGTCAAATTCGGTGTGCGGAGTAATAGTGCCAGGCTTGCAAAGGATCTGACCGCGTTCGATGTCATCGCGCTCAATACCACGTAGCAAGATGCCAACGTTGTCGCCGGCCTGCCCCTGATCTAGGTTCTTTTTGAACATCTCTACGCCAGTCACAACACTCTTGCGAGTGTCACGGATACCAACGATTTCGACTTCTTCGTTAACCTTAACGATACCTTGTTCGATACGACCCGTAGCAACTGTGCCACGTCCCTTGATAGAGAAAACGTCTTCGATAGGCATTAGGAATGGCTTGTCTAGCTCTCGCTTTGGCTCCGGTACAGATTCGTCCATGGCCTTTACTAGGTCCATAATGGCGTCTTCGTTAGCGGCATCGCCTTCTAGGGCTTTGGTAGCAGAACCGCGGATGATAGGAGCATCCTTGTCAAAACCGTTCTTTTTTAATAGCTCACGAATTTCTTCCTCAACTAGGTCAACTAGCTCAGCATCGGCTAGATCCATTTTGTTTAGAAATACTAGGATGTAAGGAACGCCCACTTGCTTGGCAAGCAAAACGTGCTCACGGGTTTGGGGCAATGGGCCGTCGTTTGCAGCAACTACCAAAATAGCGCCGTCAATCTGAGCAGCACCGGTAATCATGTTCTTAACGTAGTCGGCGTGACCAGGCATGTCGACGTGAGCGTAGTGACGCTTTTCACTCTCGTATTCCTGGTGAGAAGTAGCAATGGTTATGCCACGAGCTTTTTCTTCTGGTGCGTTGTCAATTTCGTCGTATTTGACGGGCTTGTTTACGTCACTAGGAAGCTTTTTGGCCAATACAGCTGTAATAGCTGCGGTTAGTGTAGTTTTACCGTGGTCAACGTGACCCATGGTGCCTACGTTTACGTGAGGCTTGCTTCTGTCAAAATTTGCCATTGTTTTCTCCTATAGTTTACTAATAATTTAGCACAAGCAACACAAGCTCATGCGAGTTACCGATGTATTTTAACTGACCCTAAGAAGTTTGTAAAGGGTCTTGTGTCTTTGGTCACAACTTCTTTGCTATCTTTGGCAATCACCTAGACAGCGGTTGGTATGGGCCACTCTTCAATAATAGCCAAGGAATTCCGAGTACTCCCCGGAATCGATTTGTAATCTGAGGTACTGTAAAGATGTCCGATATCTACGATGTTAATACGACCATTCTTGGCATCAACTAGCACATTACCCCTACCTAAATCTGGTACTAAACCTCGTTGCTCTTGCATAGCATGAATACCAACCATAAGCAGGCTCAGGTCTGAGGGGTTGGCATTTGCCAGCCCAACCTCAAACATATCTGAACCCTCTACTAGTGGCTGGACACCAATAACCACCGAACCTCCAGTTCTAAACTCATTAGCAGCAAGTATATAGCTTGTTGGAGTGACCAGTCGCCCAAAGTATTGTTCGTATAGTTTATGCTTGCTAACTTTACTCTCAAGCTGAGCTTTTGCTGACTCTAGACCCGCGAAGTGATATCGTTTAATGCACATTTCGCCCCTATCATCATGGCCTCGCATTCTATAGATCAGACACTCCCCTCCATAGGCTCGAATGCCGGGACTTACTACATCATCAGAGAATGGCCATGAGTCTTGTTGTAGGTAACGAACTATAGCGGTACGAATTACCGAAGGCACGGCCATCCTGGCCAGCGCAATCCCCTTTGCCGTTTTTTTTTACCATGAACAAACTGCTCGAGAGCAGAGCCACGATGCTCGCATGTTGATGCAGCATAACAGTGTTCGGCAGATGTCTGTAATCTAAAAGTCATATTTTATCTCTCAAGGGTACTAGTTGGGCGTCCCTAAGTAACAAAAGTTATACCTACTTGGCGTTTTTGGCAATTATGGCTTCTGCTACGTGGCTTGGTACATCGGCGTAGTGGTCTAGCTCCATGCTAGAGCCAGCGCGGCCTTGAGTCATACTTCGTAAATTGGTGGTGTAGCCGAACATCTCGCCAAGTGGTACAAAGGCGGTGATTTGTTTGACGTTATTGTTTAGATCTTCCATAGACTCTACACGGCCACGTTTACTGTTGAGATCACCGATGACGTCGCCCATGAACTCTTCTGGGGTTACAACCACGACTTTCATGATGGGCTCTAGAAGTACGGGGCTAGCTTTCTTGACACCTTCTTGCAGGGCCATAGAACCGGCAATTTTAAAGGCCATCTCACTACTGTCTACGTCGTGATAGCTACCAAAATACAGCTCGGCCTTGATGTCTACCACTGGGTAGCCAGCCAAAACACCGTTACTCATGGCTTCTATGATGCCTTCGTTAACTGGCTTGATGTATTCACTAGGGATGACACCGCCCTTGATGGCGTTAATGAATTCGTAGCCTTTGCCGGCTTCGTTTTGGCTCAGGCGCAACCATACGTCACCATATTGGCCACGGCCACCGGATTGTCGGATGAACTTGCCCTGAACTTCTACGCCGTCTTTGCGGATGGTCTCGCGGTAGGCAACCTGTGGCTGACCAATGTTGGCTTCTACATCAAATTCGCGCTTCATGCGGTCTACGATGATTTCTAGGTGTAATTCGCCCATGCCGCTGATGATAGTCTGGCCTGTTTCGTCATCTACGCGGATTCTAAACGTTGGATCTTCTTCTGCTAGGCGCTGCAGGGCTAGGCTCATTTTTTCTTGGTCGGCCTTGGTTTTGGGTTCGATGGCGATAGATACTGGTGGTTCTGGGAAGGTGATGCTTTCTAGCACAATTGGATTAGTTGGGTCACACAATGTGTGCCCGGTGGTGGTGCCCTTTAGCCCCACAATGGCGGCAATGTCACCAGCGTCGACTTCTGTGACGTCTTCTCGCTTGTCGGCCTGCAGTCGCACAATACGGCCAATGCGCTCTTTTTCGCCGGTGCTACTATTTAGAACATAACTGCCAGCGACGATTTTGCCAGAATAGACGCGGAAGTAGGCTAGCTTACCAACAAATGGGTCGGTGGTAATTTTGAAAGCTAAGGCAGAGAACGGCTCAGACTCGCTTGGTTTGCGCTCGATCTCATCACCAGTTTTAGGGTGAGTGCCCCAAGTACTATTACGGTCTAAGGGGCTGGGCAGGTAATCGTTTACCAGGTCTAGGACCTTTTCTACAATCACACCACGGCCATCGCCGCCGGTAACTGCAAAGAACTTACCGGTTAGGGTAGCGGTACGGACAGCTTGTTTGATTTCTTCTGTAGATAAGCCTTCCTCACCAACTTCAAAGTACTTTTCTAGCATCTTTTCGTCTTCAGCTACGGCGTTTTCTATTAGTAGACTACGGTATTTTTTGACTTGATCCATCATGTCGGCCGGAATCTCTGCTTCTACCAAAGCTTTGTCGGTGAAGTCTTTGTAGGTGAAGGCCTTCATTTCTACTAGGTCAACGATGCCGTTGATGGCTTGCTCGAAACCGATTGGCAAGTGGATAGGAAAGGCCCTTTTGGTTAGGCGATTGTGGATAGAGTCTAGCGATTTGTAGAAGTCACCACCGGTTTGGTTGATCTTGTTGATAAAGCAAATGCGGGGCACGCCGTATTTGTCGGCCTGGCGCCAGACGGTTTCTGATTGGCTTTCTACGCCCATTTTGCCGTCAAACACCACGCAAGCACCGTCTAGCACACGCAAAGATCGCTCTACCTCTACAGTAAAGTCAATGTGGCCAGGCGTGTCGATAATGTTGATCTGATGGTCATCCCAAAAGCAAGTAACAGATGCGGCCACAATGGTGATGCCGCGCTCGCGTTCCTGAGCCATCCAGTCAGTGGTGGTTTCGCCGTCGTGCACAGCACCAATCTTGTGGTTTAGCCCGGTGCGGTAAAGGATGCCTTCGGTGGTAGTGGTTTTGCCAGCATCAATATGAGCAATGATGCCCAAGTTCCTAATTTTATCTAGTGCGTATTTTTTTGCTGCCATAATTCCCTGTTTACCTTATTTATATCTGATGCCCCATTTGTATTAACTGCTCGTCGTCAAATGTAATTCTTATTAGGGTTCCTGCTAATCTCTGCCGATTTTCATCCAACCCATCGCACGTTTGACGACCGCCTTCTGCAAAATATCGAGCTGCAGCTTTGTAGTATCCTGTATCCACGTATTCCGGATTCTGTCTTAAATAATCTGCCCATTGCCCAGCTACAGGCTCGGTAGTATCATCCTTTGGGAAAAGAGCAAATTCTTGAGTGAGGCTATCTAAACTATGCAGCGCTAATAGGCTAGTATGTTCAGCTTCGACCATAACTAGAATCTCGCGAAGTGAGCAAAGGCTCGGTTAGCGTCCGCCATTTTGTGGACGTCTTCGCGTTTTTTGACAGCGTTTCCGCCATTTTCGTAGGCTTCTGTCAGTTCTAGCGCAATGCGGTCTTCCATGCTCATGCCCTTGCGTGACCTAGCGGCTTCTACAAACCACATCATAGTTAAGTGAGTCTGCCGCTGACCTTTGACCTCAAACGGGATCTGATAGTTAGCACCACCCACGCGCCTAGAGCGAGTCTCCATGTGCGGCTGAATGTTCTTCATGGCTTGTTCAAATACATCTAGAGGGTTGTCTAGTTTTAGCTTTTCGGCAGCTTTTTGCATGCCACCATAAACTAGTCGTTCGGCGATCTGTTTTTTGCCGTTTAGCATGACACGGTTGATCAAACGTTGAACCATAACGCTGTTGTACAGGCGGTCAGCTGGAATATCACGAATTAGTGAGGCGGTCTTTTTGCGTGGCATTATTTGCTCGCTTTCTTGGTTCCGTATTTGCTACGGCCGCGTTTGCGGTCAGCCACACCCTGGAGGTCTAGACTGCCACGAACTACGTGGTAACGAACACCGGGCAAATCTTTGACACGGCCACCGCGAATAGTAACCACGGCGTGCTCTTGCAGGTTGTGGCCTTCGCCACCGATGTAAGCCCACACTTCGTAGCCGTTGGTTAGGCGCACGCGAGCAACCTTACGTAGGGCAGAGTTTGGCTTTTTGGGAGTCTTGGTAGTTACTTTTACGCAAACACCACGTTTGAATGGCGATGGCTTTTCGTAGTTTTTGGTCTTTAGGTTGTTAACCACGCGCTGCAAAGCCGGCGACTTACTTTTGTGCGTCACCTTGATGCGGGGCTTTCTGACTAGTTGACTGACTGTGGGCATTTATTCTCCTAAAAAAGTCTTGTAATCTGCTGCTGCGGAGGGCTATGCCTAGACCCTGCGGCTCGGATTACTTAATGTTACAAGGGTTAACCTTAACAGATTTACTCCTCTGTTGCAACCAGTTCTTCCTCTGGTTTTATTTCTTCGCGGATCACACCCGTACCCACTGGGATACGGCGGCCCAAGATCACGTTCTCTTTCAGGCCAAACAATTTGTCGACCTTGCCACTGGTGGCGGCAGCAATCAGTACACGGGTAGTGTCCTGGAAACTAGCTGCACTCAGGAACGAATCAGTACTCAAGCTGGCCTTGGTAATACCTAGCAGCAACTGAGTGTAAACAGCAGGTTTCTTCTTTTCGCTGTTCAGTTTTTCGTTAGTTTCAACAGCGGCTAGTTTGCTGACCACATCGCCAGTTACAAACTCGCTATCACCACTTTCATCGATCTGAACACGGCTAAACATCTGGCGGACAATGATCTCTAGGTGCTTGTCGGCAATGTTCTGACCTTGGCTGGCAAAGATGCCCAAAACCTCGTTCATGATGTAACGCTGAGTGGCCTCGATGCCCTGCAAGCGCATGAGGTCATGCAGGTTGATAGAACCGTTGGTCAAACGTTGGCCAGCGACTACTCGCTCACCCTTTTTGACAGTGATCTGTTTGAACCCAGGAATTTCGTAGCGGACGACGCTGTCTTGGTTTGGCGTGACAATGATAGACATCTTTTTGACCTGAACCTTACCAGCAATTGGTGAAGTTAGTGGATCGGCTTGATCGTCTTTGGCGGCTAGTACATCACCAATGTTAACTTCGGCATTGTTTTTGACCCGCGCAGTGCGGCCTTCTAGTTTTAGCTCTATCTTTTCGGTGCCATCTACGGCTATCTGGACAATGTATTGGTCGCCCTCTTCGCTAAGCGAGACAGTTCCGACAACTTCGCTAAGGTAGGCCTGACCCTTAGGCAAGCGGGCCTCGAACAATTCTTCTACACGTGGCAAACCACTGGTAATGTCACCACCGGCTACACCACCGGCGTGGAAAGTACGAAGCGTTAGCTGGGTGCCAGGCTCACCGATACTCTGGGCGGCGATGACTCCTACTGGGTGGTGATCAGCTACTAGTTGACCAGTAGCTGGATCAAGTCCGTAGGACTTTTGATCTATGCCATGCACGCTGCTACAGCTTAGAGCACTCATGATTTTGACACCATCAAGTTCGCTGTCGGCATCAATAAGAGCAGCTACAGCTGGTGTAATTAGCTGTCCGGACTTGATGTAGTTTTTGACCTTTTCGGCAGTAAAACGACCAGCTAGGCGCGAACCGTAGCTAACACCAATTTGCTCGGCATCGGCACGGTACATGGCAAAACCAGGGTCGTGAGATTCATCACCATCAAGGGTGAAAACGTCTTGGGACACATCAACCAAACGACGAGTTAGGTAACCAGAGTCGGCAGTCTTTAGAGCGGTGTCGATCAATCCCTTACGGGCACCACGGGCAGCCGTAAAGTATTCTAGTGGTGAAAGACCAGATTTATAGCTACTCCGCACTGGCAACTCAATAGCTCTACCGGTGGCGTCAGCCTGGATACCTACTGTTCCGACGGTCATTTTGACCTGGCCGATACTACCCCGAGCACCAGAGATAGCGGCGATAGCCATAGAGGTGTCTTCGTTTACGAATTGTTCGCTAAGCGCTGCTTGCACTTGGGCGTCAGTGTCTAACCAGGTGTCTACGGTCAGACGGTAGCGCTCTTCGTCGGTAATGAAACCAGACTGGAATTGTTCACTAATTTCAGCGGCGCGTTTTTCGCCAGCTGCGATCATTTTTTCTAGGCCCTTAACTTCGCCTAAGTCCTCGATACCTACAGACAGGCCAGACTTAGTGGCGTATTCAAAGCCTAGAGTTTTGAGGTCATCAGCAATGTCTGCAGTCTTGGCCTGGCCATATGTGGCGTATACCAAAGCCATAGCGGCACCAAGTTTCTTTTTGGTCATAGCCTCGTTCAGGTACGGGAAGTCATCTGGGAACAGTTCGTTAAACAAACATCGTCCCAATGTAGTCTTGCGTAGCTCACCACGGAAGATAACATTGATGTTGTCTTGCAGAGTGATGGCGTTGGCATCGTGAGCCATAACTGCCTCGGCGACGTCTTTGAACGAATGAACAATCTTGTCGCCAGTGCCAGGTCGTTGGTAAGTTAGGTAGTAACAACCCAAAACGATGTCCTGCTCAATGTGCAATATTGGCGAGCCATCAGCCGGTTTTAGAAGGTTGTGACTGCTAGACATGATGTCGCGAGCCTCGGCCTGAGCGGCGTCAGATAGTGGTAAGTGCACAGCCATTTGGTCACCATCAAAGTCGGCGTTGAAGCCCTTACAAACTAGTGGGTGCAACTGAATAGCCTTGCCCTCTATAAGTACTGGCTGGAAAGCCTGGATGCTGAGTCGGTGCAATGATGGCGCACGGTTTAGCAGTACATACTTGCCCTTAATAACCTGGTCCAAAGCGTCCCAAACTACTATTTCACCGGCCTCGATCATGCGGGTAGCACTACGAATGTTGTGAGCGTGTTCGTTAGTGATTAGCCAACCCATGACGAATGGCTTGAATAGCTCTAGAGCCATCATTTTTGGCAGGCCACACTGAAAAATCTTTAGTTCTGGACCAGCCACAATAACTGAACGGCCAGAGTAGTCCACGCGCTTACCAAGTAGGTTCTGACGGAAACGACCTTGTTTACCTTTTAGCATATCGCTAAGGCTCTTTAGGCGGCGACGCTGGCCGGTAGCTGCTACGGCACGACCACTACGAGCATTGTTGTTGTCTATCAAAGCGTCCACGGCTTCTTGCAACATACGTTGTTCGTTACGACGAATTACTTCTGGAGCATTTAGCTCGATTAGTTTTTTCAGACGGTTGTTACGGTTGATGACACGACGGTATAGGTCGTTCAAGTCACTAGTGGCAAATCGGCCACCAGTTAACTGCACCATTGGGCGAAGGTCTGGGGGGATAACTGGCAAAACGCTGACACACATGCTGCTGGGCTTGATGCCAGCTTTTTGCATGCTTTCTAGTAAACGCAGGCGCTTCATTAGCTTCTTTTTACGCTGGCCCTTGGCGCCTTCGGACTCTGCTTCTAGCTGAGCAATTAGGTCTTTTAGGTCAATTTCTTCTAGCAAATCTTTTAGAGAGTTGCCACCCATGCCGACTGTTATTAGGTCGCGCAGGTCATCTGGCAGACCACGATAGTCGGTCTCGTTGATCAAGGCTAGCTTTTGCAAGCCATCAATCTGAGCTTTGACTATTTCAAATTCACCAGTGATTTCTTCTAGTTCTTTGGTTTGCATCTCGGCCAAAGCCTTGATATTGGCACCTTCGGCAGCGGCTTCTTTTTCGTAGCGAGCCTTTACAGCCTGCTGAGCAGCTGCAAATTCGGCTTCTTTATCAGCCAGTTTCTTGATCCGCTTGTCGTCATCTACTGATTTGATGATGTAGCTAGCAAAGTAAGCAATACGTTCTAGGTTTTTAACAGTCATACCCAGTAATAGACCGATGGCTGATGGCGTACCACGTAAGAACCAAATGTGAGCAACTGGACTAGCCAAGCTAATGTGGCCCATACGTTCACGTCGCACAATGCTCTTGGTGACGATTTCGCCGTTTTTGTCGACAGCGGCTTCGCGTGAGCGAACGCCTTTGTACTTGGTGTCATGTGGGTTGATGTCTTTGACAGGTCCAAAAATACGTTCACAGAACAATCCGTCGCGTTCTGGTTTTTGGGTTCGGTAGTTAATAGTTTCTGGTTTATAGACTTCGCCGTGGCTCCAATCCAGGATGTCCTGGGGGCTGGCAATAGCCAAACGCACAGCGTCAAAGTCGGCAATGTCGGTTCCGTAAGAATAGCGTTTCATATTAAGCCTCCCCTTCTTTCTCTTGATCGTCGCTAACCAAAACGGCAGCGTCGTCGTCAGTATTATCGTCGTTATCGTCGGTAGCTGTGGTGTCGTCACTAGATGCGTCGTCGTTTAGGTCCATTAGGCTGAATTCATCGGCCGATGGTTCCTGGCTAACATCTACGTCACCAATCTGTGGTTCCGGCACTTTCACTTCAGGCAAGTGTTCGGCTTCGTCCTTGATGTTGGTAGCTAGTACGGCCTCGGCATCAATAATGGTGTCAGAGACAATCAAGTCTACTTTTAGACCAAGACCTTGCAACTCTTTAACTAGTACGTTAAAGCTCTCTGGTACCTTGGGTCCAACAATCTCGGTGCCTTTGATGATCGATTCGTAGGCCTTGGAACGTCCGTAAACGTCGTCTGATTTGATGGTTAGCATTTCTTGTAGAGTGTTGCTGGCGCCGTAGGCCTCCAGTGCCCAAACTTCCATCTCTCCAAATCGTTGGCCACCGTTCTGAGCTTTACCACCTAGTGGCTGCTGAGTAACCATAGTGTATGGTCCGGTGGAACGAGCGTGAATCTTGTCGATGACCATGTGTTCTAGTTTTAGAATGTGCATGACGCCCACTACAGTGCGTTCCTGGAATGCTTCGCCGGTTCGGCCGTCAAATAGTTGCTGTTTGCCGTCTTCTGGTAAACCAGCTTTTTTAAGCATGGCGTGAACTTGAGCCACGCTGAAGCCGTTAAAGGCTGGGGTGGCTACTTTGATGCCCAAAGCTTGAGCGGCCATACCCAGGTGAGTTTCAAACAACTGGCCAATGTTCATACGACTAGGCACGCCCATGGGGTTCAAAACTATGTCTACAGGAGTACCGTCTTCCATAAATGGCATGTCTTCTGGGGACAGAACGCGGGCAATAACACCCTTGTTACCGTGTCGTCCAGCTAGCTTGTCGCCAACCTGAATCTTACGCATCTGGGCCACAAAGACCTGGATTTGCATCAAAACACCGGCTTTTAGCTCATGGCCGTTGGCTCGGCTGAATACCTTAACGCCAACAATCTTGCCGTGTTTGCCGTTAGGCATGCGCTGTGAAGTATCGCGGACTTCTTTGGCCTTTTCGCCAAAGATGGCGCGCAGTAGGCGCTCTTCGCTAGATAGTTCTTGTTCACCTTTTGGCGTAATCTTGCCCACCAAAATGTCGCCAGGTCGAACTTCGGCACCGATTCGGACGATACCTTCATCGTCCAGGTGGCGCAAAGATTCTTCGCTAACGTTTGGAATATCACGAGTGATGACCTCTGGTCCTAGCTTGGTTTCGCGCACTTCTACCATAAAGTCCATGATGTGTACGGAGGTAAAGACGTCTTCTTGTATCAAGCGTTTGCTAATGACGATAGCGTCTTCAAAGTTGTAGCCGCTCCAGGGCATGAAGGCTACGGTCACGTCTCGGCCTAGAGCTAATTCGCCGTCTTCTACACTCATGCCTTCTATAATTGGCTGACCTGGTTCTAGCTTGTCACCAGTGTTAACAACCACTTTTTGGTTCATGCTAGTGCCTTCGTTGCTGCGGCGGAAGTGGACAGGATTGTAGGTTTTTTTGGTACCTTTGTAATCCACCACAACTTCATCGGCTGAGGCTTTGGTAACTGTACCTTTGGCTTCGGCAACAATTAACTGGCTAGTGTTAAGAGCCAGCATGTTTTCATAGCCAGTGCCAACAATGGCGGCTTTTGGCTGGATTAGTGGGACAGCCTGCTTTTGCTGGTTGGCGCCAGTTAGGGCGCGGTCTACACGGTCGCGTTCGATGAATGGGATCAATGTAGCGTTGGCACCAATAGTCTGGTTTGGCGCTGCGTCGATATGGGTTACTTGATTAGCATCAACCTCGCCAGTGACTAGGTGGTTACGAGCACTTACGCGCTCGTTTACAAAGTAGCCATCGGAATCGATTTTCTCGCCAGCGTTGGCAATAACTGCCGTGCCTTCGGCAGAAGCATCTAGGTAGATTAATTCTTTAGTAACCTGGGCTTTTACAGGCCAGGTGATTTGGTTTTTTACAGCGCCCAGGCTTTTGGCTTGGACAGCAGTAATTTTTTGGCCGGCCTTGACCACCACTTTGCCCTTGGCGTCTTCTAGATCAACGGCGGCAATGTGGCCAGCGGCGTCTTTGGCAGTGGCTGCGTTGGTAACCTTGTAATATGGAGTCTCGATAAACCCGTAGTCATTTATACGAGCAAATCCAGCCAGGTTCAAAACCAAGCCGATGTTAGAGCCCTCTGGTGTTTCTACGGTACAAATTCGGCCGTAGTGGGTGGCGTGGGCGTCACGGACTTCAAAACCAGCACGTTCTCTTGATAGCCCACCAGGTCCCATAGAACTCAAACGACGTTTGTGAGCTAGCTCACTAAGTGGGTTGATCTGTTCCATGAACTGGCTTAACTGTGAACTGGCAAAAAACTCACGAACAGCTGCCACAACTGGGCGAGCGTTAATTAGCTGAGCTGGCGTAACAGTTTCGATTTCGCACATGCTCATACGGTCTTTGGTATTGCGCTCCATGCGTAGTAAGCCGATACGGAACTGGCGCTGGATTAGCTCACCAACCAACTTTACGCGGCGGTTAGCCAGACTGTCGATGTCGTCAGCTGGTTCTTGAGTGTTGTTTAGACGAATAATCTCGGCAATGATAGCCTTTAGATCTTCTAAAGTAATAATCCGGTTTTCAATAGTGTTAGGAACTTTTATGTCCAAACGCTTGTTGATTTTGTAACGGCCAACACGGCTAAAGTCAAAACGTTTGAAGTTGTAAAACATGTTTTCAATTAGGCTGCGGGCGTTGTCGACAGTAGCTAGATCACCCGGGCGCAAACGACGGTAGACTTCAATCAAAGCTTCGTTACTACCCTTGGCAGGGTCTTTGTCTAGAGTTGTCTGGGTGTAGCTGAGCGTACCTTGATCAACATGTTTGAAAGCGTCTAATATCTGGGCTTCGTTCATGCCCAAGGCCTTTAGTAGCGTAGTAACTGGGATCTTGCGCTTACGGTCAATTTTTACAAATAGAGCACCAGAACTAGCAGTTTCGAATTCTAGCCATGCACCACGGCCAGGTATAACCTTAGCTCCATAGAGTCGTTGACCAGAATGGGCATCAGCGGTAAAGAATACACCCGCTGAACGGATCAGCTGTGACACTACTACGCGCTCGGCGCCGTTGATCACAAAAGTACCACGGTCTGTCATCCATGGGTAATCACCTAAGTAAATCTCTTGCTCTTTGACTTCACCGGTAACCTTGTTGGTCAGTTCGACAGTAGCCTTTAATGGCGCTTCAAAACTAACGTTGTTGTCACGGGCCTCGGCCTCGGACATCTTGGGATCTTCAAAGTGGTAACCCTTAAAACTTAGGCTTAGTTTAGTGCCAGTATAGTCGTCAATGGGGCTGACTTCAGCTAGTAACTCACCTAGACCTTCCTCGATAAACCATTGAAAGTTAGTGTTTTGATGGTCTATCAAATTGGGCAGATCCAGATCTTTGGTGACTTCGCTGGCGTAAGTCCTGAGTTTTGAGCTTAGATTAATAGACGGCTTAACAGTTGTGGCCTTGGGCATAAATTATAAGACTCCGGTTACGATTGGTGTAAATTTGACTTTATTTATTCGTGCGCGAAGATCTCTACGAGGGTATTTTTGGTGCCTTTAGCGACAAAGGAGCACAGCCCAGACGTACACTACTTCTTAGACCACAGTTTGATAGATAAGTTTTGTATTGTCAAGCGTTATTTCTGAGGTATAGAAAATACGCCAGAAATAGGAGCTATATGGTCCGGTCGGCAACCGAGAGATTCTCTAGTAGCTCTATGGCTCCTGGCTTGTTTTCAATCTTAGTCTGGGCATAACCTACGCTCGGTCCCGTCCACCTAGATTGCTCAACAGGATCTTGGTGCTTACCAAAAGGGTACACAGGTTTAGGGGGATCTCCTGCATCAGTTAATCCCCATGAAGTAATAGTTGGCACCCAGAAACTCTCTCCCTTCCATGGGTAGGTCGAAACTTGCTGTCGGGGATCTTTGTTTATCATGGATAAATAGGCCATGATGTCCAAGATACTTAGCCTGTCATCTGAGCCCCAATCTTCTGGAGCCTCATTATGCAATGTAGTCGGATCGATTAGTCGCATCCCAAACCAGTGCCAACGTTTTTTTGACATACGATCCAACCTCATCTTAGCTTCGGCTTCAGCTTTTCCATACAGACCGTTATGTTTACTAGATGTATTGTCGGCTGTTGCTAGGTAAGCAACAGGCATGTCGCGTTCATCGTCCCATGCCACGACATCAATTGCGTTTCTATAAATACTCACGCCATTACCTGAATCAGTTTCAACTGGGGTAATCTTCCCCCCGCTCGCGTTCCTGCGCCGCTTACTAGATTCAGTCACGAGAGTTTCACGTTCAAGATTACTATAATCAGGGTAGTCATCAGCCAAAGAATCCCTGACCAAACCGTTCAGTAGTGTACCTTCTTTATCAGTGAAGCCGTTGGGCCGGGCTAAATGGAAGGTGATTGATTCAATATTACCGCCAATAACTTCAGGCATTGAGTTCTCCTACACACCTATTATAACATCTTAAGCAAGCGGCAGCTAGATCTAGGATTTGGTTGGCTGCTTGATTACGGCGTCTACTACACCGTACTTTTTGGCTTCATCGGCTGTCATCCAAAAATCACGTTCCATATCAGCATGAACCTTGGCGAGTTTTTGACCAGTGTTTTTAGCCATGATTTCTTCCATGGCCTTCTTCAAACGCAATGCTTCTTTTAAGTCAATTTCCTGATCGGTGACCTTACCACGCGTGCCGCTACTAGGTTGGTGAATCATTACTGTGCCGTTGGGCAAGATAAACCGCTTGCCTTTAGTACCACTACTCAGCAGAAACGCCGCGGCACTGGCCTGTATGCCAATCCCCACCGTCTGAACATCCGCCTTAACAAACTGCATGGTGTCAAAGATGGCTAGGGCATCATAGGCACTACCGCCAGGGCTGTTAATGTATAGGCAAATATCCTTTTTGCTGTCTTCGTTATCTAGGAACAATAACTGAGCAACGATCAGGTTAGCTGTATGAGGATTGATCTCATCACCAACAAAGATAATTCGGTCTTTTAGCAGCCGTGAATAGATATCATAGGAACGTTCTATGCGACCGTCTTGTTCGATGACTGTGGGGATCAAAATAGACTTAGGATTCATATGTTTAAGTATATGAAACTAGCACTCACGAGTCAAGAGTGCTAATCGGCCTCACCAGAGCCATGTCTTAACCAAAGATGGCTGACGACAAAACCAAATGGGTTATGAAGTTTCATTGATCTCTATGTAAATGGATCTACTCGAGCATTCTTAACTGCCTCACCTACATAAGTAGCCAGCCAGTGATCACGACGATCCATTTCCTCAGCCATGAGTTCTGCTGCTCGCGAAGAAATGACACTATATAGTATCCGAACATCTACATCCAGGGTGCATACCCCAGCCTCCCAGTACTCTGCATAAACTTGTTCAAGCGACGGCAAACCACTCCTATTAAAGTCGCCTAGGAGCGCTCTAATATTTGATGATTTAATTAGCCACTCAGGGCTTTCGCCCGGCGGTACTTCATAACTCTCCGCCATGGCTACGTTTTGTTAATTTTTCTAAGGTGGGTTAGTACTTTTTCGGTGAGTATGCGACTGGCGATATCTTGTTGGTTCTCGGGCTTATCTAGTTCTGTCTGCATGGCCGGGTCTTTGTACTGGGTCTTCATCGCCTGTAAACGATCGTCTAGTTCGGCCGGTGAGACATCAAATTTCTCTTGTTCGGCAATGGCACTGAGTACTAGGCCGGCCTTGACGCGTTCCGTTGCCTGAGCCACAAGAACGTCTTTTTTGTAAGATTCTTCGTCTTTGCCCTCGACGTTCAAATACTCTTGCCAGGTTTGGCCACGGTACGTCAAATTTTGTTTTAGTTCGCGAATTAGCTGTTCGACTTGTTCGTCCACCAAAGATTGGGGAACGGCAACCTTAGATTTAGAGGCAATTTCTCGGACTAGTTCGGATTCCCAATTACGCTCTACTTGATGAGTCTTTTCGTGCATCAGCTGTTTGCGGATGTCATCTTTGAGTTCTTTTAGCGTCTTTACGGGGCCGGCTTTTGCAGCAAAGTCATCGTCTAGCTTTGGTTCTGTCATTTCGCTAACGGTCGAGACCGTAACGGCAAAGGTAACCTTTTTACTAGCCAGAGCGGCTACGCCGTAGTCTTTGGGGAATATCAGATCAAATGTCTTTGACTCACCAGCTTTTAGACCCACCAAGTTATCTTCGAATCCGGGTATGAAGTTGTTGCTACCCAAGGTTAGCGGATAGGCCTTACCTTCTGCTCCGTTGATGGCTTCGCCCTTGGTATCAGTGCCTTTAAAGTCGATAACTGCTTCGTCGCCCAATTTTGCAGCACGGTCTACAGGCTTTCTCTCGGCTTGTCGGGCTTGCAAAGATTTGAGTACCTCATCTACGTCGGCGGCCGAAACCTCGGCTTTGGGCATAGCCTTTTTGATTTTGCTGTAGTCTGGCAGTTTAACTTCGCCGATAACTTCCACTTCTGCATTGAACTCTAGGATAGAAAATGGCACAAACTTAACAACCGACACTTCTGGGGCTCCGGCTAGTCGCAACTTTTCCTGGCGTACGGCCTGCGCGTACATGTCGTTGATGGCGTGTTCTAAGAAGTCGTTTTGTAGTACTGCTTGGTCGACATTTTTTTCTACAATGGCAGCCGGAGCTTTGCCCTCACGAAAACCAGCCAATTTGACCTTGCTACCTAGGTGTTTTAAAACCTCGTCTTTAACAGCGGTCATCTCGGACTCGTTGGCGATGACAGTTAGCTTGACTTTGGTGTCAGTTAAATTTGTTAGCTTAACTTGCATAGGAACCTATCCTAACAGATTAGAGTGAGTATTGCCAGCCTATTTGCGGGCGTCTTTAACAATGCTAACAATACGCTGCAGGCTGTGTTGTTCTTCGGTGCCGGCGGTTAAATCACGTAATGTAAATTGTTCCGTCTGTAGTTCTTTGGGCCCTATAAACAAAGCGTAGTTAATGCCCTTTTTGGCGGCGGTTTTGATCTGCTTATCGGGTTTGCGGGTAGTCAGATCGGCCGCTACATTTAGGCCCATCTCGCGCAACTCTTTTAGGATTGGGTCAATTTGCTGGGCTGTCACGCCAACCTGGACCAAGTAAATATCCGTCACCGGTTTGAGAGCTGGCATTAGCTGGTGGTCTTGCAAAAAGTTCTGCAGAGTAACGTCACCCATGCCAAAGCCCACAGTTGGTACTGGCTCTACACCAAATAGCCCCACCAAGCCGTCATAGCGACCGCCGCCAAACATGCTACGGTTGTTTTCTGGATGTGTATCGAACACTTCAAACACCACATCAGTGTAGTAGTCAAAGCCCCTCATTAAGCCAATATCAAACACTACATTGGTTATTGCTGATTTACGCAACTGTTCAAGCATAGACTTTAACTCCGTGACCGATCCCTGCGATTGCAGCTC
>JBBQSV010000006.1:0-34260 GCA_038213615.1 Saccharimonadales bacterium (SeqCode) | reverse complement strand
ACCACCCCATTGATGATGAAATATTGAAGTGTAGTACCAAAATGGCTGGGATATTAAACCTACTACAAACCCCCACTTATTTTTCTTAGCTACTAGGAAGATAGCCAAACCTCCTAGAATGGCGATGGCAATTTGTGAAATAGTATCAACACTCATTTACTTTTAATAATATCAAAGTAAAATAAAAAAAACAGAGGCAGAACACCTCTGTTAAACCATAAGTTCTTTGGTAGCCGAGCTAGCGCCGATAAAGGCTTGGTAATTTACCTTTATTACCAAACGGCTATATGCCAAACCAGAGATAAATAGTTATCTCTGCGAGAAGCTATAAATGGTTTACCCTGAACTTGTTGAAGGGAACCAAGTTAAGTTGGAACTGACTGCTATATAGGAGATTGTGTGTGATGTGAGGAAGGAAACTGGCGTCACGTCTTAAGCGCTCTGTATAATGTTCATCTATGTTCAGTCACATGTCACTCGAAATACGTGTAAGCCTATACTGGGCTCTAGATCGTTTGCGTAATTCGTATGATGGGTTTGATGGTGGGGCAGTAGCTAGCCTTGTATTGATGGACACTGTAGACAGGTTAACTGTAGATGCTATCCCCAAAAGAGTAATGGCAGCCGCTTTCTTGGGGGTGACCTGCATAGGCGAGGCCAGAAGAGTTTTCTTACCCAGCCCAGAGAACGAAGTGGATTTATCTTCGATCGTTATTAAGCCGATTGCTGAAACAGATCAGGAGTTTTAGGCAGTAGGGGTTGAACCGCTAGCACCTGTACCAGATTTTTAATAAAACTATTTTTCCTATATTAAATGACCTTATGGCATTAGAATTAAATGATGCGTATAAAAAATAATGTCCGACTAGTAGCCATTTTAAAAACCCCCGTGGTTTGGATTGGTGTCTTCGCTGCTATACTTTATTCCTCTTGGCCTCTAGGCTTTTTTCTTAATCCAAATGTGGCTCGTAGTGCTTTCGCCAGCCAATTAGAAGCTACTGGGCAGCCTTATAATTGGTTGTTTATTGCCCTAGATATACTTTCTGGTCTAGCTTTATTGGTTGGAGGATCACTGCAATTTCTAAAATCAAAGAATTTAATTACTAGACTATGTGTAGTTGGCTATATGATCTTTGCAGTATTGATAATAGTTGCGGCCTTAGTACCGTTTAACTGTAATTCACTCAGTGCCAGCTGTACTAACGTTGCACATTCTCCGCTGATTATTATTCACGGGTCAGCCAGTATAATCTCAGCAGTTTTTTTGTTGGCAAGTATAGTTCTAGCCCTAATGCAACTGCTCTACAAACGAGTCTTTCGCTGGTTCAATACCGTCCCTATGTTTTTAATAGCTTGCTGGTGTCTTATAGGTTTTAGTGCCCTGTTTCTTGATAAGTATCGTCACCGTGCTGATGAAAATATAGTGCAGTATGCATTTATTACTATATGTAGTCTATCCTTAATGCTGTCCGTGGTATTGATCGAGCATCTTTCAACAGAATCATCCAAAGAAGACTCTAGCCAGCTATCATCCTAACTAGTGACTATGAGTTGGTTAACGAGGTTAGGGAGGATGGTTCTGTTAGGAGTTAGGTGCTAGGAGTTGAACCAGTTTGTTTACGTCTAATTACAAGCATCAAGCTGAATAACGTGTTAGCAATAGCCCATATTGCTGGATATAGAACCGTCAGTATATTGTAATGGCTCAAAGCTAGCACACTTAGGCCGTGCCTAAAACCATTGAGACTCCACGTAAATAAAGTCTCCTCATTTGGCTTGTTCCAGGATTTTCGTATGGTTGGTACAAACCCTAGTAGATCTATAGTAACTAGCAGTATTACAGACAGTGTGGGCTGTTTTGCGAAAACCCATATAGCAGTTGCTATAAGTGCTAGTACAAAGAAGACAGTGTCGGAGGTAGTTATATCCTTTTTACCGCCCTTAAGACCGAGAAAGAATATGATAAATGATATTATGCCAGCCGACAGAGTTACGTACGCTCCAGGACCGCCACCACCTTTTATCTGTAAGGCAAATCTGATGATAGTTACAAAGCCCCACACAAACCAGCTGTAAATGTGTGGTTTAGTTTTACCCTTGAGAACATCTCTTATATAGGGGATGTAGGCAACAACAGCCAGAATGATTGCAATGACACTGAGTATTTCTTTCATGTGATTGATTAAATCATATCAAAAAGAACCTCCGAAGAAGTTCCATATCATTAAACTTGGTAGCCGAGCTAGCGCCGTTCGCCAGCTGGCGAATATGGCCAAGTTAAGTTAGAGCTGACAATCGAACGGTTAGTGAAGGTTGTATGCCGAACCCAAGAAAACCATTCTATAAAGTTTTAGTTTTCCTGGAGTGAAGCTATATAGCTATGTATGAGATTGTGAATGAAGTTAGAAAAGAGGTCGGTAGAGTTTAGTCTGTTAGGTCTGGATATTCGTCAAGCTTTTTAGATGTAGCTATGACCCCTCGGGGACACCAGGGAAGACCGTCTACTGGGTCAATGTTCATCCGCCAACTAAGTAGGATGCCCGTCATACTGAGATTTTCATCTCTGGTCAAATACATACAGTTCATGCCGGTCTCCCCGCTGGTTAAAGCAAAGCAGGCATTCTCTGTGCCCATACCACAACCCTGAGGCGACATACATTCGCCCAGTGCCAGGGTTGGATCTATCTCTGCTAAGTCTGCCATAATCTTATCCTTGGCTATCGCCACCAGCTGGTGTTGTAAGTTCTCGTAGCTTATATCTTGTCCACTCAGCTATAAACCCATTTACTCTGGGTAGGTCTGATGGCCTAAAGTTTCTTTGCGATGAAGCCGCTGCTTCAAAGAAAGTGGTCTGAGCTCTTTCTAGATCACCACGCCTTAGATAGGCGGCGGCTAAAGCTAATCGTACAGGAGGTCTGTCTTCATCCACCACCCAAGTCTCTTCAGGGTCATCGATTATTTCAGCAACTCTATCTAATCCAGTGTCAAAGTCTGCCATTGTTGTAAGTAGTACGGATCCTATAGCACTAAAGTAATGATCATTTTCTTGGGCAATAAGTCTCATCTGGCGATCTATGGCGTCTTGGGGTTCTTCTCCAGCCCCAACATCAAGCATTACCCTAGCGGCCATGGCTTCGCCTGAAATACGATTGGCTTCAACTATACTGGCGTCAAATGGGTGAGTTGTCATATCAGATCCATTGTTCAGCTTGTACGGTTAGTTTGCAAGCATAAGTTAAATACTTAGGCAGTAGGAGTTGAACCATTATTATAAGTCAGAGATAGCTTTTTTGTGGTTTTGTTGCTTAGCTGAATACGATTCGATATCGCAGCATTTTTTATTACTTCATATAAATTTTTCTGATGGGTCCAACCATTTGAAGGAATATTCATATTGCCACCGTCAGCGTCATATAAATGAAATATCCTTGAAGGCAACCTCCTCCCTCCAATTTCCAACCGGTAGTTTATATTAGTTAGTTTGTTTAAGTTTACGGTCTTTGTTCGTAATAGATTCTTATAAGTGAGGACGTTGTTATCCAGAAACAACCTGTCATTGATGATAAAGCTACTTCTACTTGTACTCCCTCGTAAAAACTGCCTAGAGCGGCCTCCGCTGCTGCCAATTTAACTTTATTTTGCGAAGCTACCAATACCTTCAAGTTCTTCATATTCGACAGTATACCAAACAACCAAATAAGACTCGAACCTAAATAACAGGGGCGAACCAAACTTGGAAATAAAAAGAGACTGGTTCGCTAGACAGCGAATGGAACCAATCTCTATCTGTAAAGTCTTACTTGGTAGCGGGGGCAGGACTCGGTCACGTTCCGCGACCCCACAACTTCATCTTTGAAAACATAGTTTTCAAGAGAAGATTGCCGTCCAAACTGCCACTGGCAGTTTTCCCCTGCGACCTTTTAGTGTTGCAGAACCCAGTCCTAACCACAAAAACAGGGCCCGGCGACGATGCTTTGCATCATCTTCGGACCCTGGTAGCGGGGGCAGGACTCGAACCTGCGACCTTGTGGTTATGAGCCACACGAGCTGCCACTGCTCTACCCCGCGACGAACTCGCCAGTGGCGAGTGAGGAGCGAGTCCCTCACTTTTTCCGCTTTCGAGTAGTAAGTAATCAGATTACAAGAAAGAGTGAAAAGGTGTGTGGACCGCGACCATTGCTTGAAGCCCCGTTATCTTATCAAACAGAGGTAGGTTTGTCAACGAGGCAGGTGTAAGCATAATCTAATTGACAAATAAGCAAAAGCGTGTATAATGTTAGTTATTGTCATGACAATCCAGCAGGCTTTCATGGCGCTACTCAGTCTGATTACAGACTGTTGCACCCAGAAAGCCTAGCGGACAAGAACAAAAACTAACTAAATAACTAAAAAAGGGTAATACTACAAATGAGTGAACTAGCATACGAGTTGTCACAAACAACTAATCAACAAATCTTAGAAGTCGATTCGCTGATAGATCAGCTGTAAACATCGTCTGATAAGCAACCAGAAAGAGCCTCTCTGATTACTCAGGGGGGCTCCTTATTTTTGGGAGTGTTTCTTTTATGCTAAATATAGTCCTATTGCTAAATAAATCAAGCTACTTTTGGTTATCTGTCAACGTCTGGCCAACAGATACAAAAAGTGCTATAGTCTGATCTGTTCTGGAGTCAAAATTACAAAGGTTTTGACCTAGAATCATTCATATATTGTGTCGACATGGCGGCGTAGCTCAGTTGGTTAGAGCGCAGGACTCATAAGCCTGAGGTCACTGGTTCAAATCCAGTCGCCGCTACCACGTAGGTTTTTGTTATAATTCCACTTATGGATGACCAAAATCAAAGCCCCGTTTCATTTAATACAGAAGGCTCCGACCCAGTGGGGCAGCCGCCAGCAAAACAAAAAACCAATATCCCATTTCTGATAATCCTATTTCTGGCTATCTGGGTTTGGTTGGCCGAAATAAGTCTAGTGGTGGCTGACATACGAGTAGGAGCTTTGCACGGGGCTGCAGAAACAGGCTACGGTTTTGTTTTTGCTATATTCCTTTCCCCGATAACCATAGGGTTAACCATTGTATCTCTAATGAGGGCACATAGACTAAAAGCCCAGGGCTACAAGTTTGGCAAAACTATAAAGATCGTTATAGCGGCGGTAGTGGCGCTGAGTTTAGTAGCTGGCGTAGACCATGTTATTAACAAGAGACTAGAAGATTCTAGTCACAAAAAGAATCAAGCCAAGGTAGAATTGCTCAAACAACAGCTAGCAGACAAACCAATTACAGCAAAACAGGCGAGTGATCTTATGACTAGCTGTAAGGCAGTTGCAGCATATGTAGAAAAAGTTGGCGATAAAAATGATGTGAAGCTGAATGATGAAATAGAAAACGCCCCAGAAGGTATCGTGAAGCTGGGTAGCTATTTAAACGAGGATAATAATCAAGTAATCTGGATGAGCAAACAAGCGAGTAGTGTCCTGAAGCAGCCAATTGCCACTGCCAAAAAACACTGTACAGGCTTTAGGACTTAAAAAAACGCAGGCTCCAAGCCTTGACACTACTAATTCACAGGACCCACATGCAGGGCTGTTAGAATAAATGTATGGAGTTGGATTTAGAGCCGGGGGCATATGTTGTGGCAGTATCGGGTGGAGTGGACTCCATGGTGCTGCTACATGTCCTAAAGGGCCGGCCAGACCTAAAGCTAACAGTGGCACATTTGGATCACGGCATCCGGCCAGATTCGGCCCAAGATCGGCAACTGGTGCAGGCCATGGCCAAAAGCTACGGGCTATCGTTTGCCTACGACACTGCCACGCTGGGTAGTGCCACTAGCGAGGACGTGGCCCGCAAAGCCCGCTATGAGTTTTTGAACAAAGTACGGCAGGCCACGCAGTCTAGGGGTATAGTTACGGCTCATCAACAGGATGATCTGTTAGAGACGGTGATCATGAAGCTGCTACGCGGTACTGGCCGGGGTGGATTTTCGGCCCTGCGTTCCAGTCCACACTTACATAGGCCGATGCTACATTTGCCCAAGCACGCCATCAAACGCTACGCTCTAGATAATCAGATCAAATGGCGCGAGGATTCTACCAATGTCGATACCAAATACCTGCGTAACTACGTACGTAGTCAATTACTCCCCAAACTTAACCAAGCCCAAAAACAGCAGTTGCTAGATCTGATTCATCATACCCACGACTTAAACCAAGATATCAACTCTGCCTTGCTGGCCCAGCTGCATCTGCAGCCAGCCGTTAGCCAGCTACTCAGGCGGTGGTTTATTGATCTGCCCAACAGCGTGGCGGGCGAGGTGATGACCCAGTGGCTACGCAATAATGGACTAACAGCAATTGATAGGCGGTTGGTTTCGCGGGCAGTAGTTGGGGCCAAGACCCTAGCGCCCGGCAAGCAGGTTGATCTGTTAAATGGCTATCGCATTAATATTTTGCCCAAGGTTTTGGCACTCAAGATAGCGGAGCGCTAGTAAAGCTTAAATGATCTCTGTATAATACATGGCTATGGATAAAAAATCGTTCAAACTAAGCAAAGACGGCGGTTCGCCCAAGCGCCGCGGTTTCAAAAACGCTGGCTTCGTAGCTATATTGGTTCTACTGGGGCTAGTTATATTTTCGGCTTATGGTCAGCCGTCAACACTAAAGTCTATCCCGTTATCAGACTTGATAAATCAAGCTAACCACGGCGACTACAGCAATATATTGGTAAAGGGTGGCAACATAGAGATCACCAAAAAGGGCGATTCTAAGGCCAGTCTAAAGTCGTACATCAACCCGGCGGTCAGTTTGAAAGAAGAGGGCGTGGACTACACCAAGGTCCCGGTAAATTATCAGCAGGAGTCATCTACTAGTTCTACCTGGATAACCATTGGTTCGTCTTTGCTGCCGGTTATTATTTTTGGCGCCTTGCTGTACTTCATGATGCGTAGTGCCCAGGGGCAAGGCAATCAGGCAATGAGTTTTGGCAAGAGCAAAGCCCGCCTGTACGGTAATGAAAAAGACAAAGTAACATTTCATGACATTGCTGGTAGCGACGAGCCCAAGCAAGATTTGCAAGAAATTGTAGAGTTTCTAAAATTCCCCAAAAAGTTCGAAAGCGTCGGGGCGCGAATACCCAAAGGCGTGTTGCTAGTGGGCCCACCCGGTACCGGTAAAACTATGCTGGCCAGGGCCGTCGCCGGCGAAGCCAATGTGCCATTCTTTAGTATCTCTGGTTCGGAGTTTGTAGAAATGTTTGTGGGTGTTGGTGCATCACGAGTGCGCGATCTGTTTGCCAAGGCCAAAAAGAACTCACCGTGCATTATCTTTGTAGACGAAATTGATGCTGTTGGCCGTCGCCGTGGTTCTGGTATGGGTGGCGGTCACGATGAACGTGAGCAAACTCTAAACCAAATCCTGGTAGAGATGGATGGGTTCGAACAGGGTCAGAATGTCATCGTGCTAGCCGCTACTAACCGCGCCGACGTGCTAGACCCAGCACTTTTGCGACCAGGTCGCTTTGATCGCCGGGTTAACATTGGCTTGCCAGACCGCAAAGACCGCGAGGCTATCCTAAAAGTTCACTTTGCCAAAAAGCCCCTAGCCAAGAACGTAGATCTGGACGCCTTGGCAGCCAAGAGTGCTGGTTCGTCTGGTGCCGATCTGGCTAACATCACCAACGAAGCTGCTATCCTAGCTGCCCGCAATAGCCGTCACGAAATCACCCAAGAAGACGTCACGGCAGCGTTCGAAAAAGTAGCCATTGGCCCAGAGCGCAAAAGCAAAATCATGAGTGACAAAGAAAAAGAAGTCACCGCTTACCACGAGGCCGGCCACGCTATTGTTGGCCACGTACTGCCAGACAGCGACATGGTGCACAAAGTCACCATCATCCCACGTGGCGGTACCGGTGGCGTAACTTGGTTTATCCCGCCAGAAGACAAAAGCTATCATAGCGTTATCGAATTCAAAGACGTGCTGGCCAGGATTTTGGGTGGCCGCGTAGCCGAGGAAGTAGTTTACGGCGCTGACCGCGTTACTACTGGTGCTGGTGATGATTTGCAGAAAGCCTCGGAACTAGCCCGTGACATGATTGTGAACCAGGGTATGGGCAAAAAATTGCGCGACCAAGTGTTCCACTCTGAGGAGGGCATGATGATGGAACGCATGATGCACGACAGAAACTACAGCGATGAAACCGCCAAGATCATTGATGACGAGGTAGAGGGTCTGATAGTAGAAGCTTCGCGTCGGGCCAAGGACGTGCTAAAGGCCAACCGAACCAAACTAGACGAACTCAAAAAGCGTCTGCTAGAAAAAGAAACTGTCGAGGCCGACGAAGTACTAGATGTGCTCAAGGGTTCGACTATGCCCAAAGCCGCTGCATTATATTAATTGTAGTTCTCAATTAGGCTTACGGTATCTATAATGAACCGTGAATGAACCGCCTGATTAATCGTGCCAATAAAAGGGTCAGCCTAGGTAGTGCTGCTTCCCTGTTGATGTTTACTACTCTGCTAGCGCAGGGGCTGGGCTTCTTTCGGACTAGACTTATTGCCGCTAACTTTTCACCGGCCAGTACCGGATCTTACTTTGCAGCTTTTCAGATCCCAGATTTCTTTTTCCTGACCATTGCGGCTGGGGCATTGGGCGTAGCCTTTATGCCGGTATTGGCCGATCATCTTCATAAAAATGACAAAAAAACCATCTGGGATTTAACCAGCAGCCTGCTAAACCTATTGGCGGTTGTCATGTTCTTTGTGTCGGTCATTATCTTTATATTTGCAAGGCCGCTACTGAGTCATATTGTGGCACCGGGGTTAAGGGACCACCCCGAGCAACTAAAAGACGCCGTAATGATAATGCGTATTGTGGCCCTAAACCCTTTGTTGTTTACGCTGTCGGGTATCATCACCAGTGTCCAGCAAACATTTGGCCGATTTTTCTTCTACGCTATTGCACCAATAACCTACAACTTGTCCGTGATCATCAGTATCTTTGTATTTCGGCATAGTTTGGGGGTAGTTGGTTTAGGCTTTGGCGCGTTGATAGGAGCTGCGCTGCAGCTGTTGATAGCCAGCCTGGGGTTGATTGGCATGAAGTTCAAATATCGGCTGCGCATTAACTTTAAGTCAGATGATTTTAGATTGGTTATGCGTAAACTACCACCCCGTTCGGTGGACCAAGGCATCGATTCCATAAACAGTATTGTAGAAACCAACCGAGCATCCAAACTAGGGCCAACGGCTATTAGTAGCTATAACTTTGCAGTAACCCTGATGAACGTGCCGGTGTTACTTTTTGGCACATCTATAGCCACAGCGGCCTTTCCGCGTTTGACGGATCGCTTGGCTCAAAAAAGGCCTGATTTATTCCATAAAGAATTCTTTAAGGTTCTGAGGTTGATGGTGTGGATCGCCATGCCTGTGGCGGCTCTGTCGTTTTTTAGCCGTGGGTATCTAGCCAGGTTACTGTTTGCTAGTGTCGCCCCAGAAGTATCGTTGATACTTGGTTTCTTGGTAGCGGCTATATTCTTTCGAATTATTTACACGATATTGTCACGTTATTTTTATGCTCAAAAAGACACCATAACCCCGCTGTTGGTTTCACTTTTTGCTATTGGGCTAAACGTATTTTTGGCGTTTCAGTTGGCCCGGCCAACATCTTATAACGTTGCCGGTTTAGCTTTGGCTCAATCGATAGTAGCTGGCGCAGAGGTGTTGCTACTATCTATAATTATGCTCATACGCGACCCATATATATTTGATCGACTATTTTGGGTAGGTATCGTCAAGATTACGTCGGTAACAGGTTTTAGCTCGATGGCCGGATATGTCATGGTTAAACTTTTGCCGTTAGAGAAGGGCGAGCGCGGCTTCTTTACCCTGGGCACCAGATTGGGGTTAATCATCGGAGTTACTTTGCTGGTACACATAGGCGTGTCATTGCTATTTGGTCTGGACGAGCCTTTGCCATTTGTACGAAAAGTCCGCAAGCTAATTCTCAAACCAGTCGTAGTCCAGTAGGCCTAAACTCCCACCTCTGTTATACTCTGTTGAGTATGAACCAAGACCACATTCGTAATTTCTGTATTATTGCCCACATTGACCACGGCAAATCTACACTGGCTGATCGCTTGCTAGAGCTGACTGGTACTGTCCAAAAGCGTGATATGAAGGCCCAGATGCTGGACAAAATGGACCTGGAGCGCGAAAAGGGCATCACCATCAAGCTAGCCCCCGTAAGGATGATTTACAAATCATCCTTGGGAGATAGAAGTTTGAAGTTTGAAGGTAATAAACAACCAACTTCTAACTCCCATATTCCACCTTCCAAGCAGGTTGAGTTTGAACTAAACCTGATCGACACACCTGGCCATGTAGATTTTAGTTATGAAGTATCGCGCAGCCTAGAAGCTTGCGAAGGGGCCATTTTGGTAGTTGATGCCAGCCAAGGTATCCAGGCCCAAACCTTGGCCAACGTTTACTTAGCCTTGGCGGCCGATCTAAAGATTATCCCGGTGCTTAACAAAATAGATCTGCCAGCCGCTGATGTGGCTCGGGTCAGTGCCGAGGTAGTTAGCTTGTTGGGCTGCAAACCAGAAGACATTCTGCATATCTCGGCCAAGACCGGGCAGGGCGTAGAAGACATTCTGGAACGGGTAGTTAGTGATGTGCCGTCGCCAAAGGGTCAATCCAATCAGCCAACGCGCGGACTAATCTTTGACAGTTACTACGACGATTACCGCGGAGTTATCTTATATATAAGAGTCTTTGACGGCCAGATAAATAAATCAGACGAAATCAAAATGATGGCCACCAGTGCCCAGGGCATTGCTCTAGAAGTCGGGGCACTAAGGCCCGAAATGTCGCCACTACATTCGCTGGCCGGTGGCGAGATTGGCTACGTGGTGACCAACCTCAAGAGTACGCGTGAGGCCAAAGTAGGCGACACTGTAACCCTAGCAAAATCTCCAGCTACCCAGGCACTACCCGGTTATAAAGAGGTTAAGCCGTTTGTTTACGCCGGTTTCTTTCCGGAAAGTAACGAGTTTTACCAGGAGCTAAAAGATGCTATCGAAAAGCTCAGCCTTAGCGACTCGGCCCTGCAGTTTCAGCCAGAGAATTCGCCGGTACTGGGTTTTGGCGTGCGGATTGGATTTTTGGGGCTACTGCACATGGACATTGTGCGCGAGCGGCTGGAACGCGAATACGACCTAGAGCTGGTTGTGACCAACCCGTCCACCGATTACGAGCTGACTTTATTGGGCGGTGAAGAAGTTGATATCAAAAGCGCAGCTGACTTACCCGACCCAGCCAAGATTGCCGAGATACGCGAACCGTGGATCAAGGGCGAGGTAGTCTGCCCCAAAGATTACGTCGGCCCTGTCATTCAGTTAATTGCTAGCAAGCGTGGTCTGCAAAAAAACCTCAGCTATGTAGATGCCCAGTTGGCGTTGATTGAGTTCGAAGCGCCACTGGCTAACCTACTAACTGATTTTTACGATCAACTAAAAAGCCTGACTAGCGGTTACGGTAGTTTTAATTACGAACTAGACAATTACCGGGCCGAAGATTTGGTAAAGCTAGACTTTTACGTGGCCGGCGAACGAGTCGATGCTCTGAGCATCATGGTGCATAGATCTGAGTCCCAGCGATTGGGGCGTGAAATTGTAGAGAAATTAAAAGACGTCATCCCTAGGCAGAACTTCCAGGTAGCACTGCAAGCTGGCGTGGGGGGCAAGTTTATCGCCCGTGAAGACATCAGTGCTTACCGCAAAGACGTAACCACTGGTTTGTACGGCGGCGATGTATCCCGCAAAAAGAAAGTTCTGGCCAAACAGGCCAAGGGCAAAAAGCGCATGAAGCGCTTTGGCAAAGTGGACATTCCAGCCGAAGCTTTCACAGTGCTACTCAAACGCGACTAACTGTTTGTGCTTGCATTGGCTGTTGATGTTTAATAGTATTGCCCCATGCCCGTTATAAATGAACACGAGTGTATAAGAATTATTTCGGACGCAGGCTGCTTACCTTTTAGTTTTGACTCCGATAGACGCTTATTTTTGGCGGGGGAGGCAGAGTTTCGAATACATGATAACTTAGAGCACGACATGTTTCATGCGTTAAGGAGTGCTAGCGGACTTTACCCCGAGGATTTAAGGCCAGTGCCTTTGGCCAGAAGTTATAGTGGTGAAGTGTATGCATTGCCACCCATGATGAGAGCTTATCCTACGCCCGAAGCTGCTAAAAAAACTGCCAGATCAGTGACGAAGGTTATGCGCGACGTATTTGCGGAATTGACCGGGGATACGCTACCACAAAATCAATTTAGGTGCTGGGTTAGCCCTAACAGACCAGCAAACTTTAGACTTTTGGGCTCGCCAGAGCTTCACGCAATGGCTGAAGGGCATATTGGCGAGGCTGGCTGGGCATTTCATTACTATGAATATGGTACAAATAACGCTGATTTGCCAGAGTATGAGGTTACGCTGTTAGCTGGCATTGGTCATCTAGCCGCGTTAGCCGCGACTGGCTAGACGCAGCTGAGTTGGCCGGCTTTGGCGGGGTCTAATACCTGCAAGACTCCCCAGGTGCGTGAGCCAACTGTGCCGTTTTCTGCAGAAATACCTAGATCCTTTTGGAAGCTCCTTAGAGCGCTAGTTGTTCGGTTATCAAATTTGCCGCTTAGGTCCAGCTTGGATGATTTGCCAGCAATCGAGCAGCGATAATTCAGCAAGTTTTGTAGACTCCTAACGCAGTCGCTACTAGGTTGGCCTTTTTTTAGTGTCTGGTAGTAAGGCACATCTTTTCGTGTTTGTTGTACGCCATTTATAGAGGTAGTTACAGACTCGGTACCACTCAGGGTGCAATCTCTTACGATGCCAGTATTTAGCGGGTTGTCATAAGATGGAGCCTGGGCGCGGCCAGCAACCAACATATATATGCCACCAATAACAAATAGCAGCACAAAGCCAACTAGCACTATGTGATGCCCAAATCCTGTTTGGTTTGGAGGGTTGAGTTTGGTTTGTTTGATGTTCATGTTTTTTATTTCATACAATGTTACTTATATCTTATGTTTATCGACAAATGATGTCAAACACATTTAAACCCAATGTGATAGGATCATGCCCATCAGGGGCAAGGCAACTAGATAGTATCCAGTGTCTATGGCTAGTAGCTTCTTGCGCCTACCAGCAAACATGTAGCTAGCGCCCATAACTGGGGCCACAAAGCCAACCCAGGCCCACAAACCGGTCAAAAATCCAGCCTCTGTGGTGGAATAGCCGGTGTTGTAGTGTTGGGCGTAAACAATAAAGTGTTTTAAAACAACAGCCTGAACGATAGCTAGAACTAACATTGCCAATATCGGGACCAAGCGGCCGCTTTTCATGTCTTTTTTGCTGATTCCGTTCATCTTCATCCAGGCGTTACCAAACACCTGGGGTGCGTACCAGACAAAACCTATGATCATATTTACTACTACCGCTATTATAAGAGCGGTTACATTAATATCTACGTTTGGCATGCTTGCTCCTTATTTTATACAACCTACTAAACTCTTGTGGTAACTAAATTGCAACCGTAGATGTGGATAACTTATAACTTATTGGTTAGAGCATGTTGTTAGTAAGGCCAGTTACTTTTTAACCAAAAGCTATTTGCATTGGCCCAACTTATGCACTATTCTAGTTGTTAAAGGGTATGAAATTTTTTAAGAAAAACTCAAAATTACTAGCATTTGTTGCGGCAATTGTATTAGTCGGTGGTTTTTTTGTTAACAGCATCTTTGCCGCCAGCGCAGGAAGTTGGTACGTTTCGGCGCCTTCTAGCATTCAGTCTGGGTCCTCTGGCACAGTTACTGTCGGGTTAAACCCCGGTAGCGCCATTAATGAAGTCACTTTGACCTTTACATACGACCCCAGCCAATTAAGTTGTGGTGCGCCTAACTTCGGTGGATCGCCATTTACGCAAGCTCCCAGTGCTGCCGTCACGGGCAGCGGCACCATATCTGTGGACAGGGCACTCACGGGTGGTAGTGTTGGTGTTACCGCTCAGTCCAAAGTGTTCACCACTAGCTGTAAGGCAAAGGTGAGTGGTGTAAGCGCCTCTGTTGGTGTTACTGGTCACGCCTATTACGGAACCAGCGTAACGCCTGCCGCCGCAAGTAAAAGTATCTCGTTGACGGCTGCGCCTCATTGCACACAAGAATGTGGTGGCTGTAATCCTACGAAATGTCCTCCACGCTGCACAGCTTGTGACTGCCCAGGTAAATCTAAATGCCCACCTCCACCCCCACCTCCACCATGCACAGCGTGTAATTGCCCAGGTAAATCTAAATGCCCACCCGCACCCAAAAAGAAGGTCGTTACAGCTGGTGTTGTAGCAGTTACTGCCGAAGCCACAGACGTTCAATATACTAGCGCTACATTCTCCCTAAATGCCGATAAAGCCTTCCAGGCTTACATAGAATATGGCCCAGACGGAAGCTTTAACGGGCAAACCAGCACCGTTAGTGGCTCACAGGTAAGCATTAAAGACGGTCTATTGGTGCCTGGTACAACTTATAGTTTCCGATCTGTAAGTGTTAATGGCGGTAAAAAGACAGAAGGCGACACCAGTTCCTTCACTACCAAGGGCCTAGATATCAGTGTGACGGTCTTAGATAAGAATAAAAAACCAGTAGCTAATCAAGATATTACTTTCCACTCAGACCCAGTTACTGTCAAGAGTGATGACAAGGGCGTAGCTAGCTTTACAGGCGTACAACCTGGTACGCACACTGTTGTATACAATCAGGACGGTAAAGATTATGTACAGACTATAGAAGTAACAAACAATGTAAGTGGCTCTGGTAGTTCGCAAACGGCACCAGTACAAAACTTTGACCTTACCTATAGTGACCTGGTAGTCAAGGGTGGAGGTTCATCGATGTGGATAATCATAGTCATAGTGGTGGTAGCACTTGTTGTAGCAGTCCTGATACTCAAAAAAATCATGAGTGGCCGTTCTACCGGTGGGATGCTCGGCGGCGGCGGTGGTAAAGGTGGCCTAAAGTTTGAAGAGCCAACCTCATCAACTGGTGCTGGTGATGGCATTCAGATTGTAGCTAATCCAGATCCGGGTACAGTTGTAGCGCCACAAGATAACTCGGGCCCAGGCGTATGAAGAATTTAGCAAAACTGAACTACGCCACAAAATTTGCCTTAGTGGCCTTTTTGGCTATAGCAGTTCAATTAGTAGCTGGTCATTCAAAGGTGGGGGCAGTAGCATCCTGCCCGGCAGCTCCCTATGGTACAGTAACGCAAACTCTGCCGGTGCCTACGGCTGGCAATTACATGGTATGGGCACGTATTTTACGCTCTGATGCTACAAATAATTCTTTCGTGCTAAAGATCGATAACACGTGTTACACCGTAACTGCCACTGACGCTAACTGGGACTGGGTCAGTTCAACAACTGCATCTGTTCCTTTGACAGCAGGTTCTCACAACATAGTATTGTTGGGCACCCAGCCAAATGTTGGTGTAGACAGACTAATATTCACACCTGCTGGGTCTGGGGCATGTACTCCTACTGGTCTCGGCGATAACTGTGTGCCTAGTGGCCCAGCCCCAGTGGTGGACGTAACAGCTCCATCTAGTTTTGATGACGCACGTAACGCATATACTCTAAAAGCACATGCTACTATCGGCAGTGGTTCTGTTGATCAGGTTACATTTAAGATTGATAGCGGGGCAGCTACAGCTGCAGCTACGTCTACGGGTAGCGGTAATTACACCCTATCGTTCGATTTTAGTAACACGACCACTTATCCCAATCGTAGCATTCATACGATTACAGCAGTTGCTGATGGTAATGGCCAAAGTACGTCGAGTGACGCGGTGACGTTCTATGTAAACCGTAGCTTCAAGCAAGCCGACCTAGATCAAGACGGATGCGTTGATGCTGCCGACCACAGTACTCTTATATTGCCAACCGTTTACGGCAAAGACCCCAGTACTCTGACCGATCCTGTACAAAAAAGAGCTAACCTAAATGGGGATAACATTATAGATGCCGGCGATAACTCAATAATGATATTACCAAACGTCTATAATCATCAATTGGGTAGTGCCGTAGCATGTACTGGCCCGGTGTAGTAGGCTAACTTAGCACTCTTGTAACGTTAGTGCCAAAATGGTATAGTTTGGTCATTATGACAGATAGGCAACGCCAAATTTTGTCTTCTATTGTGGAGCAATACGCCGAAGTCGCCAGCCCGGTGGGCTCTAATTTATTGGCCAAGGCCTTTAATGTGTCGCCGGCGACAATCCGTGCCGAAATGGCCGAGCTAGAGCGTTTGGGCCTAATTGCTCAGCCTCACACTAGCGCAGGTCGTGTACCAACCGACAAAGGCTATCGTTTGTATGTTAATGCTGTCAGTGAAACACCAGAGATTACCGGCCAACATCGGGCCTCTAGGGCTCTGACGGCTCGTGTAGAGGGCGGTGGCTTGCCAGAACGTACCATTCGTAACGCCGTAGACACCCTAGTAGAACTTACCAGCAATTTGGGTCTAGCTACGCTGGGTGATCAGCTCTACATGAGTGGCTTGTCTAACCTATTTGGCCAGCCAGAGTTTATGAACGGCGACCAAGTACAGCAAGTAGCCAGACTACTAGATAACCTAGAGCCTTGGTTGCGTGAAACAGCGCCAAACGAACCACTAAGTGTATATATCGGGGCAGAGAACCCAATCGGCCGTAGTGCTGGTGCCAGCCTGATAATCAGTCGATTTCGTAGTCCGTACAGCGACAGAAGCTACATCGGTGTTTTGGGCCCCACTCGCCAGCAATACCGTGACGTAATGCGCCTAGTCCGCCAAGCTGGCCAGGCGTTAGAAGGAGCATTGTATGAATAAAAAACCAACCCAAGCAGATTTACTACAGCAGATTGCAGAATTGACAGATGCCTTGCAGCGCGAACGAGCCGATGCAGTTAATATTCGTCGTCAGCATACCGAGCAAATGGCTGGGCTCAAGAACATGGTCAAAACAGATGTCATCGAGCAACTGTTACCAGTTATTGATCACTTTGAACTAGCGCTCAAACATGTACCAGCCGGCCTAAAAGACGATAATTTTGTCAAGGGCGTGCAGGGCATAGTTAGCCAGTTCGAACAGACCCTGCAGCAAATGGGTGTAGAGCGCATCAAAACTGTAGGCGAAGTGTTCAATCCCCACTTGCACGAGGCCGTGAGTGCCGATGACGGCACAGAACTTATCAGCGAAGAGCTGCAAGCTGGCTATAAAATCGGTGACACTGTGATCCGTCATGCCAAGGTTAGAGTTAAGTAATGGCTGATTTTGAAGCTAGTGCATTAGACCTGCCGGTTAGTGACCGGTTGCCGCATGTTGAGGGTCTAGAGACAGCCGATCTTGTGGTTGGGGTACTAGAAGATCTGCTAGAGCATAGTGTGGACTGGGTCCCGAGTCGAGTATCTGAGGTGGCTACTTGTATTAAAGGTGTTTTTTCTGACTTGGTGGCCAAGCATGAGCTGCCCCTAAGCAAAGATGATATTGATGGTTTAGATGATTTGTCAGTGATACGTGTGGCACTAAGACACGCCAAAAGACGTGCAGAGATGGGCTCAGACTGCGTAGCAACAGACGATTACAGACAGCTCATGGAGTGTTAGCACTCTTGACTAGTGTCCAGGGCTACAAAATCGGTGACAACGTGATTCGCCACGCCAAAGTTAAGCTCGGCTAACCCCAACTAGCCCAGCCGTATACTCCTAATCATCACGTTCCTGCGCATATGTTCTATAATGTGATGGATGGTACAGTCCTATACCCCGGTTAGGGTTTATGCCAAGGAAGCTATAAAACTGATTGGCTTAGCGGCGTCGGTCACTGGGTCATTTGTGGCACCAAACTCTTTAATCCTAACAGACATGCTCATGAAGCACATGGACAGTAAGAGTGCCAAAAAGACAGTCAGCTACCTAAAATACCGAAAGCTAATCGAGGTTAAGGCTCGCCGTGATGGATCACTTGACTGTCGTCTTACAGGCAGAGGCCAGAAGCGCTACATCAAGCTAGAATTCGATGCATTAACGATAAAGACTCCGCGTTCCTGGGACGGAAAGTGGCGACTGGTGTTGTTTGATATACCCACTTCGCGTAATAATCACAGACGAGTTTTTGCTTCTAAGCTGGCAGAGTTGGGGCTTTACATGCTGCAAAAAAGTTGCTGGATTCATCCTTTTGACAGCCAAAACGAGATCGGATTTTTGATTGACCAACTGGGTCTGGATAAGTTTGTTTCGTATCTTGTAGTGGAGAGCGGGAACTTCACAGATCATGCCGAGGCCCACTTTAAAAAGGCCAAACTGCTAATTTAGGCTCATTAGCAAAGAATTGGTGACACCAGATTAGCTGAAATCACATTATGGAACATATGTGCAGGAGTGTGGTTGACTATGAACGTATGAGCAAAAGACGGTCGTGGGTAACATGAACTGGCACTCTTGACACTTGAGTGCCAATTTTAGTATGATAGAATAGGTTTAGCACTCTAACATATTGATTGCTAAGGATAAACATGACTCAGATCACCCAACAAATGGCCCACGACTTAGGTTTAGAAGTTGTGCAGCATGCCGTGATCAACCATGATCACCCCGACGTAGAGGTTGCGATAGCAGCCTACGAACGTAAGTACCCTGACGCAGCAGACAGGGGTGACGCAGATGGAGTGCAGCTTGAAGAATTCCTTGACCACCTAAGGGAAATACCCGATGATGACTGGCCGCACGAACACCTACGAATGCACATTCAAAACGGCTTTCCGGTAAAGACAACGATGTTTGGTGAACCAGTACTAATAACACCAGTAAATAAGGAGGAAAATAATGGGTAAAATTATAGGAATCGATTTAGGAACAACTAACAGCGCTATGGCTGTGATGCAAGCTGGAAAGGCCGAGATTATTGCTAATAGCGAAGGTGCTCGGACAACCCCGAGTGTCGTGGCTATTAATAAGAATGGCGAACGTTTGGTTGGTCAGGTGGCTCGTCGCCAACAGGTCACAAACAGCAAGAACACCATTTACGAGGTTAAACGCTTGATTGGGCGCAACTGGTCAGACAAAGAAGTCCAAAAAGACATCAAGCTGATGGGCTACGAAATGGTCAAATCTGGCAACGGTGTGAAAGTTAAGATGGGTGATAAAGACTACAGCCCAGAAGAAGTGAGTGCCATGATTTTGGGCAAGCTAAAGGCTGATGCCGAAGCATTCCTGGGCGAACCAGTAACAGAGGCAGTAATTACCGTACCAGCTTACTTTGACGATTCTCAGCGCCAAGCTACTAAAGACGCTGGTAAGATCGCCGGGCTAGAAGTAAAGCGTATTATTAACGAACCTACAGCGGCAGCTCTGGCTTACGGTCTAGACAAAGATAAGAAAAAGGACGAAAAGATCGCTGTATACGACCTAGGTGGTGGTACTTTTGACGTGTCTATTCTAGAACTAGGTGATGGCGTGTTCGAGGTTAAATCTACCAACGGCGACACTCACTTGGGTGGCGCCGACTTTGACCGGATACTGGTCAATTACTTTGCCGACGAGTTCAAAAAAGAACACGGCCTAGACATAAGTGACGACAACGCTGCCATGCAGCGCCTGCGCGACGAAGCCGAAAAAGCCAAGATAGAACTGAGCACTACTAACGAAGTTAACATCAACCTGCCATTCTTAACTGCCGATGCCGATGGCCCTAAACATTTTGAACACAAACTAACTCGTGCCAAGCTAGAAAGCCTAGTTGGTGATTTGGTAGACAAAACTGCCATCCCCTGCGAAAAGGCCCTAAAAGACGCTGGCTTGAAAGCTAGCGACATTGATGCCGTGGTTTTGGTAGGTGGTATGACTCGTATGCCAGCTGTACAAAAAAAGGTCAAAGCCATCTTTGGCAAAGACCCCATGCAGGGCGTAAACCCCGACGAAGTTGTAGCTATTGGTGCCGCTATTCAGGGTGGAGTATTGCAAGGCGATGTTAAGGACGTACTGCTACTAGACGTAACTCCACTGTCTCTGGGAATCGAAACCCTGGGTAGTGTGTCTACTAAGTTGATCGAGCGTAACACCACCATTCCCACCAGCAAGAGTGAAGTATTTAGTACCGCCGCCGACAACCAACCACAGGTAGAGATTCATGTGTTGCAGGGCGAGCGCGAAATGGCCGCCGACAACAAAAGCTTGGGACGATTTGTGCTAGATGGAATCCCATCGGCCCCCCGCGGCGTACCGCAGATAGAAGTGACCTTTAATCTAGATGCTAATGGTATTTTGAACGTAACTGCCAAAGACAAAGGTTCTGGCAAGGAACAGAGCATCACCATCCAGAACAGTGGCAACCTAGACAAAGCCGATGTAGAAAAAATGGCCAAAGAGGCCGAGGCTCATGCCGAGGAAGACAAAGCCAAGCGCGAAGCTATTGATACTCGCAACCTGCTAGACAGTGCTATTTACCAAGCTGAAAAAATGAAGGCCGACAACAAAGATAAGATCAGCGAAGAAGACGCCAAGACTTTGGACGAAGCCGTAGAGGCAGCCAAAAAAGTCGTAGCCGATGAAAAGGCCGACAAAGACGCTCTAGAGGCAGCTGCCAAAGAGCTGAACGACAAAATTATGCCAATCGGAGCCAAGATGTACGAATCTGCCAAGGAGGCAGAAGATGGAAGTTCGAAGGCAGAAGATGGTGAAAACAAGAAGGAAGACAAAAAGTCTAAGAAAGATGATGCCACTGAGGGCGAAGTCGTCGACGAAGATAAGGAGGAGAAGTAGTGGCTGGTGAACGAAGTTCAAGGTTAAGCGGCACTAGGCCTAGGCCCTTGGGGATGCATAGTTTCGTAGGAACAAGTTTTGAAGCTGGAGAAACGCGTGATGGTGTTGATCACACAATAACTTTGGATGCATCTGGCGTAGATTATGCTACAGATTCTGCGGCTTTGGATGGCGTAGCATTAGGATCAATGCCCAGCGAAGTCGTCAACAACAAGAAAGAAGATTAATGTTTCGGTCAATTCATGGTCGCAGGAAATCATTATTTCCAGAAGCGCATCGTCGTAATCCTGAGATAATAACAGCTGAAGAGAGGATACTCACACTATCCACTACAGAAGGTGGCGAGGTGACTGAGCATGAAGATGGTCCGGGTATTGGGTTTGCTTGGGGCGATGACAGGGAGAGGTTTAGTCTAATCGTAGGCCATCCGTCTGGATATCGTATGTTAAGGCATATCGAAGACCTGGGTGAAGAACAAGATCACTCTCTAAGGGTATCTACGTATGCCTACACGCTGGGTGGCCTAACGGTAGTTCATCATGTGACCCTTACGCAGGATCAGTTAACTTCAGGAGTAGATGCTGAAAAACTGATAACGGCTGCTGCCGTGGCAGATAAGGAAATGGGTCTTGGTGTGCCAGATGGTAGCGATAGGGCAGACCTTATGCGATACTTAAATCCAGGCACTGAATAGATGGCTAAGCGCGATTATTACGAAGTTTTAGGGGTTGGCAAGTCTGCCAGCGCTGATGAAGTCAAAAAGGCCTTTCGCAAGGCGGCTATTGAACACCACCCCGATCGTGGTGGCGACGAGGCCAAGTTCAAAGAAGTCAACGAAGCCTACGAAGTACTAAAAGATTCATCTAAACGCCAGCGTTACGACCAATTTGGTCACGCTGGAGTTGGTAGCAGTGCGGCTAGCGACGGCAACCCATTTGGTGGTGGCTTTGGCCAGGGCCATCCGCCAGGCGGCGGAGTGAACTTTGATTTTGGGGACCTGGGTCTGGGCGATATCTTTAGTAGCTTTTTTGGCGGCGGTGGGCAGCAACAACAGCGTGAAAGCCGTGGCCGCGATGTCGAGACTAACCTGGATATTACATTTGAGCAAGCCGTGTTTGGTACCGAGGCCGAGTTGAACCTTGATCTAGATGATACCTGCGAACACTGCAAGGGCACCACCGTAGAACCGGGCCATGAACTTAAGACTTGCGAAACCTGCAAAGGTGCCGGCCAAGTCAACCGAGTTATGCAGACGGTGTTTGGCAACATTCAGCAAGCCAGCATCTGCCCCACCTGCAAGGGCAAGGGCAAAGTGCCTGAAAAAGAATGCACCGTTTGCCATGGCAAAGGCGTACAGCGCAAAAGCCAAAACATCACGCTCAAAGTCCCCGCTGGGGTAGACGATGGTGCCACTATTCGCTTGCGCGAACATGGTCAGGCCATTGCCAACGGCCCCAAGGGCGATTTATACGTAAACATTCGGGTTAAATCCCACAAAAAGTTCACTCGCGAGGGCGATTTGATTTTGAGTGAAGAGTCAGTTGATATGGTCGATGCCACTCTAGGCACCACCATAGAAGTTGATACCGTAGACGGCCCAGTCAAGATGAAGGTGCCAGCTGGTACGCAGAGCGGCACGGACTTTAAATTATCTGATCACGGCGTGCACCACCTGCGTGGCAATAGCCGAGGGCCACACATTGTGACTGTTAATGTCACCACCCCAACCAAGCTAACCAAAAAGCAAACTGAACTACTGCAAGAATTCAAAGATAACCACAAGCGCGGACTGTTTAGCTAGCTTTTGAGGGTTGAATTATAGGGTAGATTGACCACTGGGGTACAATAATATGGTAATGCCTAAAAAAACAAACGACCAAAATGGCTTTGTATTGATGTTAATAGTCATCTTGGTTATATTGTCCGCAATTCTTTATTTCGCATATACCCGAGTTAGGGCAGGTCACTAAAGAAAGTATCTCATATTTTTGACCATGCTTCCCGGAGCATAGTGTACTAAGTTGCTCTCCGTAGATTTGGGCTTTTTTCGGCTCGTTTTAGAGACTTACTAGGACAAGTGTTGTTTTATCAAGGTGACCACAGGCTTGAACTTTGCTGGTATACTGTGCTTTTCTAGGGAAGACATTGTTTCGTTAACTACATCTTTATTTTTTTCAGCAAAAGTATCTGCGAGTTTACGTACACCAAAACTCAAAGTTAGACCACTCTGCTTATTGACCAGAGCAAGGGCTACCCGGCACTCTTGGTCGGTACCGACACACTCTAAAGGCTTGGTTAGACTGGGATCCACAAGTTGTCCCAAAAACGGAAGTAGATCAGGGTTATTGATGGCATCATAGCCAAATATTAGTTCGGCGGCGTCGGGATCAGTGGCAGTTAACGATAATACTACAAAGGCACACTTGGCACAGCTTAGGCACCACTTACCACTGCTTGTCCCATTGTTGCAGCTAGTGATTGCTTGCATCTGCTTGGGGGTAAGAGATGAAAATATTTTTGCGATCTGGACTTCGTTAAGTGGTCTTAGTAGGCTGAAATATGACTGCTTAACGTTGTGCTGCTTTAATAGAGCGCTGAGATCATTTTCGAACTCTAATGATTTAGAATATTGATGATTAACTGTGAAGCCGTCAATTGTAATATTACCTTCGTTGGCGGATGACTCGTTCGAAGTCACCACATACCTAAACCCGAAACTCTGAGCTGCGAAAAGTGAAAGTATGGCGATCCCAGCGCTTATTGGACGGTGGCCTGAAAACTTACCTTTTCTGCGTTCGTCCAGATGACGCTTAACTACAAAAGCGGGTTTTGACCAGACCTTTACGACCGAAGACTGGGCTACAGAATTTCCTCGCTGAAACCATGTAAAATCTAGGCCTGCCTCGGATAGTAGGTAGGCACTTGTACTCCCGTCCTTACCACCACCGTTTAGAAGCAGTATCTTATCGTTTGTATTTGTATCATTTACTTGGTGGTTAAAAATGGGATTTCTCTTGTCGGTGCTGGTGATGGTGGTGCCAGTGTCAATTGGTATGCCGTTAGTGTATCTGAACTCACCTAGTCCCTGAAACAGTAGTTTCTCAAAAAACTGTTTTTCATTGTTATCCAGGAAGAATTCACAATGTACCTCTGTAAAATATTCTAAACTGAACATTCCCAAAGATGTTGCCACACCCAGCCATCCCAGAAGTGGTGAATACTGCATGTACGAAGGGACGGGCGAAGGAAAGTGGTATTTGTTAACATAGGTAATGTCGTTAAAGATAAACGGGCACTCAATAACATCCCCTGTTATTTGGGGGAGTTTAACAATTAATTTGTTGTTAAAAGTCATAGGTAGATTTTAGCATAACCACTTGAGAATTCCAACGTTTTATGTTAACATATGTTAGATTGTAATATCAATGTTTGTAGATGAAAAAGATATTATTTATTAAGCCATTTAAGTCGCGTGACACTATTGACGATAGTGACTGGAACGGCATCGAAGACTCCTTGAGTAGTAAGCAAGGAGGTGAATTTGATGTGTTGATCGCTGACTTCAATCAGTTAATTTATCTAGCAGACGGCAAGCAGTCCAAAATTTGGCATGCCACCCTGGGTTATGATATTGCAGGTTTTGATCTGGTGGTAATCCGACGCGTAGGCGACGAAATGGAAAAGGCTATTAGCATTGCCCATTACCTAAACGGCAAGCGTCGGTGTTTCATCGATACTTATTTGTTAACGCAAGGTAAAGGTAAATTATCTGGGGCATTTTTACGTTCATCCAAAGGCATACCGGTGCCACACACAGTCTGGTGTGCTAGTGACAACTTAGATAAAATAGCCGGCGCACTAACTTTTCCTCTGGTGGCTAAGGCGGACAATGGCAGAAAGGGTAAGGATAACTACCTGGTTTATGACTTCCAAAAACTAAAAGACATCGTGCAGTCAAACCCGGACACCATGTACGTGCTTCAGCCATTTATAGAAAACGACGGTGACTACAGGATATTGGTACTTAATGGTAAGCCGAGTCTAGCTATTCATCGCAAAGGAGCAAAAGGTTCTCATTTGAATAATACTTCCAGTGGTGGGACAGCCAGTATCACGCCCGTAGACGACCTAGACGCCAAGCTGTTAAAAACTAGTGTGAGCGCTGCGCGCCACGAAGAGCTACAAGTGGCTGGCGTCGATATTATTATAGATAAGCAGACGAGTAAGTATTACGTATTAGAGGTGAACCGCGCACCACAGTTGGCCACTGGGGCATTTACCGATCAAAAACTTGAGGCATATGCTGGCATGATATCTGATCTTGTCGGTGGCAACCCGGTTGAATTTCATTTACCGATTCTTGGCAGTGTCGAAGACGTGCAATTGGCAGATGAAAAAACTAAAGTTAAGGCTAGGGTAGATACTGGGGCAAAAACATCGGCAGTGTGGGCTAGCGATGTTAAACTAGAAAATGGCCTGCTGCATTATCGATTATTCGGACCAACTAACAGGCATTATTCTGGCAAGGTATACACCACTAAGCGTTTTAGCGAAACAGCTATAGCTAGCTCCAACAGCATCGTAGAGAAAAGGTATAAAGTTAAAATGAATATTGATATCGCCGGACGAAAGATCAAAGGTTCATTTACACTTGCTGATCGTAAGAGTCAGGTTTATCCTGTGCTGGTCGGGCGAAATATCCTAAGTAATAAATTTATCGTTGATGTAAAATTTGGTAAACCACTTCACAAAGATGAGAAACGACGAACTGGTGAACTCAGAAAAATGGCTAAGATTTCTAGTAAGGAGCAGACATGAAGATTGTAATTCTTTCTAAAGGCCCAGCCAACTACAGTACCAGGCGTCTTAAAGAAGAGGCTCTCAACCGCGGGCATGAAGTCCGGATTGTTAACTATGCCAAGTGTTATATGACAATTGAAAAGGGCAACCCGGTAGTTTATTACCGAGGTGAGAAGATAGAGGCTGTAGATGCCATAATCCCTCGTATATCCCAGTCGTTGACCAAGTATGGCACCGCTGTGGCTAGGCAGTTTGAGATGCAAGGAGTTTTTAGTACGGCTAGCTCCATAGCTATCGTTCGTTCTAGGGATAAGCTAAGGTCATATCAACTGTTGGCAAAGTATGATGTAGGCGTACCTAAAACAGTCTTTGCGCGCGAAACGTCTGATTTCGACGAGATTATTGAGCTTGCCGGGGGCGCACCTGTGATAATAAAAGTGGCGCGTGGCACGCATGGTAATGGTGTGGTGTTGGCCGAAACTAGAAAGGCTGCAAAAGCCGTGATGCAGGCTTTCTTTGTAGAAGGTGTTAACTTTGTGGTCCAGGAATTTATTGAAGAATCGGCCGGTACTGATATTCGAGCTTTTGTGGTGGGCGGCAGAGTAGTGTCTAGCATAAAGCGCCAAAGTTTAGACGATGACTTTAGGTCTAACACCCATCAAGGGGGCGTAGGCAGTGCAGTGAAACTAAGTGCCGAAGAGGAAAGGGCGGCTATCAAGGCCGCCAAGTCTATGGGCTTACCAATTTGCGGTGTGGACATGATGCGTTCACAAAAAGGGCCTTTAGTCTTAGAGGTAAATTCCTCGGCCAGCCTTAAGACGCCCGAGCTTATCACTGGTAGGAATGTAGCCGAAAAGATCATCGAGTACATTGAGCAAAATGCCAAGGGACGTCGGCGTAAAGACCGTGTGGGTGCCTAAATATAGATAAAGCTCATGCTATCATGAGAACATGTTAGACATTGTTCTTTTAGCCTGTTTGGCTGTGCCAGTAGTGTTGATCCTGTTCCTAAAAACTAACACCGCTGTGGTGTTTTTTAGCCTGTGTGCCGGCAGTGTGCTGGTAAACTATGGAGCCGTTAGTGTACTGACTTTTGCGGATTCATTTTCGGCTAACCCCAGTGCTGGTTTGGATGGAGTCATTCGGGTTGGTCTGTTGCTTTTGCCGGCCGTGTTCAGCACGTTATTATTACGCAAATCTTTCCCCACTTCTAAAATAGTTTTGTTTGCACCACCGGCTGTGGCTGTGGGACTGACCGGACTGCTGTTGGCAGTACCGGTGTTACCAGGAGGCATACAGCATAATGTCATGCAGTCCAATGTATGGGATCAGGTCAATAAGTTTAGGGACATCATAATATTGGGTTCGTTTGCAGTTAGCCTGCTAGCACTTTGGGCGGGCAAGGCCAAGATACACAAGGGCAAGCATTCTAAGTAACAACTCCCATTTGGGAGTTGTTACTTTGGAGGGTCCAGCGGGGCTCGAACCCGCGACACGCGGCTTAAAAGGCCGCTGCTCTACCAGCTGAGCTATGGACCCACATCCTAGATTATAAGGTACATTCGGGTTCGAGCTATGGTGGCTCGGCCACGTTCCGCGGCCCCGGAAAAACATCTTTGCAAACTAGTTCGCAAGGGTTTGTTCCCGTCCGAAGTGCCACAGGCACTTTTCCCCCGCGACACGTGGCTTAAAAGGCCACTGCTCTACCAGCTGAGCTATGGACCCAGTTTCAGACTAGATTATTATGCTACAACAGAGGTAAAAACACAATACCTTCGGTGAAGACGTAGGTCGGCCTTGTGCTGGGTAGATGCTTATGAACAACAAATCAACAGTGTTAGAATTAGTATAAATGAGCGGCCAATCACACAAGTACCCCAAAAAGTGGCCTAAAAAGGAACACCTGTACAAGTTTCAGATGCCCTTGGTGGTTTTAGTATTTGTGGTGTTAGGCGTAGTCGCTCTGCTGATTACACGGGCGGCAACCGGACACAACCTAAGCCTAGAACCCGAAGATAACGCTAGCTGCCCGGTGTCTAGCCAGTCTAGTGCCCAGGCCTCTAGCGGAGCCTATGCTAAATTTGGCTCACCCAGCACGGATTGTAGCGGCGTTACAGTAGTGGCTGCCGGGGATATAGCTTGTGGCGATTGTAAAAGCAGCCAAACAGCAAATGTAATAAAGACCATTAGTCCTAGCCCCAGTGGCATTATTCTGCTGGGCGACAATGCCTATAACAGCGGCACGCTCGCGGAATACAATAATTACTTTGGCTCTACTTGGGGAACACTAAAGACCAAAATCTACCCCGGGATAGGCAATCACGAGTACTTTACCGGCGGGCATTATGATAAAAATAATCATGCCGACGGGTTTTTTAACTATTTCAAAGATTTTCCACATTTCTCGGCAGATCTGGCTAGCAAACATCAAGCTTGGTACAGTTTTGACATAGGTGCTTGGCACTTTATCTCTTTGGATTCGGACTGCCAGGGTCATGGGCTTGGTGGTTGTGGCTCTGGCGACCCAATGGGTAGATGGCTGGCCAGCGATTTAGCAGCTCATCGCAATGCCTGCGTGGCCGCTTTTTGGCACATACCGATGTACGCTGGCTATAGTGCTAGCGTCGGGTCACAAGTCGCTCACTCTGCCGCCGCCGCGCAAACTGAAGATGAATTTAGCAGTCAAGAGATTGGCCCACTCGCTAGCCCAGATAGTCTTGCCAGCTCCGGCGTACCTGGTTATACGTCATCCAAAGGATCGTTTATGAAGCCAATTTGGCAAATGCTATACGATGCTAACGCGGATGTTGTGTTCAACGGACATACCCATGATTACCAGCGATTTAAGCCCATGAAGCCGGATCTGACAATCGACCCTAGCAGAGGTCTTACGCAATTTATTATCGGGACCGGTGGTGCTGGGTTGCAGCCCATGCGACAAGACAGTGTGCAAAAAATACCGCAGTTAGCTACGTTCACAGATAAAGTACAGGGTGTACTAAAAATGGTACTCAAGCCAACCAGCATGGAATATTCGTATGCCCCCATTCCCGGTGGTACCTACCACGACTCTGGCACGGTTAACTGTCACTAGGCACCCCTATTATTTATTGACACTAACAGGGCCGGCATGTGATGATTAAGCTTAAGTTGTTACGATGAGGGATTTCACTAAACGCTTTAAAGCTTGGCTAGGTAGGACGCTATCAGCTCCACATTCTAGGGTGGTGGCATTTGTGCTGTTGTTTGCAGTTATTGGCAGTATTGCACTGTTACTCACCAGGGCCGCAACATCATCTGGGAATACACTTTTAGAGGCCGAAAATGGTACAGGCAGTGGGGTGACTCGGCCAAATGATCCCAATGCATCAGGTGGATCTTATCTGAAATTTGGATCTGGTGGTTCGGGTTTTGCTGACGTGGCAAACCCGCCTGATACTAACTACGATCCAGCTGGTGGTATCTTTGTAGCGGCCAGTGGTAGTGACACAACGGGTACCGGGACCATAGATAAACCTTATCAAACGCTGACCTTTGCGGTCAGCAAGGCTGCGGTTGGCAGTAAAATAGTGCTGCGACAAGGCGTTTATAACGAGACCGTTCCGGCGATTAACAAACGTCTAACAATTCAGAACTACCCCCACGAAACAGTTTGGCTAAGCGGCAGCAAGAGCTTTAGCGGCTGGATACAGGCCAGTAGTGCTGGGCACCAGGTTTGGTCTAAGCAGATTAGTACACAATTGTGTGAAACAACGTCCGATCAAACTCCGGTGGGAACACCTGCTGCCGCTTGCCAGGATAACTCGCTAGTTGACGGTGGTTCTGACCCGTTGGCCGAACGTACTGAAATGCTGTTTGTAAACGGTGTACAGCTGAAACAAGTTAGCAAATCTACTTTTGACGCCAATCCAAATGGTAGTTTTGTAGCCGATAACTCTACCACTCCAACCACCTATTACGTTGGCTCTAACCCGGCCGGTAGTAGTGTAGAAGTTACCAATTTGCGGGGGGCCCTGCGTTTTGTGTCGGGGGCTAGCGGTTCGGTGCTTAGAGGTATTGGCTTTAGGAATTATGGAAGTGACAGTACATTTAACTCGTCGTTTGGGGTGATGGCCAGTGTCAGCTTTAGCGTGCCTAACTTTACTATTGAAAATGACGTTTTTGCCAATTCGGCTAGCCGGGGCATAGCCTTGGGCGGGGGCCACGCCGGTACGGGCATATCGATAACTGGTAGTAGTTTTGTAAACAACGCTTACCAGGGCGGTAACGGTACGGCCTTGCAAGATTTCGAGATAGCTCACAATTTGTTCAAGAACAACAACACCCTAGGTTTTATTAGCCACAACAGTCACCGGGCAGCCGCCGCTGGGTTCAAGATGAGTAACGCCGATAATGGCGATATTCACGACAATATTTTCGACGGTAATAACTCTACGGCCTTATGGTGCGAAACCGGTTGCGTGTTTATGAGTTATTACAGAAACGTGTTTTTTAATAATGCTTGGCATGGTCTGTACCACGAGACGTCTGGCCAGGCAATCATTGCCAGTAATCTATCGTACAAAAACAAACAGTACGGTATATATGTAGAGGGGTCGCGTAACGTTCAGGTATACAACAATACCATGAGCCGTAATGGCGCTGATTTGGCAGTTATAGCTGATCAGCGTGGCTATCCACCAACTGGCTGTTCGGTCTTGCACTTAAAGGGACTGTCGGCCCCTAAGGATGTTAATTACTACTACGGCCACGCCAATTGTCAGCTGGCGGACATAACTATCGAAAATAATGTGCTTAGCAATAACTACAATAACTCGGCAGGCAACCCACTGATTTTAACCGACCAGATAACCAATGCCGATAATTACATTAGTGGCCTAGATTACAATTTATACCACAGAGATGACGCCACTAAACCGGTCAACTTGGTGAGTTGGTATCGTACTACGGGGTCTATTGGGCTAAAAAAGCTGTCTGATATCCAGGCGTTTAAACCCTGGCCTAGCCAGATAGACCTGGAGACTCATGGTGCCGAAGATGCCCGGACAATATTCACCAACGAAGCCGGTGGAGACTACAGTATTTCGACGGCATACAATGGCAATGGCAACGTTCTGCCTCCAGAGATTGCTCAACTACTAGGCCTATCATCTACTAGGGTGAGATTTGGGATTCTGCCAGGCGCTTACCACTAAGCATGCCGCGGGGTTTACAATTGATCTGTTGGTTGTCATACTGGGATCTGTAAATATTACAAAAAAATATCTAAAAAAGTGACACTTTTTAACCGCCGCACCAGCCAGCCCGACTATGATATGCAGTTTGGTCAGGGTATGACTGTGAACCCAGGTCCCAAAGAGCGTATTTGGGTTCGTCTATGGCGTTGGCTGCGGGTATTGCCCAACAAGTTATGGGTTTTCTTTACTAAAGACTTGATACACAAAATTGCTGGCCTGGTTATTGGAGCCATAGTGATTATTGGGTTGATCCTGGCCGTGACTCATCCACGAACCATTGGTCATATTATAGTCGGGACAGTTAGCAAGACAGCGCGGGTAGCCGAGCGAGCCGTGGGTATACACACCAGTAGCGACGCATCAAAGGGTCAGTCGGGCAATGGTTCTGGAGTGGGAGGGACAGATAGTAGCGGTACAGCAGGTGATAAACCACCAGCCAAGCCACCCAAGAAGACTGTCCACAAGCCACCGGTAAAGGTAGTTAGTGTGGGGCAGCCGTCGACCACGGCCTTGACTATCGTTGCGACCGACGGAGTAGCGTCTAATGCGGTGTGTATCAACACCACGGCCGGCGGGGTTACGGCCTGCATGCAGGCTAACCCTTCCAATACTGTGACCGCCCGGTTTGGTAGTTATAATGTAGCCAGCAAAATCTTTGCGCCAAAAACTAACTGGCTCGGCTGGTCTTCTTATTCATTAGTTGGCAAGGGTTGCTCGAACGGCCATAGGTTGTACGGCTTTAGCCTGGGGGGGCACTACTATGGGCAGGAATATAGCAGCTCGTCACAGGCAAAAATAGGCTCCATGAACGGTTCGGGTGGCTGTTCTAGCTCGGGCGGGGGTAGCGTCAATGCTACCAAGTGGGCAAGTGCACTAGTTAGCTGCAGCGGGGCCACTGCTCACGTTGCTAGCTCTGCAAGTTTGGTTTCGTCAGTAGCTGCAGGTAGTAAGGTGGTTTGTGTTGCGCCAGGGCATTACAGCCTAAATACTTCGTTAAGACCAAAGGCCGGTACTAAAATCATTGGTGATCCACTGCGCCGGGCCGACATTAATACTTCTGGTATACCTCAAGGCAATGGCACTACCAGTGCCTTTACGGGAGGTTCTGATGTCACCTTGGCGAACTTAGTGGTTCATGGTTCAAAAGGTGCGAAGTCTACGGGCTGTAGTAACTGTGGTTATGGTATTGACGCTGGGGATAGAGTCACAGTTTATAATGTCAAAATGTATGGCAACTTTCAAAACGGCTTTCACTACCACAACCGTAAGGCCAACGATAGGGGCTATCTGGTAGAAAATTCGGAAATTTCAAACAACGGTAATAAGAATGATGTAGGTGGCACGTCAGCCTCATCGGGGGGTCTTAAGACCACTCACGGCGGCACGATCATCAATAGTGTAGTCGCATACAACTGGGGGAACGGACTGTGGTGCGATGGGCTGAATGACCTCAAAGATTGTAATGGTGGTGCTTGGCATGTCTACAACAACTATATAGCCCATAACACGAGGGCGGGTGCACTATATGAGATTGCATTTGGTGGGGAAGGGGCTGTCATGTCCGGTAATGTAGTGGTCGATAACAATACGGAGAAACTATCATATGTTGGTGGACTAGATGCATATGGCAAAAAAGTCACCATCACACAGAATAGTTTTTATAGTAGTAACATCAATGCTATTTTTGTCTACAATGATTCAAGCAGGATACCTCCTTCTAGCTCCTATATAACGGCTACCTCCAACTACATGCATGGTGGCAAGGTTAAGTGTGTTGCTGGCAACGCTATAGTTTGTAGCCCGAACCACTAGATTGCGCCAATTATTTTTATGAGCATAACCGCAAATGCTACAATTACCACATGAAATTGCCGTCTGAGATTACCAAGTTGTCGAAGCGACCACTATTTTTGGTACTCGCTGTAGTTTTGGTTTTTGCCGGACTGGGGCTTGCCTATTTATTTATTAGCCGTGCTGCTGGACCAGCTGGTGGTCTGGGAGTTAATGCCGAAGATGGTGCCATAATTTGTCCGGCCATGGTTAAGGATGATCCATCAGCCGCCGCCAGTAGTTACGTGAAGTTTGGTAGCGCAGCCGGTGCCTGCGCGGCTGACTCCCTGGGTTTGCCAGACACCAATTACGCCATCCCCAAAGGCGCCAAATACGTCAAAACCTACAGCCAAGGTGGCCGCGACGAAAATGACTGCTCGTCTGAGGCCAAAGCATGTGCCACTATCAGGCACGGGATAGCTGTTACTCCAACCAACGGTACTTTGGTTATATTTGGTGGCATTTACCGCGAGGGCGAGCTAACTACCCCCCATGCTATGACCATCCAGGCTGCTCCCCATACTAAGCCGTGGCTAGATGGCAGTAATAGTATTAAAGGCGGCTGGACTCAACCTAGTAGCAAAGACTATTGGGTACACGATTGGAACCCTACTGATCTATGTCGCGACAATTGCATGGCCCATGCTGGTAGTAGTTACGTAGACGGCAGTACCGACACTACGCCTGCCAAAAACCCAGCTGCTAAATACCCCGACCAGTTGTTTTTGAACGGAGTGAATATGGTGCAGGTGGCCACCATGGCCGAGCTGGTGCCAGGCAGTTTTTATATGAGCTATCATGCGGCCGATCATAATCAAGACCAAATATTTGTCAAAGATAACCCAAGCGCTACGGTTCAGTATGAAGGCACGGTAAGGGCAGCGGCCATAAAAGCTTCGGGATCCCCGCTTAAACTGTTAGGTATTGGCATACGTCGATATGGTAGCTGTGCCAGCAATGGTGACACTTGCCAAAATTCGGCTTTGAATATCGGGGCTGGATCGTTGTTCGAGAATGGAGTAGTGCGCGATTCTGCAGCCGCCGGTATATCGGCCAACGGCAGCGGGGTGACATTTCGTAACGACAAATCGATTTACAATGGGTTCATGGGAATGAGGGGCCACCTGACCACCAATCTAAAAATTATTGGCGGTAGGTATGCCTACAACAACCAAGAGATATTTGCCAACCTGACGGCCGCTGCAGCAGCTGCAGGGATAAAGATTACTAGGGCCAAAAATTTTGTTGCCGAGGATGTAGAGGTTGATCACAACAAAGCAGCCGGCATATGGTGTGATCTTAATTGTGACGGGACCATTTGGGTGCGCAATTATGTACATGATAATAATTATGCTGGCATCCAGTACGAGATCAGCACGAACGGCATAATAGCTAGTAATCGAGTAGTGCGTAATAACATTTGTTTGCCAGGCCGCAGTTATCGGCCTTGCAACGTTGGTTCTGTCGGGGCGCTAAAAATCGCCTCGTCGGCCAATACCTATGTGGTGAACAATACGTTGGTAGACAATAACAACGACATTTTAATGTCATCTGACGGACGTTC
>JBBQSV010000005.1:0-37764 GCA_038213615.1 Saccharimonadales bacterium (SeqCode) | reverse complement strand
CTAGTCGTCTAGAAATTGGCAACGACTGGGCTAGGATCCCCTACGGCACGGCTTTAGATATGGGTGGCCTAGGTAAAGGTTATTTAAATGATTTGTTGGCTAAGCAACTTGGTACCAGAGTTAAGGGCTACTGGATTTCGCTGGGAGGTGACGTTATAACTAGTGGCTTGAATCAAGCTGACCAGCCATGGGCGGTGGACATTCGTAATACCAATGGGGCTCGTCGTCTAATCGGACAGGCTTTGGCACCGTCCAAAGCTACCTGGGCTTTCGCTACATCTGGTACATCTGTACGCAAGGGGCCAGGGTGGCACCATTTGATTGACAGTAAAACCAATCTGCCTGCCAAAACAGATGTAGTATTAGCAAGTGTGATGATGCCATCCGCAACCCAGTCCGACGTCTTGGCTTCATGCGCAGTAATGCTGGGCAGTCAGAAGGCCCTGCAATTTTTGAAAGCAAAAGGCGCCCGGACTGCGTTGATTCGTTTTCGGGGCAAGCAGGGCAGGTTATTGGTTAAGCATTTTGGGAAGACTGTCACTGCCTACTAGACAAGCCGCCTAACTATAACCATAATTAGCAAAGGGGTAATACATGATAAAAAAATTGATGATTGGCCTTAGCCTACTGGTTGGGCTTATGGCTCCACTATCTTTGGCTACAGTTGCGCGTGCCGCCAGTAGTGATATTAGCGTGCAAACGACGCCGGGCAATAGTGTTACCCAGACGGTGGTCCAGAGGGCAAAAACGTCCTGGCCCTGGTACATTACTCGGGCTTCGGGGTTACTGGCATCTGGCCTGCTGGTGGTACTCATCCTATCTGGTATTGGCATGCTTACGGGGCATACCTATAAATTTCTGGAGCCGTTAACTGCTTGGGCCACCCACCGAGCATTAGGCTTGGCATTTGGTGTGGCGGTGTTAGTACATATGTTTTCACTACTGTTTGACCATTTTGTGTCGTTCAATTTACTCCAAATACTGTGTCCGTTCCTATCTAAATATCGGCCACTGACGATTGCTCATCATAACCTGGGCTCGGTTTACGTCGCGCTAGGGGTAGTATCGTTTTACTTCATACTAGGCATCATTGTCAGTTCGTTAGTCTGGATAGATAAAAAACCGCATACCTGGAAGTTACTCCATTTTTTGACTTATTTGGTGATGATTTTTATTTTCATTCATGCTCTATATTTGGGAACGGATTTGACTCACGGCATTTTTAAAGTGCTATGGATAGTAGCCGGTAGTGGCGTGGCCCTAGCAATAATATTCAGGATGGGTCGTGCATGGACCATATGAGCCCAGATGAGATCCCGATTAGCCAGAGCCGGCACCATCGGCGGATATTAATCTGGGGTTTAATATATACATTATTAATAGCCATCTGTGTCGTGGCGGCCTATAAGATTGGCCAGACCTTTGTGACGCATACCCTACCGGCCGGTAGTATCAAACTGACAACATCTAAACAGACCTATACTTTGGGTGATGAGGTTTCATTTTCTATACACAACGGATTCGACACGGCTATATATGTGAACAATAGTTGCCCTCAGGAACCTTTAACTGTTTACAAATGGAATGGTAAAACGTGGGGGCGCATCCATGATACGACCAGCCTGTCTCAGTGCAAAGATCAAGCCAGGCAAATTGTAGTTTCGGCGAATTCAAACACCAATGGCAGTTATTCTGGCTGGAAGCACCTATTTAACAAGGCCGGAGTTTATCGGCTGGTAGCTGTGGTAGACAATTATCAGGGCCTACCATATACAGATTTTAGAGTTGTACCACCAACACCAGCTGTTCCTAAAATTACCCAGAGCCAGCCTACCCAGAGCCCTACCTCGAGTCAGCCCGTCGCTAAGCAGCCTACGCCACTCCAGCAACAAACAGTTAAAACGGCTGGCGGAAGCATTGTTGTACAGTATGACGCAACACATATTTACTTAAAGTCCATAACTAATAACCCGGAATACATTAGTGCGGCCACCGCTAGTGGGCAAAGTACCCTAGAGGTCAAGCTTACGAGTGAAGAAAGCCAGATATTGGTTCAAATGAGTATGGTTGGCGGCAAGCTCACCGTGCATACTAGTACATCCGGCACTGGGAATAATGACTGATTGATTGTGCATGTGTCAGTTCATTTCCGCTTTCGGGTTATAAGTTACCTCAATTACTTAGTGATCCTAAGTGGCAGCTGCATGGTTTATCTGTACAGGCCCAAATGGTTGAAGCATTCGGTCAAAACCCGTGCTAAAACAGTGTGAATTTGAGAACAATAATTAGTTGGCTAGCGTGGTATCATCACACTGGCCATTAATTGACGATAGGTTGTACCTGGGTTGAGAAGTATAAATGAAAAATGCGGTATAGTTGCGGTCTCAAACCAGCGAGATTTCGACGTCGCTCGACTAGTTTACTTGGGACTTTGGTCTTTGCAGCACCGTGGGCAGGATAGTTCGGGCATTGCATCATCAGACGGCAACAGGTTACATGTTCATACGGGCAGTGGTTTAGTCAGTGGGGTATACGACGAGCCCGCTTTGGACGGCCTAAAAGGCCAGCTGGCCATCGGCCACAACAGGTATTCGACCTCTGGTGGGCACGATGATAGCCTGAATCAGCCGTTGATTGACCATGACATGACCTTTGCGTTCGCTCATAACGGTAATTTGCCCTACATCGACAAGCTCAAAAAACGGGCCGAGGCCTTAGGCCTAGAGACTGATGGCAAAAATGATTCTAGTCTGATGGCCATGGTTTTGGCGGCAGAGATAAAGACTACCGGCTCGTTAGTGGCCGGCCTGACTAATTGCTGGCCGTTATTTACCGGAGCGTTTAGTTGCGTTGGCCTTTATCAGGATCAATTGTTTGCTTTTCGTGATGAGCACGGTATCCGGCCACTGGGCCTGGGTCGCACCGATCATGGCTTTGTTATAGCTTCTGAAACGGTTGCTATGGATATCATTGGTGCCGACTTTGTGCGCGATGTTAAGCCTGGCGAGTTGGTGGTTATAAAAGCTGGGCAACTACGGACTCACCAAATAGCCACTGGCAACGAGCAGCTAGATGCCTTTGAGTTTGTTTATTTGTCTAGGCCAGATAGTCGCTTGTGTGGTCAGAGTTTGTATTCGGCGCGTTACCGGGCAGGGCAGGCGCTTGCCAAGTTATTCCCGGCCGATGCCGACGTAGTGCTAAGTGTCCCAGAGTCTGGCATACCAGCGGCCACTGGCTATGCTCACCAATCAGGTATTGATTTTCAGTACGGCATTTTAAAGAATCGCTACATTGCCCGCACGTTCATAGAGCCAGAAAAGATTCGCAGGAGCAGTGTAGAACTTAAGTTTAATCTGGTGGTAGAAATAATTGCTGGCAAAAATATTGTCTTGGTTGACGATTCGTTAGTCCGGGGCAATACCCTGAAACATCTGATCAAGATCCTTAAAGATTACGGCGCCAAGGCCGTGCATGTCCGGATTGCCAGCCCGCCAGTTAAATATCCTGATTATTACGGCGTTGATACGCCGGATCACAACGACCTGCTAGCCAGTACCAAATCTGAGCCCGAGATCTGCCAACTTATTGGTGCCGACAGTCTGGCTTACTTGCCACTTGATGACTTTATAAAAAGCACCAACTTGCCGGCCGATAGATTGTGTTTGTCGTGCTTTAATGGCGAATACCCCATACCGGTTCCGTACAAATCTAGCATCAACGTTAGGCGACTATCTAAATAGACCCAATTGGCCTGGTCCGTGTATGGCAGTAACCGACGCTAAGCAAATCAACATAATCTTTGGATTTTAATAATTACGGACGGCCAAGACTCAGGTTATACTAAAGCCTGATGAAAAAATATTACATTGGTGGTGCGGCATTGTTGCTGATTGTGGTAGTCGGTGGGCTGCTTTATAGTCAGCGGCCCAAACATACACCTCAAATATCTAGTAGTTCATCAGCCGACAAGACAGCCGTGACCTCGCCCAAACCTATGACGATCAACCTCTCTGCAAAAGTGTTATTCATCGGCGATATAATGCTGGCCAGATCAATTGGCGCCCAGGTATTGGCCGGTGCAGACCCATTTAAGTTTGTTCAGAGTACCCTTGACGGTTATGACTACCGGGTTGCTAACGTTGAAACCACCATTGCTAGTCCTGCAGTGGCGGCTCAGGCCAAAGGCAAGCTGTTCACCTTTAATGCCCCACTACAAAGCCTGGGCGTTCTAAAAACGGCTGGCATTGATGTTTCTGGGCTAGCCAACAATCATACTCGTGATTTTAGCCCAGCTGCCACTGCCGACATGCTGGATCGCCTAAAGGCCGCTGGGTTAAAAACAGCCGGAGCTGGCAGAAACATCGCCCAAGCGTTTAGCCCTACCATCGTCAATGTGCCTGCCAAATCACCCGACGGCAAGGCATTAAACATAAAGCTGGCCATCGTGGCCCTAAATAGTATCGAGAATAATTTCACTAACGTTTCAAACGGTGTGGCTGGATCGGCCTACTTTGACCAAGCGTTAGTGGCTCAGGAACTACGCGTGGCCAAGCAAAAAGCCGATGTAGTGGTAGTGTTCCCGCATTGGGGGGTGGAATATCAAGCTCAACCGTCAGCCTATCAGGTTCAGTGGGGACATTGGTTTATCGATCATGGCGCCGACGTAGTTATCGGCAGCCACCCACATGTGGTCGAACCAACCGAAAAGTACAAAGGCCATTACATTGTCTATTCCATGGGTAACTTTATTTTTGACCAGATGACTGGCAATTCGGCCAATGGCCAGATGATCGGCCTGGGTCTAAATGTTACCGGTAGTTTGGTAGACGGCAAACTAAGCAAGCAAAAGATTAGCCTAGGCAAACCAAAATCAATCCCCACCCATCTAGATAGCATCGGCTTTCCGCATTTGCGCTAGGCGAGCAACGGCCATGCTTAATTGCTTGTCCTTGCTATCTGCAGCAACAAGCTAGATAATCTCAGCAATGAACAGACTTGCAGAAGCACTTAGGGAGTCAAGCCCTAAGGTAGCAGCCGTTATAGCTGAACCATTGAGCGATGAAGTGATAAACGACATTGCATGCCGTGGTTGCATCGCTGAATTCAGGGGCGACAAATTCCCAAGCCATGAGTTTGGCTATCTTGCAGAGCAGATAGGCAGGCTTGCCGCATTGCCAATTTTGTTAACGATTCGGTTACAGGCAGAACGAAGTGATTGGGTAGGTGATGAGGCAGAGTGGCTTAGTCTGTCCAACCAGCTGCTACCACTTGTTGACGGCGTAGATGTTGGGGTCGGTGCTCGCTTAGCTCCAACGCTTATCAAAGTAGCCCACGCCAGAGACAAAGTGGTCATAGCTTCTAGTCATGATTTTGAATGTACGCCATCTGACGAAACGCTAGAGAATATCCTAGCCCAAGCTGTAGCGTTGGGGGCTGATTATACTAAGATTGCCGCAAGTGCTAAGACAACAGAGGAATATAAGCGACTAGTGGGCTTCACTTTACGGCATAGCAACGATAACGTTATTGTAGTCGCCATGGACGACTACGGTCCATTGTCTAGGATTGCATTACCAGGTATCGGCTCGCATCTGACTTACGCATCAACTGGTGAGACCGCAGTAGCACCTGGTCAGATGGGATATGTAGAAACAACCGATTTTTTGGCTAGACTGGATCCGAGCCATTCAGCCTAAATGGGTAGGGCTATTGTACTACGACTGCGGTTATTTTTTTTCTACAAAGGTAAAGGCGTAGCCCAGGCGGCCAGCTCGGCCAGCTCGGCCGATGCGGTGAGTGTAATCTTCGTAACTCTGGGGCTGGGAATAGTTGATGACGTGGGTGATGTCAACAATATCGATGCCACGAGCGGCCACGTCGGTAGCTACCAAAAACTGAACTTCGTTGTTTTTGAACTTGCCCAGGGCGCGTTGGCGCTGGCCTTGGCTTTTACCGCCATGGATTGATTCGGCTTTGAAACCACGGGTTACTAGTTCTTTGTGCAGACGTTCTACGCTGCGCTGAGTTTCGTCGAATATCAGGGCTTTTGTCACATCGCCATCGATTAGGAGATCGTGCAACTTATCCATCCGTTCGCCATTGGAGTTGTAGGCTACCACGTCCTGATGGATGTTCTGGCTAGTCTCGCCGTTTTTAACAGACACCGTTACGGGGTCGTTACTAAAGCTGTCTATTAGACTATTGACCTTACTATCAAGTGTAGCCGAGAAAAAGAAGGACTGACGGGGTGTTGCCAGCCTAGACAGAATGGTCTTCATGTCATTGATGAAACCCATGTCTAGCATGCGGTCGACTTCGTCTAGAACAACAACATTAAATGTCGATAAGTTTAAACTGCCACGTTCTAAGTGGTCTTTGATTCGGCCAGGGGTACCAATGACTATTTGGGGGTTACCACGCAAATCTCGCAGCTGAGGAGCCATAGGTTTGCCGCCTATAAGCACAGCACCCGATAGGCCACTGTTTTTGGCAATACTGCGGCATTCTACTTCTATTTGCTCGGCTAGTTCGCGAGTAGGGGCCATGATGAGGGCATGGTTCCGGCCACTTTGCATTAGCTTTTCTAGCATTGGCACGGCAAAGGCAATAGTTTTGCCAGTGCCAGTATTGGCTACACCAATGACGTCTTTGCCAGCCAAGCCATGAGCTAACGATTGATCCTGGATAGGTGTGGGTATGTCGATACCTTTGTTGGCTAAGTTGGTTTTGATTAAGGGGTTAAAATCAAAATCTGCAAACTTGTGGGTGGGGATATAGGGCTCTTCGTCTTGTGGTTTAGCCACCTGAATAAAACGAGCTGGATCGATGTACTGTTTGCGAGGTCCACGCCTAGCCGGTGCGCTACTAAATGAGCTGCGTCCATAGGTAGGGCGCCGGTTATTAGTACGCGGTTTGAAATTGTTATAAGACATAAAAAATGAATCCTTACTTTAGTAGTTATTAGTCGATTGTGGTAATGAAATCGAGATAATATCTACTGCCCGGATTCATCAATACAATAGCCCAATTCTAGCATAAATACTTTAGATATGCAAATGTTAGCGGCCTAGTAGGGGCAAACTTTGGTGATGGTGTTGGTCTGCACGGCTTCGGCCTCGTGCACTAGAGCATGCGTTTGCCAGTAGTCACGGCTTTTGAGAGTCTCGTTTTCATCGCCAGGGAAGGGTGGCTTAGAGGGGCCAATCCAGGTGTCCAGTACTTCGTAGTTGCCCTCGGCATCCTTAGTTAGCAGAATGGTTAATTTAGGGCTAGGCGAAGGGGTACGGTTTTTGGCAAAGCGTGAAAACACAGTCCGTTTGCTAGGCTTGGCGTAATAGATGGTGTCTTTTTCGCTAGTTTCTACAATGTCGGTGTTGCCAATAATCCGACCCATGTCGTGTTCGATGGCCACGCTTTTGCCGCGTAATTTAACTGGTTTTAGGACTTCTTTTACTAGATTTATAACGTAGGGCTGGCGACCCAGGTACTGTCCGGCGGCCGAGGTTATCAGGTTGACGTACACCTCGTAGCCATTTGTTGATTCATGCAGGGTGTATTTATACATTAAAACTCTTTAACCCCAGTATACGCTTGTTTACCCCAGATAGCTAGCCGTTTGTCTTCTCTAAACGCATGCTCAGGCCCAGACCACCAAAGGTTTGAGCCACAAATACTGGCTCGCTGGGCGTGCTGAGTTGGGGGGTATATTTGTAGCCCAGGTTTGCAAATTCTTTGAATCTATCTGAATCGTCTACCTGATTGATGATTAGCCAGCGGGCAAAGGCTCCACGGGCGATTTTGGCATGTACCACCACAAAAGTTGGCTGCTTGGTCTGGGGATTTACGGTCATAAACCTGGGGGTCACGACTCTGGACTGGTCAACAAACGGTAGAACGGCACCGGTGTACTCTACCGAAGAAGTGTTGACGATGACGCCACTAGCGGGCAGAGTTTTGGCGATAGAATCCCCCCAGAATTTATAAAGGTTAAAGTAGTTGGACTTTGGTAGTTTGTAGGCCATCTCTAGTCGATAAGGACAAATGGTATCGAGTGGGCGGATCACGCCATAAAGTCCAGAAAGTATCACTAGATGTTTGTCGGCGTACTGACGCTGGGCTTCAGTTAGACCACTAGCCTGCAAGCCGCTATAGATATCACCTACAAAAGTGTCAATGGCTACGGATTGTCGGTTGGGGTCAGCACTCCAGTCGGTAATTAGCTGTTGGGTTTTGCCGGCCAGTACCTTTGACAGATGCATAGTTTTGGCGATCTGGGTTGGCGACATAGTTTTGAGATAGTTGGCTAGGGGGGTAGCTTTGTCTATTAACTGTGGTGGTCGCACCGACGCAGGCGGGCTTTTGGGTGTACGCATAGTTTTGGACGAATGGAGTAGGATAATCATCTTGTATCAATCATAGCAAAGGCGGGTTCAATGGGTTAGAATTGATTCATATGGAACAATTTGGCATATCCCAAAAAATCGTCATTGTCGAAGACAACACAAGCCTAGCCGAGATTTATCGTACGCGGCTAGAGCTACTTGGCTACAAGTGCTTTGTGGCCTACGACGGCAAGTTCGCCCTGGAACTGATAGAAAAAGAACTGCCCAATCTAGTACTGCTAGACTTGATGGTGCCCAAGATCGCTGGTGATCAGATACTAGAAACCATACGCGGGAGTGTGTGGGGCAAAGATATACCGGTCTTCATTATTTCGAACTTAAACGAGGTTGATGCTCCGGCCGGTCTGCGCGATTTGGGCATCGAAGGCTATGCCGTTAAGGCCAACTTATCCAACGATCAACTGGATCAGCTCGTAGACAACATCTTAAAACCAGCCGACCAAAAAGAAGATCTCGAACTAGAGACCAAAAGCTAAGCAAAGCTTAAGCTTGCATAAAGTCAAAGATTATAGTATAATCTATCTAATTGAGGTGATTTTATGCATAAATTAGTAAAGATTATATCTAAAACATTGGCAACAGTTGCAGCCGGTATATTTATATCGATAATGCCTAGCATGCCTGTTTGGGCCAATACAGTATCGACAGATCCATTGCCTACAGTGCAGATCGACGGCATAGTCTATGACGAGGCAGTTTATGGTAATCGCGTTTACGCCACGGGCCAATTTAACTATGCCCGTCCGGCAGGTTCGCCCGTTGGTTATAACGAAACATCACGATCTAACTTATTGGCATTTGATGTTAGGACCGGCGAGCTGGTTACTAATTTTAATCATAGCCTAAACGGCACTGGTTGGGCACTTAGCGTGTCGCCAGATGGCAAGCGGTTGTATGTTGGTGGTACATTCACCCAGGTTGATGGTCAGTACCGTAGCAATTTGGCGGCCTTTGATACAACCACACCCAGCGGCAAGTTGCTGCCAGGCTTTAGCGGTACAGATGGCAGGGTCAAAGCTTTGGCAGCCACGAACGGCGGGGTGTTCATAGGGGGTAGTTTCGCCAATGCTTACGGAAAATCCATGACCGACGGCTACGCCCGTCAGAACCTAGCTGCCTACGCAGCCGACGGCAGTGTAAACCCAAATTGGTCACCAACAGTTTCGTTGGGTAGCCGTCAGCCACCCACGGTGTGGGCGCTACTAGCTTTGACGGACAAAGTAGTTATTGCCGGCGCCTATGATCATCTGAACGGCAAAATCTACTACGGTTCCGGTGCTGTCAGCCGGTACAACGGCGTGGCCTTGCCGTGGGCCAGCCAGAGTAGCAAATATCCCATTCGTTATTACGGACGCGACAGCGCAATGTCCAGTTTATCCACTGACGGCAAGCAAATTTACGAAACGGGCATAGTCAATCGCTCCGCCAATACTGGCAAAGTCACTGGCACTATGGAAGGCCGTGCTGCGGTCTCTGCCAAAGATGGCTCAGTTATTTGGGTTAATGGTTGCTACGGCGATAGTTACGATGCCATCCCATTGGGCGGCATACTCTTTAGCGTCTCACATGCCCACGACTGCAGCGCGATTGGCACATTTTCGCAGGGCAATCCCCATCATGTTTTGGCAGAGACAATCAAAGCTTCTGCTAGCACAAACAAGGCCCCAACTACTTATCGCGATTACGGCCAGTTTGTTGGTATCCCCGATTCGGTGCAATTAGATTGGTACCCAGAACTTAACACTGGCAACGTCAGCGGGGCGCACCAGGCTGCGTGGGCTATTACAGGCGCAGTCACGTCCCAAGGCACTTACATTGTTTTGGGTGGCGAATTCACTCAGGCAGGTGGTGTGAATCAGCAGGGCCTAGTTCGCTATTCCGTTGGTTCTCTCACCAACTAAAAATCAATACGTCACGGTTCATTCATAGAAATCTTAGCTAACTTGTTGTAGGCTAGGGACTTAAGAGGCCTTGAAATTGTTGGATAAACCATGTTCAAAAAATTAGCCAAACGTTTCTATAGTTGGACCAACACCAAGTGGTGCTTTAGGTCTATTGTGGGGCTGTTTGCGTTTAGTGCTGGTTGGATTGCGGTGTCTAGCCAATACCCCATGGCCTACGATGAAGATTTTCATTTGAGCGTTATCAAACTATACGCTCATCATTTGTCGCCGTTTTTTAGTAGTGCACCGGCTGGCACCGAGAAGTTGGGGGTTTTCTTTCGGGATCCGTCATATCTCTACCACTACATAATGAGTTTTCCGTGGCGACTAATTACGCTGGCTACCAACAACTTCATGGTCCAGGTCATAACTATGCGGCTATTGAACGTTATCCTGTTTGCCAGTTCATTGTTTATCTTTAGAGCTTTGCTAGGAAAAACCAAACATAGCTGCGCAGCAATCAACTTCGTAATACTGTTATTTGTGCTAACGCCCATTGTTAGTCAGCTGGCCGCCCAGATTAATTATGACAATCTTTTTATCCCCTTGGTTGGTCTAAGTATGTTGTTGACCGTGCAGATTGCCGAAAAGTTGCGAGACCAAAAAAAGCTAGATCTCACCCGCTTGTTTGCACTAATCAGCCTAGGCTTTCTGACCAGTCTGGTTAAGTATGCATTCTTGCCAATATTTGCAGCGATTGGTTTATACCTGCTGATGTCATTAGTGTTGCGTTGGCGACGTGATCAGCTAACCCCAGTTAATTTGTTCATTCAGTCTGCTAAACAAGTTTCTGTTCGCAAGTTAATACTGCTGGGTGCAATCCTGTTAGCAACGGGCGGATTGTTTGTTAGAAGCTACGCACCAAACTTGATCCAGTACCATGCAATTGCACCCCCCTGTGAAAAAGTGTTAAGTGTCGACAGTTGTATGGCAAATGGACCCTGGAAACGCAACTATGACATTGCACGGGCGGGCCTGACGCCCACATACAACAGGGTGCAGTTTACGGCTTATTGGTTTCAGCACATGGCCTACAACTTGATGTTTGCCTTAAACGGGCCAAACAGCGGTTATGTCGTGGGTTCGCCGATTATCTTGCCGCAAGTAGCGTTAGTTTTATTACTAGTTAGTGGCCTTTTAGGGCTGGGCTTAAATATAAAGAGATTGCTTAGTAACCCAGTCCTGCTACTTTTCGGGCTCATAATTGGTATTTATTTATATAGTCTCTGGACGCTGAATTATTCTGCGTACCATCAATTGGGGATACCAGTGGCAGTTCAAGGCCGATATCTTGTGCCAATCCTGGTACCTTTCTACCTGTTGTTAGTGGTGTCTATAACGCACATGTTTCATAAACACGTGTGGGTACAACGCGTGGCCGCATCCTTGGCCATCGGGCTAATGTTTACTGGTGGCGGAGCCATCACTTACATTGCCCGCAGTGACGATTCCTGGTACTGGTCCAACAAGACTATAGTTACTATCAATAGCGGTGCGCGAAATGTGCTGTCGCCTATCATATTGTCACAGATCAAAACGACAGTACGTAACCCGTAGTTCGGCTATTGCTTTTGCGCCAAAAGCTTGTATGATTAGTTTAAAGGTAGGGATTATCAGATGAGCGTAATTGGCAGTGTAGTTGGTTTTCAGGAAGGCATGGAAGGTGGTTTGGTCGGTGGTGGGCTGGCCTTGGGCGAAGAGAGCTTTGTCAAGCCGGTGGCGGTCTGCGGAGGAGCTATAGTAGCTGGTGTGGCGTTCGGTCACTTTGCGGGCGAAAGTGCGCTGTCCGTGACAGATAGATTTGTTGGCGATGGTGGTATTGGCTTTGTGCCGGCAGCGGCAATCGGTGCTTCAGTTTGGTGGCACAACGTGCGCGCGGCCAATCCTAGGCAAACTAGGTTGGGTGAATGGGTATCCCAGCGGGTTAGCAGTCTTCCGTACGTTGCGGCGGCAGCGTTCGCGGGTTTTGAGGGTGTCGAGGCAGGTATTTTAACATCTAGCGCACACACTGGCCTGCTGACATCCGAAGTGGTTACCGTGGGGGCCGCAGGTGCAACTGTGGTAGCTATGTCAGCGGTTAAGGCCTTGGCCAAAAAATTTAGCCCGGATAATGCCTTGCGCGTGGCGCGTGGGGTGGCCCTAGCTCCGGCGATCTATCTGGGGGCAAAAGCCGCCCCAGAATTATACGCAGACCCCAAAGCAGCTGGTGTGGGTGTGGCCGTGCTGGGTTCGGTCGCCACCGCGGGCGCTATCGGTAGTTTCTTTAAACGCTCTGATAAAAACAAAGCCTAACCAAAATCGGGGTGTTGTTTGCTGCGGCCGGCGTCAAATCATTTGCGATGTTGACAACCTACCCAACAACAAGGGCGGCGCATACCGGTACGCATTTTATCTAGGCCCACTGTAATCCTGCGCTTTCTGGTCTCGTCCTTTTTGCCAGAAGTTACCCAGCAGATCCATTCATTACGGGCCAAGGGCGTTATATCTGCCCACAGATCTAACACTACGGAATCAGAAACAATCGCCCTGCGAAAATCTGCTGGCATTTTGTGTACAACACCGCCGGCTATTACTAGGTTGGGCATACAAACATTATACGGTACAACACTGCAACACTGCGGATCTTAAGGCTGGGCTGACCCGTTATTTTTGTTTCGTCGGCTTAACGTAATGTATTGACTACCTATCAGCTCTCTCACAACCCTATCAATACCCGGGTGTGAGCTAGGTGGTGTAGCCAGAGGGTCCCTGTATGAAACCTTTAGGGCGGCAGTTTGTTCTAATCCTACGGCATAGAATTGCGATACTTCGGGCGCTGAGGGTAGGTTAGGTGCCAATTCACACATAACAAGGAGGGATTGAGTGGTTAGGTATAGCCCACTACGTTTTGGAAATGGCCCAAACACTCCGCCATTAAGTTCGGCGATCCGCTGCACTACTGCAGCTACACTGGGGCTGTGATCACCTAGGTTCCATAACTCTAACTGGGCATCACAATTCCCAGTGTCTGGGTTATTGACCAGTTCGAATGTATCAGGCACCAACATCTCTGGACTAGGGGATGGCATGATTTACTAATAATAACACTAACAGAGAATCTTGAATTTTCTTGGCTGGGTATACGGGCTAGAATTTCATGTGTTTATTAAGTTGTGACTAAGCGACAATAAGCTTATGGTTAGATGTTATTGGTTGCGTATAATCAGGCCATGCCAGGAGCTTTGCTACAAGATAGACCACCAATAGAAGCTGGCCCAGTTATCGTAGATAATTGGGCGTTAGATCACGAAAGGTTCCCTGGGGAGTATGTCCGATACCAAACTTTTGTGGTGGAGGCCTTGAGACATGAAGTTGACCAGGCGGGGGCTACGAGGGCTACTCGACTAGCATTGTCGGCTCTTATACAGCACCTAGATCTGCCAATACTCCCGCCTTTTGAAGAAGCCACAGGTGATCAAGCTTGGGGCCCTTATGGGGTTCACGCATATTACATCGCTGCACATGGTTATGCAAAGCACTCGGGTGTGATCGAGTCTTACGCTGCGAAAATGACGGACGATGCTCAGGTTATGACAGTTCTTGAATGCGTTGCCGATTGGGCTTGGCAAGCGGTCAGGCACGATACTGATAGGATCCCACTAAAGAAGTTGCCAGGGGCATTTTACACACCAGAATATCCGGAGAAACGGATCAAACGAGGGCAAGTATTGTCATTTCGAGATTTTCAAAACGCTGCAAAGGGTGCCGACACTTCTCCAGCAAAAGCTGCGGCGGTGTTTGACAAGATTGTTGAGCTGTTAGGCGACGAGGAGGCTATAGAGCATATTTTGAAATTGGCCTGGTGTGGTAATCCGTACTCAAGAAGAGATATACGGAGAACGTCCTATGTTAAGACTCAAGCTCTAGCCAACTTTTGTACTAGATACGCAGAGTTACCGTCAGAACAGCAAGTATTCAACAATCTGGCACTACTGGTGATACGGAATATCCTATACGATGAAGAAAGGTCTGGGGATGCTCTGGTGGATAGAGAAGAGTAGGCGGGCAATCAGCAATTGCTAAATGGTTGGGGATGAGGGATTGATAACTTGTCTTGGCTAGGGTGGAGGGATTCGAACCCCCGATCGTGGAACCAGAATCCACTGCCTTACCACTTGGCCACACCCTACTAAACCAAGACCAATTATCAATTATAGGGATTCGAGTCACCTTCGGCGACCCCGAAACTTTCATACTATCAACAAGTTGCTAATCTGAAAGCTTTCCTTGCGAAATGCTACCGGCATTTCTCGCCCCGATCGTGGAACCAGAATCCACTGCCTTACCACTTGGCCAATCCCTGAGCAACGGGGGTAATTGTATCAGAAGTTGGCTCGGTAGACTACCGCTGCCCTAATGTTGTGCTTTTGTGCAGAACATGGCATTTATAAAAACCGAGGTCTAAAATCAAGCTATATCTAAGTAATAGGAGGATTTATGAAAAAGGTAATCATTGCAGTAATTATAGTTTTATTACTGGCCGGAGGAGGCTTTTTGCTACTAAAACACAATAAAAAATCAAACAACTCAGCCAATTCTACAAATGATTCTCAGACTTCAAGTAACAGCAGTAGCAATAGCACTAGCCCAGGGTTTGACGCTCTGTCCAACACCGGCGTTTCTTATGCTGCTACTATCACCAGTAGTGCCAACGGTAAGACAACGACTTCTAATATGGAGTTTGACAAATCCAACGGCGCTATCCGCTACTCTGTGGGCAAAGACACGGTGGTTATCTACACCAAAGACGCTTACTACATGTGTCAGGGTTCGGCTAAGTGTTTCAAATACCCACTAAAAGGATCCAGTGCCGCTGGTTTTGACCCCAGCGCTTACCAATATTCAGCCAACAAACTGGCTGGGCTAAAGAGTTCATCAACAGACAAGGGCACCCAGAGCTGCCCAGCAGGCACTTGTCATGTATGGGGCATCACCAGCGGCAGCTACAGCTCGGAGGTGTTTGTAGACACCAACACCAAACGAATCAGTCAGGTCGTGGGCACCACTGCTGTGGGCACTTCCAAAATAGTCTACGACTACAAAGAAGTCAGCATAACTATCCCCACCAACACCCAGAGCCTACCGACTATGCATCCGAACTAGTCCAACAAGTTATTATCGTGTGGTGTGGGATGCAGCTTTGTACCCGCCTACACGTTGGTTCATAATTCGTCCATTTGCGACAGTAGTGTGCAACATTAATTTGATAGAATCAGGGCATGCAACAAATATCCGATCAAGAATTCGAATCGTTGATCAATCAATCCATGGATGAACTGCCCCAGCAGTACATCAAACGGTTGAATAACGTACTGATCACTTTCGAGGACGATCCGTCGCCTGAACAACGCCAAAAACTAAAGTTGCAGTGCCACGAAACGCTGTTTGGTCTGTACGAGGGCATCCCGCTGACCAAGCGTGGATCCGGCTACAATCTGGTGCTGCCGGATAGGATTACGATATTCAAAAACCCCATGCTGGCTACCAGCCATGACATGACTAGTCTGAAAGCTCAGGTCAAACATACCCTGTGGCACGAGATCGCTCACTACTATGGGCTAGATCACGATCGCATCCACGCCCTGGAGCGCAAGGACTTGCACAAAGGAGTAGAATAGTTATATGAATGAAACAGGAGGGGCTGGAGTTAGACCAGAATTACACGTTGTCGCGGATTGCTACAGCACACCAGATGTATTTACGGGGCCCGATGCTGAAACGCTACGCGGTGTAATAATGGGTGATCCAGGGGCATCAGTGTTCATAGAGAGGTTAAGAAGAAGGAGGGGTATTGAAAGCACCGTCCCAACCGAAGTGATTAGTTTCCAAGAAGCTGATAGGATTGTGCGTCAACGAGTGGTTATCCCTACTCTTATAGTTGTGGGTGCTGTGACCGCCGCGGTGGTTTATCGGCTGCATTCTAGACATTAGGGTTATAATCTAGGTATGAATGTCAAAACAAAAAAGTTGCTGTTTTTGCCGCCCCTGATTACCAAGCTGAACGGCTCCATCAGTCGTCCGGCCCTACTAAACTATGTGGCCGTTCAAGATCTAAACGGCATAGAAGACGCGCTGGGCTACATAGATGGCTACTGGCCCCAACTGCTACGTGAAAATAAACAGGACGAGGGTTCCCTAATTGGCATGCCAAACCCCTACATGGTGCCATCGGCCGATGACAATGGTCATTTTGAATTTGCCGAGCAGTACTATTGGGATACCTACTTTACGGCTCTGGGCATGACTGATCCTAAGTACGAAAGCCTAGTCACCGGCATGTTAGATAACTTGGTTTATTTGTTCAAACGCTTTGGCAGTATCCCTAACGCCAATCGGATGTACTTCACTAGCCGCTCGCACCCACCCCTATTGACCAGTATCATATTTTTGGTTTATGAAAATTACCATAAATCAGACGAGTGGCTGGCCGAATACATAGAAGTTGCCAAGCAGGAATATCACCAAGTTTGGCTTAGCACCAAGCACCCATATTGGCACAATGTCCATCATGGTCTGAGCCGTTACTATGACATCAATGTTCTGCACGACTTAGCCGAGGCCGAAAGTGGCTGGGATATGACGCCCCGTTTCCAACGTAAATGCCTAGACTATTTGCCAATTGATCTGAACGCCTTGCTGTACAAATACGAATGCGACTTTGCTCGGGCGGCCGAGATTGCTGGCGACCCGGGGCAAAAAAGTTACTGGCTAGACCAAGCCGCCCGCCGCCAGGCTAGTGTTAGCGATCTTATGTGGGGTAAAGTCCGGGGGTTCTTTTTTGACTACAACTACCAAAAGCAAGAACTAGGTAGCATCTGGTCTTTGGCCGCTTACTTTACGCTGTGGTCTGGCATGGCCACTACCGAACAAGCTGCAGCACTAGTTAAAAACCTAAAGCGCTTCGAAAAACCAGGCGGGTTAACCACTACCACCAAACCGCTAATCGACATGACCATGTTTGGGTCGCTAAAAACTCAGTGGGCCTATCCCAACGGTTGGGCACCCCTGCACCTAATAGTGGCCGAAGGACTGAACCGTTATGGCTACAAGGCCGAAGCTACCAAAGTAGCCAAGACTTGGCTCACTACCTGCTTGTCTTGGTACCAAAAAAACCATCAGTTTATAGAAAAGTACAACGTGGTCAACCTGGGCAAAGAGCCACTGGGCGGGGTTTATCCCACACAAAACGGCTTTGGCTGGACCAACGGGGTATTTGTTTACCTGACCAACCGCCTGGCTGATTATCAGATGACATCTTCATGAAGGCTGTCAACATACCTCGATCGTCACATTTGTTAGGCAAAGTTACTGCGGCGGCGGCTTTAGTATTTTTCGTCGCAGTGATTATGGCTGTGCCCAGGAGCTTTGGTTCAACCGAAACTAAACTGTTTTTGGATATTTACCACCTACCCGGGTTTTTGCGTTGGCCTTTTTTGGTAATCACCCAAGCTGGCAGTGTGTGGATGGCGCTGATTGTGTTTAGCTACCTATGGGTTCGTAAAAAATACGATCAAGACATCACACTGGGTGCGTTAATAGCCCTGACGTTTGGCTTAGTAGAGGTTATAAAGCATCTGATTGCTCGCCCCCGACCGTTTCAGGTACTTGCCGATGTGGTTAGCCGAGAGCCCTTGGTGCATGGTTATGGATTTCCGTCCGGGCATGCTGCCATGGCTACGTTAATGGCCCTAAGCGTGTACCGTTTTTTGCCAAAGGCCCACGCCAAATTAATTGTGGCGGGCTGGATAGTTTTGGTTTGTATTTCCAGAGTATATTTGGGGGTTCATGCACCGTTAGACGTAATCGCCGGAGCGAGTCTGGGCGCGCTGGTATCTACGTTACCTAGTTGGCTAAAAAAGCTTGATAATCGTCGACTAAAAGCATAAGTTTGCAGAACACCACAACCCACTTATCACTAACTATTTCGTCCTTTGCCCCATTCTATAACCTCAAAACTCCAATGCTCCTTTGCAGTACTGACGGGTACTGCTCGGTCCGCGTTTCATTTTTCGGTCATACAATAGAGCAACCATACAAAATATTTTAGGATAAGCGGGATTGTGATATTCTGGAAGTGGAAGTGAGAGACTTCCGCTGACCCTGGGGTATTTCGCCGGGGTCTTTAAAATTAATGGAGACAAAACCTACGATTTTTTCTCATCGCGCGGCCAATGGAATGAATCCGTTGCTCCGACTACTCTTTATCCCTCGGGTAATTGCAAAGAATCTAGCCACGAGGTATGATTTAGAGAAGTTTTAAACCCAAATATGCTACCAATACTACTAGCCACCGCCACCTTTGTTTCTACCTTTTTGGGTGGATTGTTGGCGCTAAAATATCGTGACAGTTTGCACCGCATTTTGGGTTACACCGCCGGGGTGATTCTGGGTGTGATTGCGTTTGATATTCTGCCAGAAATTTTTAAGTCGCTAAAGAGCCTAGACCTAGATGCCACCAAACCTATGGTGGCTTTGGTGATTGGCTTTTTGGTGTTCCACATCATAGAGAAGTCCATCCTGCTGCACCACGCCCAGGAAGACGAATATGGTCACCACAAGCACCCACACGTTGGTTTGGCCAGTGCCTTGGCGCTATCGGCCCATAGTTTCTTAGACGGCGTGGGCATTGGTTTGGGGTTTCAGGTAAGCCACAGTGTCGGGATCGCTGTGGCCATAGCCGTGATTGCTCATGACTTTAGCGATGGGCTCAACACCGTGGGGCTCATGCTTGCCCACAAAAATAAACGGTCCAAGGCTATCAAACTGCTACTACTAGATGCTGTGGCTCCAGTTTTGGGTGCGGCTAGTACTCTGCTGTTTCATATTTCTGACACCAACCTAATTATTTACCTGGGTTTCTTTGCGGGATTTCTGCTGTACATTGGCGCCAGCGAAATTTTGCCAGAAGCTCACAGCGAACATTCGTCTTACGGCACCATTGGCCTAACGGTACTGGGCGTGATCTTTATGTTCGTGGTCACCAGATTTATTTAAACCACCTCTAATTGGTACAATGTAGGTATGCTATTAGCTATTGTGGTTTTGGGGGTTCTAAACGCCGGACTGCTATTTTATTTGCTGCGCAAACAGTCTGGTCCAAAGACAGATAGCCAGGCCTCATTGATGCTCAAGCAAGACGTTACTGGTTTGACAGAGAGTGTCAATCAGCTAAAAGACGGTCTGCAAAAGCAACTGAACGATCGGCTAGATAAATCTAGCGCCCAGATGCTAAAACAGTTTGAATCTAGTGCCAACATCATAAAAGATGTTACCCAAAAGCTAACCCAGCTAGAAAAAACCAACCAGCAGGTTGGCGACATTGCCGGCGAGCTAAAGATGCTACAAAACGTGCTGTCTAACCCTAAACAAAGGGGTGTTTTGGGCGAGTTTTATCTAGAACAAATCTTGCAGAACTTACTGCCAAAAGGAACATATGAGTTGCAGTACAAACTAGGCGAAGGTCTGATTGTAGACGCCGTCATTTGGCTCGACGACAAAATCTTGCCCATAGACAGCAAATTTAGCCTAGAAAACTACAACCGCATCATAGAATCCAAAACAGAAGACAAACCAGCTCTAGAAAAAGCCTTTAAAGAAGATCTAAAAAAGCGTATCGACGAAACGGCCAAATACATCCTGCCAAAGAAGGGCACTCTAGAGCAGGCCCTGATGTTTATCCCCAGCGAGGCTATTTATTATGATCTACTAGCTAATAAGGTCGGCGCTTCTGGTGTGAGTGGTAGGGATCTAATGCAGTATGCCGCCGTAGACAAACGAGTGACCATTGTGGGGCCCAGTACTCTAAGTGCTATGTTGCAAATTGTGTCGCAGGGGCTCAAGAGCCTAGAAATCCAAAAAGATACAGAGGTTATCCGTAGCAATGTAGAACAGCTAGGCAAACACATGAACAACGTAGACGGCTACTTTAAACGACTAGGTAATAGTCTGAGCGCCACGGTGGGGCACTTTAACAGCGCCCACAAAGAGCTAGGCAAAGTAGACAAAGACGTAGTCAAAATATCTGGTGGCGTGGTCAAGGTTGACCCTATGCTATTAGACAAACCTAGGGTAGAAGAAGACTAATGGCTGCAGTAGCCAAAAATCAGCCCAAGTCAATGCGCCCCAAATGGTTCGCCTGGTTGATAATATTCGTAGGTATTGTAGGGCTGATTGCATCTTTTACGTTGACGGTAGACAAGCTACATGTTCTAAAAAACCCGCACTACACCCCTCCGTGTAATATTAACCCTGTCTTTAGCTGCGGTTCAGTCATGATAACCAAACAGGCAGAGATCTGGGGGGTCCCTAACACGTTGGTGGGCATAGCGGCTTTTTCGGTGCTTATTACTATTGGAGCTTGTATGCTGTTCGGTGCGCGGTTAAACAAGCGCTTTTGGCAGCTGTTTCAGCTGGGGGCTCTTGGCGGCCTGGCCGGTGTAGTCTATCTGTTTTTCCAGGGGGTTTATCGGATCCATGCTATCTGTATCTATTGTATGAGCGTGTGGATCGTTATTATATTGCTCAACTGGTACACCTTGATGTGGAGTATAGACAACAAAACGTTCAGCCTGCCCAAGAGCCTAGATAAACCATATAAGTTTGTACGTCGCCACCATTTGGACATATTAATCGTGATTTATCTGGCCATTATCGCCCTGGTGGTCAACCACTTTTGGTACTACTTTGGCCCCCACTAGGCGGCTTTTATCATGTCTATGATTAGTGCGGCCGTCCAGCTAAAGTTTTTGGCGCCGGCCGGTTTGCCGGTAGAGGGGTCAAAATATTCATTAAAGCCAGACTGAGCAACCATTTCTAGGGTTGATTCACTCAGTACATCGGCATGGTCGGCAAAACCACTGCGGCGCAAGCCATCTATTAACAGCCAGTTCATATTGACCCAGGTAGAACCCTGCCAGTAGCCGGTGGGCTTGTACCAGGCAGAGTTCAATGGCACGCTAGGCACAGGGTACTCCGGGCCAAAAAGATGTTTGTCTTCTAGTAACTTAACTAGCGCCTTGGCGCGGCCTTTGTGGCCGACTCCGGCATACAAAGGCAGTAGGGTGGCCACGGTAGATTGATTGATTAGTTTGTGGGTCACAAAATTACGCGAAAAGTACTGTTCGGCCATAGGGTCCCACAGTTCTTCTAGTGCTAGCTGTGATTTTTTGATACGGTCTTTTAGGTCGTCCGCCAGCGGTTTGTGGATAAACCTGGCAATGTCTTCTAAATGTTGGTTGGCCCGGATAAAGATGCAATTAAAAGCCAGGTCTTCTATGGCAAACATAGAATGATCGATGATTTTATCAAAGTCGTACCGCTTGCGTCGCAAACGGCGCAGCGTACTGTACAAAACTAGGGCATCAATAATGTCTAGGCGCTGTCCAGCAGGGATGTGGTGGGTGTCACGCCGAAAGATGTTCAGTAACGGGCCCAGATGTAATTTATCTATGGCCGTAATCCACAGCGGCTGGGAGTGTTCTTTGATCTCGGCCATCCAGGTGGGCGTGTTATCCATGCCAACTTCCCATGGGTGGATCTGCAAAACCAGCCCTTCGCCGTGGGGGTCACGTTCGTTAAATAGCCATTCGTGATATTTCAGCAGTGCCGGAAAGGTCTTTTTGTACCAGCTATGGCGTTCAGCCTTGGACAGTTTGCCGCCGATTTGCACGATGGCCTCGGCCAGCATGGGCGGTTGGGTAATACCGCTGGTGTTTACGCCATCGGGAGAGTTAGGGTTGATCCAGCTACGCCAAATGTTGGGCCAGCGGCCTTGCCGTCCGGTGCCCAAAATCATATTAGGCAGCATGCCATTGGCCCATTGACCGCGTAGCAGGCTAAGGATCTCTTTTTGGGCGCGATCGATATCGGTATGTCGCAGGCCAATAGCTATAAAGCAGCTATCCCACAGCCACTGGTGTGGGTAAATCCCACTGGCCGGCACCGTGAAGTTACCGTGATCGTTAGCTTCTAAAACAGCCTTGGCGCCCTCCAACAGTTGCTGTTCATCCATACAGCAGATTATACACGAGCGGTTTAGCGGAAATTGGTAAAGCTGAGCGGGAAGTCAAAATCCTGAGTTTTTAACAGCTGCATCACGGCCTGCAAGTCGTTTTTGCTACCGCTGGTTACTCGCACTTCTTCGCCTTGGATTTGGGCTTTGGCCTTGGGGTATTTGTCGCGAATGGCAGAGGTGAGTTTTTTGGCGTTGTCTTGATTTAGGCCTTTTTTGAATGGCACTTCTTTGCTGGTTTGCAAGTTGTTGGTAGCCGATTCTTTGGTAGTGTCTAGAACTTTTTGGCTTTGGTCGCGGCTGGCTAGCTTTTTGCGCACAATGTCCAAAATGGCATCTATTTGCCAGTCGCCGTTGCCGGTGACTTTAAGCCCAGCTTTGTCGTCACCCAGCCAGTCTAATGATGCCGGCGTACCTTTGAAGTCATAACGGTTGTCTATCTCGCGACGGGCTTGGTCAAATACGTTGTTCATCTCTGCTACGTTGTAGTCGCTAACTATGTCGAAGCTAAAGTTTGCCATGTCTACAGCATACAAACAAAGGTAAACATAGTCAAAATATGGTATAATATACAGACCAATGACCAATGTTAGCAGAAAGCTATCAGAATTCGCTTTCGAAAAGATTGATACCGATTATGTGCGTGGCCCTGTTGATGATAGGCGGGCATACCACTTGGCGGCACACCCTATTAACATGTATCCGTTTGTTGCCATGGCAGCTAGAGTCGCCGAACTAGACGATGATGAAATTACGGGTGCAGAGCTGTCGGTTCCGGTCCACGATATGGTAGCTCCATACCGCACGCTAAAAGTGCACAACGAGCACCCAATCTTGTTCAGGCGCGAGATGAAACAGAACTTTGACGGTGTGGCAGAGGTAGAAACCACCGTTATATTTGCAGAACAAGTTCAAGGTCGTGTGCCCCAGCGGGTTTTTGATATAAGCTACTCGGGCATATTAGCTACCATAGCAAAAATGGTAGACGGCAAAATAGTGCAGCCACATATCTTGCCAGACAGCCCGCATATCCGTACCGACGTGATAGTTGCGGGAGCCGATGTATTGCACCAGCTTTTATTGAGTGAGCGTGACCAAATTGACACAAATTTGTGTCTGTTTTTAGAAGGATACCCAGATTTCCTGGCCGTGTTGTTATCGCCAGAATTTGTGCTGGACGAAGAACACTATACTTTTCTAAGAGACCGCTTGGCCTGTATCCCGCAAATTGCGGGTGAATTTTACACAGACCAATTAGATAAATTTCAGGACCATTGCGGGCTAGCATTCACCAAGGCTGTTACAGAAGACATGATTACGCGTATCCAGAACAGTTGGGATCCCCAAAGAGGATATGATGGCAAAGCCTGGGATTGGCTAAACAACCCCACAGACATGCTAGCCCGCTTGCAGTCTGCTTACATTGCCGGCATTGGCAGCCGCCCGCCGCATTAGACTACAAATTTATTCTGGCGCTGGCGCCTAGTTCCCCGGGTCTTAGAAACTGTACGCTGACTTGGCCAGCCGGGTCGAAGGCAATACCGTCCACATCTACTTTGGCTTCAATGTAATAGTCGTATTGTTTATTGTTCAGTGCCTCTGTGACCTTCATCAGATTGCCGGCAATCTTGGCCATGCCTTCGGTGATCCCGGATGGGTCCAATTCTTTGATTAGATCATTCAGTTCGGGGTCTTTGGCGGGGTCTAGCGACATATTAATTTTGATTTGCTTGGTTTCGCCAGCTGCAATGTTAAAAGTAGTGTCCTCACGCTTAGTTACTACAGTGCGGATTGTTGGTTCGTTGGCGTTCTGAGTGTTTACTAGATGTTTGACGAACGACACGGTTACGCTTTTAATTTTCTGGGGGTCGGTGCTGGTTATAGTTATGGCTACGTCAAAGTTGTCTTTCAGACTGATAGTAGCCGGAGCATCGACTTTTACTTTCACGCCCCCGTGCTGAAGGTTCTGTTTTAGTTTGCTAAAAATGCCCATAATTGGCCTTTCGTTTATTTGGCTTTCTTTATAATACAATACCCAAGCCACATCTGTTACAATGACTAATGATGAGCTATAAAAACAAGAAAGTGGCTGATGTCGCAACTTTGCTAAAAAAGCGGCTGGCAGACCTGGCCGACAAATCGGCTATTTTGCGCGCCACAGAACTGCGGGCACTGTATGCCGAGATCCCAACGCTGGCACCAGCAGACCGCGCCGGCTTTGGCGCTGAAATCAACCGCCTAAAGGCCGAGCTAGAAGCGTTAGTAGCCGCTGAATCCGATAAGTCAGAAGAGTTAGCGCCAATTGATGTTACCGCACCGGTAGACGTAAACGTGCCGACCGACAAGTGGCCTCGATTGCTACCAAGTACTCAAGGAAGCATGCATCCGTTGATGTCAGAAATAGCCTATATCTCGGACATTTTTTACCGTATGGGCTTTAACATTGAGGCATCCAGGCAGATAGATGATGGTTACCATATGTTTGACAGTCTGAACTTCCCCCCAGATCATCCGGCGCGGGATGACTATGATACTTTCATGACCACTGACGGCTTGGTAGCACCAGCTCACACTAGCACCATGCAAAATCGCATGCTTCATAAGTACAAAAAGAACTTGGACAATGGACAGCCAATAGCCGTTCTAATACCGGATCGTGTATATCGTAATGAGGACTTGGATGCCAGGCACGAGCATACGTTTTACCAGCACGAAGGCATTTATGTAGACAAGGGCATGAATGTTGGCCACTTGCTAGCTACGCTCAAGACTTTTTTGAGTAGTTATTATCAGCAAGAGCTGGACATTAAAACCCAGCCATTCTATTTTCCGTTTACAGAACCGAGTTTTGAGTTTGCCATGAGCTGTCCATTCTGCCAGAAGAAAGGCTGTAATGTTTGTAGCTATTCTGGGTGGATAGAACTACTAGGTTGCGGCATGATACACCCTAACGTGCTAAAAATGGGTGGCATCGATCCAAACGTATACACCGGCTTTGCCTGGGGTGGCGGAGTTGATCGTTTAGTGATGATGAAGAACAACATAGAAGACGTACGTTATTTTGAAAGTGGCAAACTAGAGTTTTTGAGGCAATTCCGATGAAACAGCTAGGTAGTTCAGACATTAACGATAGTTTAGAGGCAGACGCATTCGCAATTTCCGAAAAAGTTTATGCACTCATTACGGAGTTACCCGAGGTAGAAAGTGCGGGCATGTGCTTTCGATTACGTTTTAAGGCAATGGATTTAACCTCATCGGTTACAGAAGCCCTCGCTTCAATTTATGCACCAGATGCGGAGCTGTCTCTGAGTGTGGCGCGTAGGGCACTAGCTAGTATTCGGCAGATCTACCTATTGGCTACCAAGGTAGACTATATTGAACTTGACCCCGATTTTATGGTCATTATTGATAGGAGCGTTAAATCTATTGCACATAGGATGGCTGAAGCCAGAACAGAGATAGACCGGTCAGTGAGCGAAGGTATTAAAACATGAAGCAAGTAGACAAAATATCGGTCAGAGAACTAGAAGAAATGGCCCTGAAGATAGATGGCAACCTTGTTAAAGCAGATGTTGATCTAGCTAAAAAGATCTTTATTGTAGATATGCCAATGCATTTTGAGGGTGAACAAGAATTGCTCGGTAGAGGTTCTCAGCAAAAAGACCTATGGGGCGTGAACTTGTTCCCGGCAAAGTTTGGGACAAATGAATTTATCATGTACGAATCGATGATAAATATCAAAATCCACCAAAAAAATCCAAGTATGATTGTGCAATCTTCACAAATTCGCGACCAAATCAAGGCAATCATTGACGAGGTGGTGTATGAGTAGTTATCACACCAATGCCTTAGAAGGAGCGGATATATTTACTGTAATGGGTTCGGTTTATGCCGAAGTTGCACGTTATGATACGGCAATAAGTTTGAAGCAGCCAGAAATGGCAAACCAGGCAATTGCCAGAGCCGAGGAAATTATCAACTACACCCAGTCATTAGCCAGGCTCAATGGGGCCCAAAAAAAAGAAGTAAAGCAATTCGGCATACTATTGTCTAAAATTGCCAACAAAGGTCAAAAAAGCAACCTAGACAGTTATTTGATGCCCTTTGCAGTGGCGCAAAGAATGAGGCAATCCCGATGAAACCACAAAAGCGCGAAATAGTTGATGATAAGGATCAGATTATTGGAGCCAAGTTGCGTGACGAAATGGATTACCCCATTGATATTTATAGGGTTTCAGCGCTTTGGCTCACAAATAATAGTGGCCAGGTACTGATGGCTCAACGCAAGTTTGGTAAGGACGCTGATGCGGGTAAGTGGGGCCCGGCTGTAGCCGGGACAGTTGAAGAAGGTGAAACCTATGAAGTCAATATTTATAAAGAGGCCGAAGAAGAAATTGGACTTAGTGGGGTTAAGTTTGAGATTGGACCAAAGTTAAGGATTGTAGGACCACGAAATTACTTTTGTCAGTGGTATACGGTTGTTGTTGATCATGAACTTGGGGACTTCACCGCTCAGGATGAAGAGGTTGAGGCACTTATGTTCGTTGCAGCGAGTGACCTGGTAAAAGATGTCACTGATAATCCGGATAAATACATTCGCAACATGGCTGACACTGTCAAAGTCTTTACAGGGGGCTCACAATGAAAGTTAGTCTGAACTGGGTCAAAGAGTTTACTGACGTTAAAGGTTCGGTTGACGACGTAGTCAAGCAAATTGGCGCCCAGCTGGGTGGCGTGGACGAAGTTATCGACCTAGGCAAAAAGTACCAGGACATTGTGATAGTCAAAGTGGTCAAGTGCACAAAACACCCAGATGCCGACAAACTGAGTGTTTGTTTTGTGGATGACGGTGGCAAGGTCAAAGGCGTCAAGCGCGAAGATGGCCTAGTGCAAGTAGTTTGTGGTGCACCAAACGTACGGGCGGGCATGATGGCCGTCTGGCTGCCACCAGGTTCGACAGTGCCGGCTAGTTATGACAAAGAGCCATTGGTGTTAGAAGCCCGCCAAATTCGTGGCGAAACCAGCAACGGCATGTTGGCCAGCGCCAGCGAGCTAGCCATTAGCGAAGACCATTCTGGCATTTTAGAGATTATGTCTGAATCATGGGTGGCCAAAAGTAGTACAAAGTTGGTCAGCCATGTTGAAGCCTTAACTAGCTATAAGGGCCTGCCAGATATTAAGCCAGGCGATGACTTTGCCGAAAAGTATGGGCTTAACGATCATATAATCGATATAGAAAACAAGATGTTTACCCATCGTCCAGATCTGTTTGGATTACTAGGAGTGGCCCGCGAGGTTGCCGGCATTCAACACAAACCATTTGACTCACCATCTTGGTATCAAGGCGAAAGAACCACCGGACCTTATAAAAATCGTGGCGAGTTAACCGTCAAGAACGAACTACCTAGTTTGGTGCCACGTTTTATGGCCCAGGTAGTCCACGATGTAGATATTATGCCCTCGGCTTTGTCTATCCAAGCCAAGTTAGTGCGCGTTGGGATTAAGCCGATAAATAACATTGTAGATGTAACTAATTACGTCATGTACTTAACCGGTCAACCAATGCATGCCTACGACTACGACAAACTTTGTAAATTAGATGGATCAAAAACGGCAACGATTATGGTACGGAGTCCCAAGCCTGGCGAGAAGATTAAACTATTGGGTGGTAAAGAAATAGAACCCCGCAAGGCAGACATTGTCATAGCTAGTGCTAAGCACTTAATTGGCCTAGGTGGTGTGATGGGTGGCCAAGAGACTGAGGTAGACGAAAACACCAAAAATATAGTGCTGGAATGCGCCACCTTTGATATGTATTCTATCCGCCGTACGGCTATGGAACATGGTTTGTTTACAGATGCGGTTACTAGGTTTACCAAAGGCCAAAGCCCCTGGCAGAATGACAAAGTACTAGCCCTGGTGGTCAGTATGATCGATGACCCCAGTGGTCCATCTGCGGCATACGCCATTCATGATTTAAAAGCCAAACTGCCAGAGCCCGCTCGGGTTAGCGTATCGGCTGAGTTTGTAAATGCTCGGTTAGGCACCAATCTGAGTCTAAAAGACATGGCCAAACTGTTAGAAAACGTGGAGTTCAAAATGGCCAGTGTACCTGCCAACAAAAAAGACCTGCATGTGATTGCCCCATTTTGGCGCACCGATATAGAAATTCCCGAAGACATCGTAGAAGAGATTGGCCGTTTGTATGGCTACGATAAATTACCAGTGCAATTACCTAAACGATCGATAAACCCTGCGCCTACAGATCCACTGCTGGCGACTAAAACCAAAGCCAGAGAGGTTTTGGCCAGAGCTGGCGCTAACGAAGTGCTGACCTATAGCTTTGTGCACGGCGACTTACTAAAAAAGGTTGGTCAAAATGCCAAGTTTGCCTATGAAATCACTAACGCCATAAGCCCAGATTTGCAATATTACCGATTGAGCTTACTGCCTAGTTTGCTAGACAAAGTTCATCCCAACATCAAAGCCGGCTATGGTCAGTTTGCCATATTCGAAATCAACCCGGTGCACTGCACAGACTATGTGGATGAAAAAACAAACTTACCTATCGAAGATCAGCGAATAGCCTTGGTTTTTGCAGCCGATGAAAAGTCAGCCAAAGATTACGCCGGGGCACCGTATTACCAGGCCCAGCGTTATATGCGAGAGCTGCTAATTAACTTGGGAGTCGAGTATGTGTTGGAGCCCGCAGCTTCTGCTCATCACGCCCCAAGACCAGAAATCGGCAAAGCTGCTATCGCGCCATTCGAAAAAACACGGTCCGTCTACGTCAAGACAGCAGATGGCCTACTGTTGGGCGAACTAGGCGAGTTTCGGGCAGAGGTGCGGCGTAACCTAAAGTTACCAGCCTACGTGGCAGGGTTTGAGCTAGACATGGAGCGCATCATGCAACAGTCAAACTCCGCAACCTATCAGCCCATCCCACGTTTTCCCAAGATCGATCAAGACATCACCCTAAAAGTACATGCCAAGGTGTCATTTGCAGAGTTGAACCAGTTAGTTGTCGATAGTTTAACGGAATCTAGGCCAGCCAATACTCAGCTAACAACCACTCTTTTGGGCATTTATCAAAAGGACGATGAACGTGGTTACAAACACGTGACATTTAGGGTTTCATTGGCATCATACCAACGAACCCTGACAACAGATGAGGTAAGTAAGCTACTGGACGACTTGGCCCAGAAAGCTACAGACCAGCTAAAAGCCGTACGTGCCTAGTTGACCCTAGTAAATCTTTGGTGTATGATGTGATCCGCTTTGCTGAGCATTGCTCGCAATCGCACATTGACAGATACAATGAATACATCGCGGAAGGTAGACTCTCACTTAGTGATCGAGTCCAGCTAGCAAGCTGTAAACCTTTCCATAACGTGATGAAGTAGTTTTGGCCATTGCCAACCGAGGTGGTCTGATACCAACTGAGCCTCGGCTGCCTGCCGCTGCTCATGCATAAGGTAAGGCTACTTCATCACGTCCATCCGGATCAGGGCACGGGCGAATCAATACCGCCGGCAAGGCCAAGGGCCCCTTGCTTTGCGCTTTTACCAGCGCAACTGATCCAGCCCACGCGACTGCCGGTTGTTCGTTCATTAGACGAAGCGGATGATAGCAAATCGCTCACTTCGGACTAACGAACGATCGGTAGTCGCATAACCGCGGTCCGGGTGTACCAAGGAGCCGGGCGGCGTTGTCATTCAAGGGCTTCCACCCCCTAGGAAGATGGCGTCAGCTCCTGCTTCACGGTGCACTCGGACCCGGACCATCCGTGGACAGAACCCCAAAAAGGCTAACCCCTTAAAAGTTCATTGTATCTGTCCGCACCATACAGCTCATTAAATTTAATGATTTGTTAGTGCGCTAGCCAAGCCAATCATCCCTGTAGTAAGATGGTGTAAGTGAAAAGTATTTGGCGAATCCTAACCTCCACCAAACAGTTGTGGAAATATTATTTGGTCATCAGTGTCTTTACGATTCTGCTGAGCTTGTCTACTCTGTTGCAGCCATTATTGTCGGGCTGGGCCATAGACGAAATGCGCAAAGGCACCGGCGCCAGTGTTAAGTATGTTGTGATGGTGGCGGTGGCTATATTTGTGCTGGATCTGTTTTCTAACATTTTTAGCAACATTGGCGGCTATTTGGGAGACCAAATGTCGGCCAAACTAAACAAGCTCTTGGCCGCTGGCTATTATGAGCATTTGCTTACTTTGCCACAGCGGTATTTTGATACCGAACTTTCCGGCAAGTTGATAAACCGGCTCAACCGATCGGTGCTACAAATTGCCAACTTCATGCAAATGATGAGCAACAACTTTTTGCAGTTTATTTTTGGTACGGTCTTTTCGTTAGTAATAGTTTTCTTTTACAGCTGGCCGGTTGGGCTGTTGCTATTATCGCTGTACCCAATCTATATTTGGATGACGTTTCGCAGTAGTTCCAAGTGGCAGGAATATCAGCAAGAAAAGAATCTAAACTACGACATCGCGGCTGGTCGGTTTGCCGAATCTATCGGTCAAATCAAGGTAGTCAAAAGCTTTTTACAAGAAAGCCGCGAGCTCAGATTCTTTAATCGCCACACCAACAAAGCCGTAGAAATTAACCGGCCCCAATCCAATTTTTGGCACAAACGTGATGTAGAGCGCCGGATCGTTCTGAACATCATATTTTTCTTTGTCTACATATTCATTTTTGTGCAGGGAGTTCATGGCAGTCTGACGCCTGGCCAGGTAGTAGCCTTGATCTTGTATGCCATGCAGATCCGCATTCCTATATTCACCATCAGCTTTTTGGTAGAGAACACCCAGCGGGCTATTGCCGACAGCAAAGATTACTTTGAAATTATGAACGTGCAACCAGAAATCACCGACGAACCAAGTGCCAAAAAACTAAAAGTTACCAAGGGCCTGATTGAACTGAGCAATGTGTCATTTTCATATGACCAAACGCCGGTACTCAAAGATATTAATCTGCAGATACAACCCGACACCAAAATAGCTCTAGTTGGTGAAAGTGGCGAGGGCAAGACCACTCTGACTAATCTACTGATGCGACTCTACGAGGCCCAAGAAGGCCAAATAAATATTGATGGCCAGAATATCACCCAAGTGACCCAAGCTAGCCTGCGTGGGAGCATTGGCGTGGTGTTCCAGGATCCGGCTTTGTTTTCTGGCACTATCCAAGAAAATATTGCTTACGCCAAGCCCGATGCTACAGATCAGCAGGTTCAAGCTGCTGCCAAGGCCGCCAATGCCCACGAGTTCGTTCACAAATTAGAAAAGGGTTATCAAACCGAGATTGGTGAACGTGGGCTAAAACTCAGTGGCGGCCAAAAGCAGCGCATAGCTATCGCTCGGGCCCTACTAAAAGACGCCCCAATTTTGATACTAGACGAGGCCACCAGTAGCCTAGACAGTCGCAGTGAAGCCATGGTGCAACAAGCCCTAAAACACCTGATGAAGGGCCGGACCACCATAATCATTGCTCACCGATTGAGTACCATCCAGCAAGTTGACCAGATTGTTACCATCAAAGGTGGCACTATTGACGAAGTCGGCACGCCAGATCAGCTTTCCAAGAGCGGCGGTATTTACGACCAGCTGCTCAAATTGCAGCGGGGCGATACAGAGTCCACCAAGAAACAACTTAAAGCTTACGAAATAGCGGGGTAGGGTATGCGTAGAGCAGTTAGAGCTATCATTATCAAAGACAAGCAACTCCTAGTGATGCACAGGAACAAGTTCGGCCAGGAGTATGACACTTTGCCGGGCGGGGCGATAGAAATAGGTGAAGAACCGCTGCAGGCTCTAGCCCGTGAATTCCGTGAAGAAACAGGCGTTACTTTTACCGACCCTAAACTAGTAGTAGTCGAACACGCTGGTGATCCGTTTGGAGATCAGATGATCTACCTGTGCACGTATCAAGCGGGTGAACCAAAACTTAGCCCTGACTCGGAGGAGCACTCTATCAACGGCATGGGCAAAAACCTTTATCAAAGTATGTGGTTACCGCTCGACGTCTTGGCTACCAAGCCGTTTAAGTCAGAAAAGCTAAAGCAGACTTTACTAAGTAGGATTGACGGAAACTGGCCGGATCAGCCGATAGAAATATTTGCCTAAGACAGTATTATGTACTATCGTTTAGATAGAAACGGGAGTATTTATGGCTAAAACATCACATCGAATTTTTGCACTAGTTGGCGCACTGCTATTTTTAGGTACCTCTATGGCCCTAACGGTTGCGGTTGTCTGGCAAATACACTCTAGTAATAGGCAAACTAACAGCGCAGCAACCAAAACAGCAGCAACTGATTGTGCACTTGGCCAGGCCGCCGGCACCAGTGAGGCCGAGCCAGCGGTGTTTACTGTAAAGGGCAAGGTTAGCAAACTGGTTGTTACTGACTTAACCCCTGGCACAGGCGCACAAACAAAAGCTGGTGACTGTCTAAGCGTGAAGTACGTAGGCAGTCTAGCCCAGAGTGGGAAGAAATTCGATGCTGATTACACCATGACCTCAGTCTTGCGTTTCAAAGTTGGCGTCGGTGGTGTTATACCTGGCTGGGACCAAGGGTTGATTGGCATGAAGGTAGGTGGTACCCGCCGTCTGGTGATACCTGCTGCCCTTGCCTACAGGGACCAATCGTCACCGCAAATACCAGCTAACTCAGACCTAGTATTTACGGTCAAATTACTGGCTATTCAGTAAAATAATAGCTAAAAATCCCGTAGTAGATCTCTGAGTAGCATTGCTTTAGCAAGGCAGATATTTATTGAATGTGAATAATCTCAGAGGCTCACTACGGGAAAAAACACAACATATAGTGTCTTTACAATAAGCACAAGCACTATATAATTGTTATCAGCGATATAAAAATCAACACTAACCAGGGGGAGCCATGGTCAAAAACATAACTATTTTCACTACCAACACTTGCGCTTACTGTGGGATGGTAAAACGGTGGCTAGACACCAAGAGCATGAGCTACGATGTAGTCAATCTGGACGACCACCCAGAACGCCAGGCCGAGGCTTTGGCTATTAGCGGGGCTTTGACGGTACCCGTGACAGTGATAACCAAACAGGATGATTCCCAAGAAGTAGTGGTTGGCTACAATCTTAGTCAATTGGCGCCAGCAATAGCTTAGTCCTGCTTTAGTGCTTCGTTATCGCTCCGGTACGCACTCACCATAACTTTAATTACGGCTCCTTTGCGTTCCTCGCAGCTGCCTTGCACTATACTCACCTAAAGGCACGACCTAAATCATCAAACATAAAGTATACTGGAGACTATATGGCTGAGGTTGAAACACATGACGTTGTTATTGTAGGTGCAGGTCCAGCGGCTCTGAGCGCCGCCATTTATACTACCCGCGAAGACATCGATACGGTTTTAGTAGAAAAAGGTGTAGTTGGCGGGCTAGCTGCCGTCACTGACTGGGTAGACAACTATCCGGGTTTTGCCAAAGGTATAGCCGGCCTAGATTTGGCCGAGGAACTGCGTAAACAGGCCGAGCGCTTTGGTGCAGATATTCGTTTGGGTGAAGTAACCAAGATCTGCGATGAGGGCCAATACAAACGTCTAGCCACCACCGACGGAGATGTTCTGGCCAAGGCTATACTGATTGCCACCGGTAGCGATTATAAAAAATTGGGTATTCCGGGCGAGAAAGAATTTTACGCCCGCGGCGTGCACTACTGCGCTACCTGCGACGGAGCTTTTTATCGTGACAAAAAACTAGTGGTAGTTGGCGGGGGCAACTCGGCCGTGCAGGAGTCTATATTTTTGACCAAGTTTGCTAGCCATATTGATTTGCTGGTGCGGGGTGACAAGATGCGGGCCTCGGATATACTGCAACAAGAACTAGCCAAGCACGCCGACAAAATTACCGTTCATCTGAACACTACCACTGACCAGATTGTTGGCGAAGGCAATATGGTTGTCAAAGTTGAGGCTACCGATAAAACCGCAAACAAAAAAGTCGATTATGCTACGGACGGCGTGTTTGTGTTTATCGGACTGCTACCCAATACTCAGTTTTTGGCCGACAGCAAGGTAGAACTAGACGAAGTCGGCATGGTCAAAACAAACGATCAGCTGGCAACCAATGTCCCAGGCATCTTTGCAGCTGGTGACGTGCGTAGCGGGGCAACTATGCAGATTGCTAGCGCAGTCGGCGAGGGCGCCACAGCCGCCATGATTATTCGCAAATACCTAGAAGATCACCAAAAAGCCCACTCAGACAGTAATGGCTAAACAATCTAGTAGTAAAGACCAATTATTTCAGGCTGTGTTGGCAGTAGAGAAGTTTGGCCGCACTGCTCATAGCCGTTTATCCGCCGAACTACGTTCTAGCGGTCTGAATGTGTCTGGTTGGTTGATTTTGAAGTGCTTAAAAGTCGCCAACGATGAAGGTCTGAGTTCGTCAGCTCTGGCTGCGGCTACCGAGATGTCACTAGCCCAGGTGGCTATTTTGACCAAACAGTTGCTAAAAGGTCACTACGTCCGGCAACGTACTCAGGACCACGATAAACGCAGCCGACATTTAATAATCACCAGTCGTGGTCAGGATCAACTGCAAGCCATTAACAAACAGTTGGCCAAGCTAGAGCAGGCTATTAAAAACACTATCGGATCTGAAGATCTACAAAAATTAGTCGACACCATAGACAAGCTGTCGCACGTTTTGCGCGAGACCTAAATAGCCGAATAACCTGGGAAAAAGTCTGTCCGGATTTGATCTTTGGGCCACTGCTTGGCAGTATCAGCCACTAGCTCTTCGACCATCGGTTCCGGCCCAGATAAGTAAATAATGGTGTTTGGGTCTTTGGCCTCGGCCACAATTTGTTGGGCGTTTAGTTTGCCAATATTTACCACTAACTCTACACCCGCTTGTTTGAACAACGGCAGGAACGCTAATTCAGATTCTTGGCTAGCAGTGTAGAGTAGTTTGACGCTACGTTTTTGCTGGGTGTCTAGCAAGTACTTGGCCATGCTGCGCATGGGCGTCACGCCAATACCACCAGCCACAAATAGTATTGGTATAGACGGGTCCTTGGGCAGCACAAAATCACCCATGGCCTCGGCAAAGTCTAATTGGTCGCCCGGTTTTAGTTTTGATAGGGCAGATTTGAAGCTGCTGCTGGGGTCGGCAAACTTGGTAGTAATTGCCAGCATTGGCTCGGTGGGCGACGAGCTAAGCGTAAACCAGCGTTTGTGGCCTCGATCATCTTCGTGCTGGTGTGGCAATTGAAATTCGGTAAACTGGCCAGCTGTGTAGCGCATTGGCTTTTCTGGTTTGAACCAGAATATTCTAATATGCTCCGCCCCAGGCTGGCTGTGATCAAAAGTTACCTTCATCGCATATATAATTTATCACGAATCTTTATAAGCCTATCAGGCCTATTGGTAGCGATGTAGGCATTTGGGAAAACCCTGGCAGCTAACCAAAGCAACCACGTTCTATCTATTGTCCAGATATAGGGTTGGAAGCCAGACCATCTGACTACCCAGTATGACAAGGGATTGATTTGCCACAGGCCAAGGCCAACACCATTAAACTGACTTTGTCCGGATAATCGCAAGGCTTTAAATGGACGCAGTAGCCCTGATAAGAATATAGTTGGCCTTTTGAGTTTCTGGTGGGCTTCACGTAAATCTTCTACGCGGGAAGTAAGTATGGTCACTTCACGTTCGCTATGCTTTGCCAGCAACTCTATCAAAAGTTTTATTGATCCCCTCACTTTAAGCTCTATGTATAGCGGTATGCTCTTTGTATCCATAAGTACTTCTTCTAAAAGTGGAATGTGAGAGTGCCCGTCTCTAAGAGTTAACCTCCTTAAATCGGCATAGTTAGTGTCCCGTATGCGAAGATTTTGTTTACTCAGACGCCAAGTGCGCTTATCATGAAACACCACCAATTTTTTATCTTTACTCAGGCGAACATCTAGTTCTATGGCGTCAACGCCAAGCTTCTCGGCTAGCGTAAAGCTTTCTAGGGTATTCTCCAGCGCTAGGCCGGCCGCTCCTCGGTGTCCAATTATCTTCATGATTCGTTAACTTCTAGTGTACAATAAACTTGAAAATAAGCTTCAAACAAGAGGAGAAAAATGGACTTTAACGCAATTTTGGATTTTGGCAAAGCTGGTGAATACATCAATGCTGTCGTAGAGATCCCCAAGGGTTCCTACGCCAAGGTAGAGTATCGTCGAGACGGCAAGTATTTTGCTGTGGACCGTATTGAACCAGCGATTTTCGCTAAACCAGTCAACTACGGGTTTATACCTCAGACCCTAGATGAAGATGGTGATGAACTGGATACATTAATCGTTTGTGAACCCTCCTTGCCCGTAGGCGTAGTAGTAAAGGCAAAAGTTATCGGTTTGTTAGATTTTGAGGATGATGGCGAGGTAGATCACAAAGTTATTTGCGTGCCCGAAGATGATCGTAATACAGGCAATAGTGTCAAAAGCTTGGATGACTTGCCCGAAGCATTTAAGAAGCAGGTTGAGCATCACTTTAATCACTACAAGGACTTGGGTAAACCAGGCACCACCAAAGTGCATGGCTGGAAGAACGCCGCCGAGGCCTGGAAAGTTATCGAAGCTTGTGGCAAAGCTTACAGGCAGGCTTAACACTGTGGTAGTTGACGCCGAAGCCCGAGAGCGTGAAAGATGCGTTGAGGCACCAGGAGATGACAGGGCTCTGAGGGAGATATTAAGTTTCGCTGGGACAAGGCGAAGCCAGCTGGCTCATATCGCTTCGTTAGAGCTGCGTAGTGTTACGCCGGGAGATATTGATCAACAGATCGCGGCAGCTGCAGGGAGGTCGTTTAGGTTTGTAGCTCGTTATTGCCAAAAATATGATGTTACTGATATAGGGGCAATAGTAGCAAAATATCCAACTCGTCGAGACCAGCCATTACCCGACGAGCCAATGGCTATATTGTCGATGAATGAAGCTAGTGACCTCCTGTATGTCGCTAAACCGGACGACCCTAGTCTTATATACGCTGTTCAGGTAGACAGCGTAGAGCTTGATTACCAATAGTTATTGTCACTATGACACTGTGCTCTTGAGCAAACAAGCGTAAGCGTATACAATTAGCGTAAAAGCTTTAGGGGGTGAGATTGTATGAAGACCAGAGTAGCTATAAACGGATTTGGACGCATCGGCCGCAACGCTTTTAAAATTGCCTTTGATAGGGCTGACATCGACATCGTGGCTATCAATGATCTGACCGATACCAAAACTCTAGCGCATTTGTTGAAACACGACAGCAACTACGGTCTGTACGACAAAGAAGTCGGATATGACGATACTAATCTGATTGTCGAAAAGCAGCAGATTCAGGTTTTGG
>JBBQSV010000004.1:0-41584 GCA_038213615.1 Saccharimonadales bacterium (SeqCode) | reverse complement strand
TCGCCAACGTCCAGGCCGGTGATTGTGGGGCATGGACCCATGGCTACTGACCCCATGATGCAGCCAACTGGCCCGCCACCAGTGGATGATCGTCTAAAGGCCGTTACTTCACGGGCCAAAACTATCCAGCCTCCTAGTGCTAACCCACCGGCCACCAATGTCCCCTCTAAACCAGTGCCCAGCCAGTCTGCCCAACAGGCGGCGGTACCAGATGAACCCGAGCCAGCTGCACCCACAGAAACTTCTACAGAGCAATCTGCCAAAACCGCCAAACCAGATTCTCAATCACCACAGCAAGTAGAACAAGACCAAGCCGAAAAAGCCCGCCAGGACGCCACGCAAAAAATGATTGATGAAAAAACATATTTTTTGCCCATTGGCCAGGTTACTCGTCGGCGTAGCAATCGCCGTGCCCTACTGATCCTGTTGTTAGTAATTGTGGTGGCGATAGTGGCCCTAGATCTTTTGATTGATACCAAAATTATCCCTAGCAACATCAAGTTGCCCATAGATTTGATAAAAAACTAACGCTTATGGTTTATAATCTGAGTTAAATCTAAGTAAAAAAAACATCCCGTCATGAACAAACTCAATAAAAAAGGCTTTAGCGCCATAGAAGGACTTCTAATTGTAGTAATCGTAGGCCTAGTTGGCTTCGTGGGCTGGTATGTCTGGCACAACCATGCCAAAACCACAACGACTAATTCAGTAACTACACCGGTGACTACTTCAGTTCCGACTAAACCAGTCGAGACTACAACAAAGTATGAAGTCCCAGGGCTTGGCGTTACCCTTAGTTATCCCAAAGAATGGGGAGATCCCGCTTTGTCTGATGGCAAATCAGCTACGTTTGTACGTGGCACGTATAAGCAATTAACTTTCTCTGAACAGGATAAGATAGACATAAACTTTGTGACAGATGCCTATTCTTTCTATGCAGATGGGTGTGGGTTACCACCGCTTGAGGGTGAGCAGGCGTCATTAAGTGAGGCTCGTGCTGGTACTGTGGGCTGGAGTGCAAAAGGCGTAGAGAGCTATCGGACAGGGATAGGGATAACCGGTAAACAGGTTATGACAAATGATTTTGTGGATGAGAATGGGACTCACTATAACGTTGTTAAAAAGGATGGCATGGTGTTAGAGTATCGTGATCATGCAACCGAAGTTAAAGCCCAGTCGAAGGACGCAGTGTGCGGAGAAGTTACTCAGAAGCAAGCCGATGAAGCCAACGCTTACCACAAATATATACACTTCGCAGTCAATTTCTCTGGGTCTAAGTTCAAGGGAGTTAATGCCCAATATGATGCCAGGAAAAGCACCGACTCAAAACTAGTATTAGGTCTCATTGCAGCCTTAAAGAGCCTAAAGGGAGTCAAGTAATGATGAAGTTTAGCGACGAGCGTGGCTTCGGTGCTATAGAGGGTATTTTAATATTAGTAATCGTAGGTCTAGTTGGCTTCGTCGGCTGGTACGTCTGGCACAACCACGCCAAAACTACGACTAATTCTGGGGTTTATGCTCCACCAGCTTCATCAAATGTAAAAACAATTGCTAAATCCAAAACAACCACGGTTCCAAGTCTAACCAAGTACTGCGACAGTCGCGAGAAGGCTTGTATAACATACGATGGTACATGGACCAAGAAGACTACTACCCAAACGGGCTCTGATGGCATTAATCGTACTGATATAACTCTTGCCAGTAAAGCCTTCCCAGGACTGACTATATATTTTAGGCCCTATATAACCGGCATTGGCGGTGCGTGCACACCTGCTTTTACTGCAAACGTTATATCAGTAAAGGGGGCTGCCTACCAACGGATTACTGAATTCTATAATGACATTAGAGAGGTAAGAAACGGCAAGTCAATTGGTGCAATAAAGTATGGTCTTGGTATGGATGTTGCTGGGCCAAATGATGGCACAAACATAAAATCTAATAGTTCAACTATCTGTATAGGGCTAGGTGTTTATGACAACCCTAACTACAAAAATCATGAGATATTCGGAGTCCTAGATGTGTTATTTAGCAAAAAGTCTGTTGCTTCAAAAGCAGAAGCGCAAGCTTGGTTCGAGTCTGCTGAAGTTAAAGCAGCCCAGAAAGTCCTAGAGACTTTACAGCTTTAAGTGACGCAGTCGTTTTAGTTGGATACTGCTAAAATAGATAAGTGAATGAACTCTTTGAGGGACTGAATCCGGAACAAAAACGGGCCGTAGAAACAACCGAAGGCCCGCTTTTGATATTGGCTGGTGCCGGTAGTGGCAAGACCAAAACTCTGACGCATCGCATTGCTTATTTGATAGCCAACCAAAAGGCCACTGCCCACAATATCCTGGCCGTAACGTTCACCAACAAAGCCGCCAAAGAAATGCGTGAACGAGTAGCCAAACTGATGGACCAGAATGCCGATAGCCGTAGTTTTTTACCATTTACCGGTACGTTTCACAGTATCTGCGTACGGTTACTGCGCCAAGACGGTGACTACGCCGGCCTGCCCAAAAACTTTGTAATCTTTGACGAGTCCGATCGCCTAGCGGCTGTCAAGCAAGCCAGCAAGCAACTGGGGCTGGATGACAAAAGCAACCCACCGCGTAGCTTGGCTAGTCTAATCAGCAGCGCCAAGAACGAAATGCTGTCTAGCGCTGAGTATCAAAACATGGGTAGTGGCCCCTTGCACAAAGCGGCGGTGCAGGTGTACCCGTTGTACGAAAAGATCCTAAAAAATAACTCGGCCCTGGACTTTGACGATTTAATTACCAAAACCGTCGGCATGCTAGACAAACATCCGCAGCTGCGCACCAAGTGGCAGGCTCAGTTCAAATACATCATGATAGATGAGTACCAAGACACCAACGCCGCCCAGTACAAGCTGGTCAAGTTGCTAACTAATGACAAACACAACGTGGCGGTAGTGGGGGACGACTGGCAAAGCATTTATAGCTGGCGCGGAGCTGATTTCCGTAACATTCTAAACTTTGAGCGCGATTACCCCAAGGCTGCCATCATCAAGCTAGAGCAAAACTATCGCAGTACCAAGCATATTTTGGACGCTGCCCACGCCGTGATTACAAAAAACCAACAGCGGTCCGCTAAGCAGTTGTGGACCGACAAAGGCGATGGTTTACCGGTTGGCGTGTTGCAAGTAAACAACGAACGGGCCGAGGCCGAGGCCATCATCCGCCGGGTGCGTAACGGCGTAGATCTGGGCGTGCGGCGTTACCAAGACTTTGCGGTGCTGTACCGTACCAACGCCCAAAGTCGGGCGGTAGAGGAAATGTTCATCCGCTACGGCTTGCCTTACCGGATTGTGGGCGGTGTGCGATTTTACGACCGCAAAGAAATTAAGGACGTCATGGCTTATTTTCGCTTGATCTACCAGCCCAACGACCAAGTCAGCTTTGAACGCATCGTTAATGTGCCGGGGCGGGGGATTGGGGCTAAATCTCTTGACAACTTTACCCAGTGGCGGCTAGCCAATCAGCTAGATCTGATGTCGGCACTGCAAACGGTGCGTGATTGCGATACGTTGACGGCCAAGGCCAAACAGGGGCTAAGCGAACTTGGAGACATCATCGCTAGCTTGGCCAGGCTAAAAGATGACGTGGTATTGTCTGGCCTGCTAGACAGCTTGCTGCGGCGGATTGATTACTATGCCTACCTGGATGACCACACTCCCCAGGGCGATGCTCGGCAAGAAAACGTGCGTGAACTGATGAGCGTCACCCAAGAGTACCAAGACTTGGGGCTAGAGGGCTTTTTAGAAGAGATGGCCCTGATCAGCGATGTCGAGGCCGCCAAATTTGGCGGCAACGCTGTAACTCTGATGACTCTGCACGCTGCCAAGGGCCTGGAGTTTCCGGTGGTGTTCATGACTGGCATGGAAGAAACCATCTTTCCGCATTCCCGGGCCCTGTATGATCAAGCCGAAATGGAAGAGGAGCGGCGGCTGTGCTACGTGGGTATGACCCGCGCACGCGAGGAATTGTACATGTGCTACGCCAGCAGCCGTATGTTGTATGGAGGCGTGCAACACAATCCACCCAGTCGATTCTTATCCGACGTAGACAGCGAACTGCTCAACAATGTAGAGGACCAGCAAGCCGCCACCTATGAATCTTTTGTGCAGAATAGCGCCCCCAGTGACGAACCGCGTTACGTACCAGAACTAAACGAAGGCGATGGTGTAAAACACCAAGTGTTTGGGATTGGCACTATTTTGGAATTAGACGGTGACACAGCCACCATTTACTTCAAGGGCAAAGGTAGCAAAAAAATCAACGTGGCCTTTGCGCCCCTAGAGAAGCTATAAGTAAGTTGTAGCAACCTGGCAGGTGGTAGCCTAATCTGCTAGACTGGCATCAGTAGCTTGAGCGGGATGACGGATGTAATTGGCCAAATCCCAACCACGCCAACGAATCAATTTTATGAAAGATAAGTTAGCCAAACGCGCCCGCAAATTACGCAAGCATCCGTTCATCATTCCGGTGGTGACTTTTGTAGTTTTATTCTTTGCCACGTTGGCGCTTTTTATTTTGACCAACGGCACCACCATCAAACCCAGCGATTCACGGATTGTCCTGCTAAGCATCAACGGCAAGCAGCAAGTTGTACCCACTCGGGCTACTACTGTGTCCGACATGTTGACTCGCCAAAACATAACCTTGGGCAAAGGCGACGTGGTAGAACCAGACCCCGATACCCCGATTGTGCAGGACAACTTTAGGGTCAACGTTTACAGAGCTAGGTCAGTCATCATCTACAATGGCCGTAACCGTTACTTTGCTAACAGCGCGGCACCGTCGGCCCGAAACGTGGTCACTCAGGCCGGGATAACCATCTACCCAGAAGACAATGTAGACGTGGTACCTATAGAAAACTTTGCCCAAGACGGCTTTGCCAGCGAGAAAATCGTCATAGATCCGGCCACTGCGGTAAAGGTCAGTTTGTATGGTGTCAATGTTGTGTTGCGTAGCCACGCTAAAACAGTTGGTGATCTGCTGGTCGAAAGAAACATCAAACTGGCCACCAAAGACACCCTAAAACCCAAAGCCAGCATCTTGCTAACTAAGGCCAAGCAAATTCTGATCATCAGGTCCGGTACTACCATCGCTACTCGCAAAGAGACATTCCAGCCGCCCATGCAGATCATCGACGACCCCAACTTGTCGTTTGGTGTCACGGTAGTTCGCCAAGCTGGGCAGCCCGGCAAGCGATTGGTGACCTACCAGGTCAAGGTGGTAAACGGCAAAGAAGTTAGTCGCAAAGTACTACAATCAGTTGTTATCCAAGAGCCAGTCAAACGTATTGTGGCTAGCGGTGGCTACGTCAACATCCCATCGGATAAATTGTCGGTACTTCGGGCAGCTGGTATATCAGGGGCCGATGCCAAGTATGCTGACTTTATATTCTCGCACGAGTCGGGCTGGGATGCGGCTCGTACTAGCGCAAATGGTTGTATTGGTCTAGGCCAAAACTGCCCCAGTGGAGACAACTACTTTATCAAAGCCGCTTGCCCGGCATGGCAAGGTGATCCAGTCTGTCAGGCCAAGCGGTTCACGGGTTACGCATCTAGATATGGTGGCTGGAGTGGGTCCTACAATTACTGGCTAAGCCACCACTACTGGTAATAATGAGACACCCGCAAGCGGGTTTCTCATCGCGCCGGGCACGAAGTAAATTCGTTGCTCGGGCTGCTCTTCCTGCAGCTTAAAAACTTGTTTTAATTTTGTTGGTGATGGTAGAGAGGGCTGCTGTAGCTGGTGCGTTGGGTTCCATGGTGCGAGCAGATTTTGGCCATCTGGAGTCTTTAAACTCTTGACCTGCGACCTTACGAGAATCTTTGTAGCGAGGAATGGCGTGCCAATGAACATGAAAGGGTGTATGTGTGCCGGCCGAGTAGTTCATTAGGCAGCTCCAATTAAAGTGGGTCGGCTCAAAGGCTGAGTTAACAGAATTTTCAAACTTTTTAACTATATCTAGAAACTCGAGAATTTCATCTTGATCGAGTTGATGTAGTGATTCGGCATGGCGGTTTAGTGTTACAAAAGATTTGCCTAGGTATTGTTGATCTGTCGACAACGCTACTTGCCAGTATTTGCCTTCATAAATCAGTCGAGAATCATCCACGGACTTAAGTAGCTGACAGTATTCACATTTGTTCATTCCTACATTCTAGCAAACAGGTGTTTTATTGGTACAATTCAGGTATGCAAGAGCCAAAGAAATCACTGGGGCAGCACTGGCTGAATGATCCAGCTAGCCTGCAGGCCATGGTCACCGCGGCAGATGTGCAGGTTGGTGATGTGGTGCTAGAGGTTGGGCCAGGGCAGGGCAGTTTGACCCAAGTATTGCTAGATGCTGGGGCCAAGGTTGTAGCCGTAGAGCTGGACGATCACCTGGCCAGGACTCTGCCGGGCAAGTTTATTGGCCAGTTCGCTAGCCAGCGAATTGAGCTGCACCACCAGAGTATTTTGGACTTTGATCTAACCAACCTACCGACCAGTTACAAGTTAGTGGCTAACATACCGTACTACCTAACTGGCAAATTGCTGCGTCAGATTTCTGAATCGGCCAATCCACCAGTGGCCGCAGCCATCCTGGTACAAAAAGAAGTCGCCCAGCGAGTCTGTGCTAGCCCAGGGCAGATGTCTATCTTGGCCGTTACGGCCCAGTATTATTGGCAGACCAGTCTGGGCAGCGTAGTACCAGCTAATCTGTTTGAACCACCACCAAAAGTCGATTCCCAGATATTGATACTGACTAGGCGATCCAAGCCTTTGTTTGATGATGTGGATGCCAAAGCTTACTTTCGCTTGGTAAAGGCCGGCTTTAGTAACAAGCGCAAAACCCTGACCAACTCTTTGGCAGGGGGGCTGGGTATCAGTAAAACAGAGGTCGAGAGGGAACTTACTACCGCAAATCTGAATCCTACAGTTCGCGCCCAACAACTAAGTCTGGATGATTGGCACACCCTACTCCAAGCCATTAAGTTGCCTTAACTAATTTTCCACATGTCCCCTGCCCGGCTATACTTGACATGTTAAGTATCGGCCATGTATCATGGATTTAAGTCCTTAAATAGCTATGAAACTTACAAACAACATTGGCTTTATGCTCCAGCACTTGTCTTTTGTGCTGGCCCGCCAGTCCGATCAAGTTTTGCAGGAACAATTGGGGATAGGGTTCTCGCAGTTCAAAATATTGATGGTCCTGCAGTGGAACCCTAGCATTCGTCAGCGCCAAATCGCCGATCGCCTGGGGCAGACAGAGGCCAGCATTAGCCGCCAAATTGGGTTGCTAAAGGAAGAGGGGCTGTTAGTCACTCAGCTGAACCCTAACAACCGGCGCGAGCACATTACAATCACTACAGCCAAGGGCGAACGCATAACTGATAAAGCCATGGAGATCTTAAATCGCTACCATGGCCCCATGTTCGATCACTTGGATGAAAAGCAGCGCGAAAAGCTGTTAGAAACACTAAAAATTATGCATGATCACGCTTGCAGCAAATCACGCGGCGGTGGTTGCATAGCCGATAAATAACAGGGGAGACAAATGGAAAAATTCAAAAGTAAACTAGCCGGCAAAGCCCTACCAGTGGTTTTGCTGACCATATTTTTAGACGTATTAGGCGTTGGTATATTACTGCCCATTATCCCGCAGCTGCTGGCCAATCCCCATTCGGCCTACTATTTGTTGCCTGCTGGCTGGACATTCAAAGGGGGCCTGATTCTACTAGGCTGGCTGGTGGCTATTTATCCGTTCATGCAGTTTTTATCGACACCGATACTTGGTCAATTATCTGACCGTTTTGGCCGTAAACCGGTACTGGGCTTTAGTATTTTTGGTACAGCAGTGGGTTATGTGCTTTTCGCCATTGGTATTCTGACGCACAATCTACCACTGCTATTTTTTAGCCGAGCGTTGGACGGTATCACTGGTGGTAACCTCAGTGTGGCGCAGGCTGTAATAGCCGACATTACGCCGGTCAAAGACCGCGCCAAACGCTTTGCGCTAATCGGTGCTGCCTTTGGGTTGGGCTTTGTGCTTGGTCCTTACATTGGCGCCAAATTAGGTAGTCCGGGTGTTAGTTTGTTTGGCCTGTTCCACACGCCGCATTGGTTCAACCCAGCCACGCCGTTTTGGTTCACCGCCGCGCTTAGCACTATTAACTTAGGCTTAATCTTGACCCTGTTGCCAGAGACCCACAAACACATGAAGCACGTCAAGATCAAGATAGGGCAGTCAGTCCAAAACATCGTCAAGGCGGCTAGCTACCCTGGTCTGCGCGTTATATTCCCTTCTGTATTCCTGTTTTGGGGCGGGTTTGCGTTCTTTCAGACGTTCTTTCAGGTATTACTGATCCAAAAACTGCACTTTAGCCAAAGTAACATTGGCGACTTTTTTGCCTACGTGGGCATCTGGATTGCGCTAACACAGGCGATTATTACGCCCATGGTTGCCAAAAAGGTGCGACCCTACAATGTTTTGCGCTACAGCCTAATTGGGGCTGGTCTGTCACTGTTTGGATTTTTGTGGGCTGGCGACACTACTCAGCTGTTGTTTGTGGTACCAGTATTTGCCATATTCATTGGCCAGACTATGGCCAATAGCTTGGCGCTAGTCAGTAGTTCGGTGGGTCCAGAGATTCAGGGGGAGGTCTTGGGAATTAACAGTTCTGTCCAAGCCTTGGCTCAAACTGTGCCAGCCGCATTGAGTGGCTACTTGGCGGTGCTAGGTATTAGTACGCCAGTGCTGGCCGGTGGCGCTACAATCATCGTCGGTGGCTTACTATTCCTATTTGTATACCGGCCTTCACAGCACATTTTGCGCCAACATCTGGACGAAGCAACTCCAGCCGTTTCTCACTAGACATTAGCAGTATAAAGTGCTATAATACTCAGTTATGGGGCTGAATGTTAAGCTCGACATTGGACTTTTACAAGTTAGTTTGCAAGCCGCTTGTCAGCGTATAGACAACCTGAATAATTGTAAAACCAACTATTCGTGAACGTGTCGCTTTTGTAAAAGAATTCTTAGCAAATGCTAAGGAAGCTGTTGCATTTCGTACGTTTGCACCAGCTTTAGTTTAACTAAAGCCACGCTTGATGTGACATCAGATAACATCTGTTAGCGTGTCATATTTTCTGATTGCTCAGATTTGCTTGGTTCGACAAATTTGCTAAGACTTTGAACCAAAGATTTGTGACTTTTTGGCCGTTTACCGGTCATGAATCTTATATTTAAATGGCCTATGCTTGTAGAAGACTAACGACGTAAACCGATGGACCCGGTTGCAATCACCGGCAGCTCCACCATAAGCATTTTAGACCTCAGTTATTTGGGGTCTTTTTGTATTGGTTGTGCTTGCACAATTATATGAGGGAGTAAATAATAATGGTGATGACTGCACAAGTTGAGACAAGTCCAGAGCGTAAGCCTGGGTCACATAGAGTGACTTGGTTACGGCGTAGTGCGGCTCTAGCCATCGTAGCTGCCTTAGGCGGTGCATATGTAACGAAAGATACGTGGTTGGGGCATGCTGCACATAGAGACCATGCTGCGGAGCTAGCTAAAGCTCGAAAAGGTTACGATGGGCAGTTCCCAACACTCTCGCCCACTGACCAGTTTGATGCACAGTACATAACTGGATTGAATGTCATTATTTCTTATAAGAAAGTTGGCGGTAGGGGTATGTTGGGCAATCTAAGTGACGACCATAAAGCTCATCGCGCTACCTATAACATTGGAGGTAGCTGCTTGGCTAACACACCTTATGACCCAGCCAACGGGGCTGTTGTCACTCCGTCACCTGACCCAGAAACAAACCCAGACCAACGACCTACTGGAAATCAAATATACACCGTATACCCTGACAATCCTCGTGCTCCTGAACTAAAGTTCTTGTACAGCCAATATGGCGTACCTTCTGGAATATTGCCAGTAGGTAGAGACTATGAGCAATCAGGCGTAGACCTTACACAAGCAGTATTGGATGGAAAACACTGTCCGCATATAACTTTAGTAGCGGGCACTAACCCTTAGGGGATACTAACTGTTTGACTCTTTTCTGCTCCTGTTTCCACTCCAAGTAATCTTCCCATATATAACTCCCCCACCTATTTAGTTCCTGGAAGATGGGGGTGCATTATTTTCAAGGTGCTCCACCAAATGAGTATTATCGACATTCGATAGTGCTTTTTGTTGCCTATTCCTAAGTTATTGCTTATGCTTGAAGGGATTATATAAAAAGGAAAACCTCACATGACAAAACTAAATAAAAAAGGCTTCTCAGCCGTTGAGGGCTTGCTAATTACTGTCGTTATAGCTGTAGCCAGCTTCATTGCTTGGTACGTTTGGCATAATCGAGCGAACACACATACATCTACAATTCCTAGCGGTGCTATACAAGATGATACGGCAAAGACCGATACTGTTACAAAGACTCAGTCTGGCAAAAAGTCTTTAAAAACCAGCACCAGCAACTCTACCACCGCTCAACAGACAACTCCAAGCACACAATCCTCCTCAAGCTCAAAGACTTCCACAACGCCTACTATTAGCATAGTGTCGCCCTCTAATAACGCCACAATCACAGGCAACTCCATAACCTACAGCTGTAAATACAAGACCCCTGCCGGATTCAGTAAGGTCGGTGCAAGTACGGTGGATGAAAGTGGTTATGATGCCCACGCTGGATTTAGCCAAGGGATCCAAAGTGCTGGTTGCAGTCAGGAACTAGACATCACCTACCTAACTAACGGTAAGTACACGGTTAAGTTCACGGTGTATGATAAAGCCGGTAAGACCGCTTCCGCATCTCGCACCTTCAACGTTCAGCACTAAAGTACAAGTAATGAAAGTATTACCCTTTAACTAGAACAAGTAACAGGCACTAACCCTCATGGGCTACCAACCTCTTTCGCCGTTCTTCCTCACTTTTGTGTTTATCCAATCATGTCAGAGTAAATATCTACATCTCTGTATCTCTTCGAAGATGAGGGGTGCACTATTTTCAATGTGTGTTTGGCAAATGAGCATTATCGACATTCGATAGTGCTTTTTTGTTTGTTGAAAAGTCAGTTTAAGCTTATACTTGAAGCATTAACATAAGGATATAAAAATGAAAATATTGGCATATATAATAGGTTACGCTCTAGAATTCCTATTACTTTTGAGTATCGCTTCAATTATTACAGGCATCATTAAGAGTTTATTCACCAAGAAATTCCAGCTTCGCTGGCCATCTATGAGCATGATTCTGCTTTCTGTCTTAATTGGCGGAGCATTAACGATAGCCTTCACCGGCAACGAGTCATTTGTAGCCAACCTAAGTTGTTCAGACAAAACGGTAAGTTGCACAAACCTTGCGCAAGGCTATCCACGCAAATTCATATCTGGCACATCAATTGTTTCTAACAATGATAAAACGGGCGACTTAGAAGTCTTCAGTGAAGTAAGTATTGGCTCAAAATCTTTGGCTCTTGACCTTGGCTTTTGGTCGTTGATAAGTTTTACAGTTATGTCCACCGTGTACGTCTGGAAAACCGCCAAACTCAAATCTGAAAAACGCAAAAAATAAGTAAGATTGGGCTTATCCTATAGAGGTCCAACTAGTATATTGTAAACAATGATTTCTTGTAGGGCGCATATCCTCAGGCGATTGTTAACATCTGTTTCTGCTCTTTCTCTTGTTTGAACTCTATCTAGTCATCTCGGAGTAAATATCTCCATCTCCGTATTTCCGCCTCTATGAGGGGCGCACTATTTGCGAGGCGCTCCACCGAATCTTAGGTTCTAGATACCGCGTCGGCGGAACTTACACTAGTAATCCCATCAATCACCTCAGACTGCAGTCTTTCAATACGTAGGTATTGGTTAGCTTCTGCGTCAGATCTTGGCTCGAGTATTATTGCGCCCAGACCGTCTGGTCCATCTTGCTGAAGTCGTAAGGCACCGATGGCTGCGGCTACGAACAGGCCTTTTACAGCAAGCGTTAATTCATCTGCCGTCTTTTGAGCCTCTACACTGCCGGCAAATCCTTCTTTCTCCGATAACAAAAGACCCCTAAGGTTGTGGTCAGCTACGTTGGCGGCGGTTTGGCCTTCACCAAGGAGAAATCTGAGGTTGGCAACACCTGATGTCGATAAATGCACGGTTCCTAGTGCTGTACCCTCTAAGTCCTGTAAGTCTACCCCTAACACCGGAATCTTTTTACCATTTGGCCCTATGAGCCTAATCATTCTGTCCGTATAAAGCTCATCGGGCTGGTTTGGGTGAAAGTATCCAGCTCGCATGCTGTAGCCCGTAGCCGCCTTCATTGCCTTAGATGCTACATCGCCCAGCTTTTTATCTCTGGTTAAACCTTCGAGTCCCAGAGATTCTATGATATTTACTAGCGTGCCACATTGTTCAATATGTGAACGTGCCTTGGCCGCTCCAACGTTGCGGGCGTCATTGGGGTCAAACCCAATGCTATCAAGCATAGCGTCCTTTTTGGTCATAAAAGCACTCAGGGCTGTTGGCCTCGCCATCTGTTGGCGTTCTGCTACCAGCCATTGTTCCAGGCCGTCATACAATCTCTGCATATAGCTTTATTATACCACAAATAACGTAAAAACACAATTGGCTTTAGTTTTGTTACAATAACTATATGCAAACAGAGATAGAGGCTAAATGGCTTAACATTGATCTAATGGATTTTCGTGGTCGGCTGAAAAATCTGGGTGGTAAACTGGTTCATTCTGAACGGCTTATGACCCGACGAGTGTTTGACTATCCAGATAAACGATTAGAAAAAATTGGTGGTTGGGCCAGAGTGCGTAACGAGGGCGACAAGGTCACCATGAGCTATAAACAACTCAATGACAGAACGCTCCATGGCACTAAAGAAGTAACGCTGACGGTTGATGATTTCGATTCGGCATGCAGCTTTTTGGAGTCCATCGGACTTGAGTCACATTCCTACCAAGAAACTAAAAGGGAGAGCTGGAAAGTCGGTGATACAGAGATAGAACTAGATACATGGCCCTGGATACCTAGTTTTGTGGAAATAGAAGCGTCTAGCGAGGAGCAGTTAAAGGGCGTAGCTGGAAAACTCTCACTTGATTACAAAGACGCCCTACATGGTAGCGTAGAGACAGCATACCAAGCAGTTTATGATGTCAGCGAAGAAGAAATAGATAACTGGCAAGAGATTCGTTTTGGTGACGTCCCGGAATGGCTAGCTTCAAAAGCAAAGCCGCTAAAGAAGTAGGTAGGTGCATCCCCCTAGGGGGCCAACAATTTCTTAGCTCGTTTTTTAGCTTGTTTGACTCTACGTACTCATCCTAGAGTAAATACTTCCATCTGCGTATCTCATCTGTTATGAAGGGTGCACTATTTTCAAGGTGCGTTTGGCGAATGAGCATTATCGACATTCGATAGTGCTTTTTTGTTGGTTCCTAATCTGTAAAATTTTAGACAAGCATAAGCTTAATTATGATATTATTATCTCAGCTAAATTAAAGGTAAAGGAAAATTAATTATGGCAAAAGCTCAACAGAGTAATATGCATCAAGTGTTTGACTGGATAGGATTAGCACTGGCTGTCATATTTGTTGCTTCAGTAATAAGTAATGCTCAGCATTTAGTTATTAACTCGGTTAAGGACTCACCGAACGTCTACTCGCTAGTAATCGCATTAGTACTTGTGGCCTACACGACAATCAAAAACAAAGGTGTTGTTTCTAGGATAGGACTTTTGATATTAGCCGTCCTGGCTACAAGTGGCCTTACGTGGGTATTCGGGCTTCGGAGTGCGCAGTCTACGGCGCTGAACTCATTCTCTATTCTACTCGGCGCTCTCCCCATAGCATTAGTGGTTGCCGCAGCGGTGTATGGCGGTAGCTATATTAGTAAAAAACTTAAGTAGTTCTAGACAAAACTAAACTCCAATATTTTAGCTAGTGGTGTATGCCCTGTGGGGCTACCAACCTCTTTCGTTGTTCTTCAGTCTGTTTGAATTCTATGTAGTCATCCCGGAGTAAGTACCGCCTACGCTTGATTTTGTTGACAAGTCTGAGAGATAACGGATAATCTTAGACATAAGTGCTAAATCACAAAGGAACAAAAATGAAATCACTTAAGAAGCTAAACCACAAAGGCTTTAGCCATCATTTAATATTGCCAGTCTTAGTTATCGCCGCGGTTACAGCTATTGGCGTTTACTTGCTTAACGGTAGCAAGGCAGCAGAACTGCCTGCAGCTGGGTTGCCGCCGCACCAAGCTGCACTACTGGGGGATCATGATCTGAACTCTCCCTCTAGGATGCACTTTTTTAAACTTGCGGATGATGGTGGTATCAAAATACTAGGCACGTTCGGAAATAACCTTAGTAATGATTACTTGGGCTCGCCGTCAAAGGATTTTTCTAAGGTGATAGTTCCAAGCGATACCAAGGGTGCCGTAGTCGTAAGCATGTTGAGTACCGCTACGACGCCACTAAAACTTAACTCTGGCCCGAATAAATCTCTGCTCTCTCCCTTATATTCCCCCGACGGTAAGCATATTGCTTATGATCTACAACATATTCAGGATTCGTATGCCGACATATACACGGCTAATGCTGATGGTACCGGCATGGTCCGGGTAAAAGCCGGTAGTGTAGTGGCTGGTGTGACTAACAGTTATGGCGTTGTTGGTTGGCAACCTGTATCTGGTAATAAGTTGGCCTATCTGGAAACTCGTGGTTCCAATGAGGCGCAGGGTACTTACTCCATAGTTGATAAAGACGGAAAAAATGACATTGGTTTAGGATCGGCCTCCAGCAGTTGTACTTTAAATGTTTGGTCACTCGACGGGTCTAGGTTTGCCTTTTACGATCGTGATAAAACAGTTCATGTAGTCAGCAGTACAGGCGCACCCATAGGGCGACCTCTATCACTGCATGTTCTGGACTACAATCAACTGTGTTCGCCTTACGCAACCATCGCTTTCTCGCCCAAAGGCGATTACCTGGCCTACTACAATCCAAACTCCAACGCAGTAGAGAAAGTAAACATAGCTAGCGGAGCAATTTCTAAGGTGTACAAACTCAAAATCAATAGCGCTGCCGACTACATCATTTGGTTTAACAATGGCAACCTAGCATTTGTTTACAACAAATACGGGTCGACCTACAATAATCAAGTAGTGATGGTACCTGCTAAGGGCGCCCCGTTTACGGCCTACTCTGCCGATGCACAGAATCCGGTACTGGGTGGTCAGCCTTTCATAAACTTCCCAGTGCTTTAAAACCGAGTCAGAAGGCAATATTAATAACGTTCAGTTTCATGCTTTGGTGGATGGCCTCGCCATTGGCCAAGTTAAGTATGCATCCAGCACAGCGATCTGCGACATCAGTCGGGCAGCTTACTACAACAGCTGCAATTTCACTGGCGTGCTCGGGTCCAGATGTACAGGTCGAGCGGCTGACTGTAATTGACTCATCACCGATACGGACATAGGCCTCTAAGTACTCGGCGAAAGTAGGATTAGCGTCACTTGTGGGTTGAAGAGGTAATAGCGAGGTAGGTATGGTGTCATGTGGCCCGCTTAACTCCAGTGCTTCGCGTACGCTTACACAGCGTTCGTTAGAGGTATTACCGCTACGCCCTACAATTCTCGATATAGAATTAAATCCCGATGTCGAAGCTATCATGGTAAACCTCCCAATTTATGTTAAAAGTATATCATGCAAGTAATTGTTATTAGGCTAGAGTCTGGATTACTACCGGGAGTTTTATGACAGAAGCATTCGAGGCTTGCGAGCCCTACGTCTTAGCCGTTAGTAATGAGGACGGCTGGCGTCGTACCGTAGAGCTTAAACTTGGCCAGTCCAGGGCAGGATTTAATGTTGTTCGTTCTGTTAGCGAGGCGGTGGCCAAGATTGAATCTGGTGAATTTACGGGCGTAATTACTGATCACCTGATGGGTGATTGGCGCTTGGTAGCCGGGGCTGCTCAAGATTCACAATTGCCAGTGGTTGTTTTCTCTGGTGATTCAGTGTGTCTAAAAGCCGCAGAGGACGAGGGCTTGCCAACGCATAAACGCTGGCCTTTGCCAAGGGGTGTGTTTGGCAAAATGGTAAAACTGATGACCCCCAAACCGCTCCAACCCGATCCGCCGGGCCAGGGTGTTTTGTTTTAAGTAACACTTATGTTATAGTGTAGGCGCTAGAAAGAAGCTGCTAAGTTAACGTTAAGTTAGATCTAGAATTTATATAAGTGCGACAGAGGAGCAGCTAACTGAGTTGTCAGATTACCTCCAAGCGAATAACAAGGAGAGAAAATGGCAACTAAACTATTTGTAGGCTCACTGTCTTGGAATGTGACAGATGACCAATTGCGTGATTTCTTTGCTGCAGCCGGTAAAGTGGCTTCTGCAAACGTAATCGTAGATCGTGACAGTGGACGCTCTAAGGGCTTCGGCTTTGTAGAGATGGAAAACGACGACGACGCCAAGAAGGCTGTAGCCGAACTAAACGGCAAAGAGCTTGATGGCCGCGCTATAAACGTGAGCGAAGCTCGCCCACGTGAAGAGCGACCTCGTCGTGACTTCGGTCAAGACCGCAGTTACTAAGAACTTAGTTACTAAGTTTTTTGAAAAGCCCGGGTTTAACCCCGGGCTTTTTGTATTACATTTCTAAAGTGTTATCATAGTTTCACAATGACTTACCTACTAACATCTATGGCGGTGACCATGCCCAGCCGGGCTGTTAGTTGATATTTATCTCTATTTCTCATTATTTAAACAAGGTAAACTAATGCTATGAACTACTATGTAACCACCTCTATTCCCTATGTGAACGGCGAGCCCCACATTGGCTTTGGCATGGAGCTAGTGCAGGCCGATGTTTTGGCTAGAGCCGCCCGGGCTAGGAAAGATTCGGTTATCTTTAGCACCGGTACAGACGAGCACGGTAGCAAAATTGCCGAAAAAGCTGCCGAACTAAAAGTCACCCCCAAGGCTCTGGCCGACAAGGTTAGCGCTCAGTTTCAGGACCTGGCCAAGTTGCTGAACATTAGCAATGACCGCTTTATTCGCACCACCGACCCCAGCCATGAAAAGCGGGCTCAGATCATCTGGGAAACACTCAAAAAAGACACCTACAAAGGCAAATACATCGGCCTATACTGCGTGGGTTGTGAGTCGTTTGTAACAGAGGCAGTTGCCAAAGAAAACGGTGGCATTTGCCCACACCATAACAAGCCCTACCAAAAACTAGAAGAAGAGAACTATTTCTTTAAACTCAGCAGTTACGCTCCACGGATACTACAAGCCCTAGAAGACGGATCATTTAGGGTTATCCCGTCCACCAAAAGGAACGAAGTTGTTCAGTTGATCAAATCTGGCCTAGAAGACATCAGCATATCCAGACCCAAAGACAAAATATCCTGGGGCGTGCCGGTGCCCGGCGACAACACCCAGGTGATGTATGTTTGGTTCGAGGCTCTGATGAACTACCTAACAGTGCTGGGCTACCCCGAACACGATGATTTTAAGAAGTTCTGGCCAGCCAACACCCAGGTAGTTGGCAAAGATATCACTCGGTTCCATGCCGCTATTTGGCCCGGCATGCTGATGGCCCTAGACTTGCCTCTGCCCAAAACCCTGTACGTTCATGGTTTTATAACAGTAGAAGACCAAAAACTGAGCAAGAGTGCCGGCAATGGTGTGCACCCTAAAGAAATTGTTGATAAATATGGTGTTGATGCCTTTAGGTATTACTTTTTGCGGCACATTCCGTCTTACGAGGATGGCGACTTTAGCTGGGATACATTGCATGCTGCCTACAACAACGAACTTGGCAACGAACTTGGCAACGCCGTACAGCGTACAGCGGCCATGGTTACTCAATACCAAAATGGCATAATCGGCGACACACCGTCGGCCGGCCATGATACCGCACAGTACGAAGAAGCATTGGGGCTGTGTAAGTTCGATAGGGCGCTAGACGAAGCCTGGGAACAAGTTCGGGGGCTAAATCAATACATCGAGGCAGAAAAGCCCTGGGAAATACACAAAAAGGGCGAAAACGATCATTTGAGTGAAGTTTTGGCCTACCAAGTTAGCTGTTTGGTAGAGATTGCTGATCTGATAGAACCATTTATGCCCGACACGGCCGCCAAAATTCGCTATGTTTTTGCCGAGGGCGTCATACGACCGCTAAAGACAACTCTATTCCCACGAATAGAGCTCGCCGAAGGTGAAGCGCCTACGCCAGCCAAGAAGTAATGATCGAACTAGTTGATACCCACTGCCATATCCATTTTCCGGACTACGGGCTTGACCCGGACGTGGCTATCAAAGATGCCCAAGACCAGGGTGTTAATCGACTACTTTTAGTTGGTTGTACCCTACCAGACAGCCAGGCAGCTGTAAAAATGGCGGCTGACCGTGACGGCATTTGGGCCACAATTGGGCTTCATCCCCACGAAGGCGCAGTGTATGTTAACGACGATCACGCCTTGCAGCAGTTCAGGGATTTGGCCACCAAGCCAAAGGTGATGGCCATCGGCGAAACCGGGCTAGACTATCACTATATGCACTCCAGCAAAGAGGATCAGCACAAGCTACTGCGTTTTCAGCTGGATCTAGCCGTAGAGCACAACTTGCCCCTGATTTTTCACGTCCGCGGGGCCCAGAACCAAGACAAGTCTGGTACCGGGCAAGCATTTGATGATTTTTGGAAGTTAATCGATGATTACCCCAACTTGCGCGGCGTGGTACACAGTTTTAGCGCTGGCGCTAAAGAATTAAAGCAGATATTAGATCACGGTTTTTATGTGGGGCTAAATGGCATCATGACTTTCACCAAAGATGCCGATCAGCTGCAAGCCGCCAAAGACGTGCCACTAGATAAAATACTGCTCGAAACAGATGCGCCCTTCTTGACCCCTGTGCCATTTCGTGGTAAAATTGGTGAACCAAAATACGTTAAGACTATAGCGGAATTTTTGGCTAATTTGCGCGGTGAGACGCTAGAAAAGCTCGCGGCTCAAACTACTCAAAACGCTACTAAACTGTTTGGTTTATAAATTATGTACAACACACCAGAAATCGGCAATATTGAAACACTCACCGAACCACGGCTTCGGGTTGTGCGCGTGGGCAGGCTCAATTTGGCAGTAACTGTTCAAGAGATTAAAGCTAGGAACGAAGCTCTGCGGTCCCGTGTATCGACCACCAACAGCGCAGAATGGTTCACTCCTAGTTACACAGCGCCCACCCCAGAAGTTTCCGGACCTGAAGCTCTGGACACCAGTGGTGAGATCTCCGATTTGGCCAAATCAGCCCGGGCTATTACCGACACAGAAGCCGAACCAACCGACCTCATGTATCAGAAGTGGGGCAATAAATAATGATAAAAAAAATGCTGAATGTATTGACTGGTCAGAAGCAAGAAGAACGCAAGGCAGATCTGTACCGTAATCTGATTCGTCACGAGGCCAAAATTGGTGGTCAGCTATTTGGAGCGGTACCAGCCAATGTACGTCGCGAGTTCTTTTGCCTAGACGAACACACTTGGGTGTGGCACGAGGAATGGGTTGACCAATCCGGTCAGACCCAAACCCGCATGACTCGTTACGATGTACGTCCGGATAGCATTCTAAAGGCCCAGGACGGCCACTATTCGCCCATATCCTTGCAGGAAGCAGAGAATCTGCTAGCTGCCGCTGAAATCTACGAACAGCGAGTAGTCAAAGAACTCTACAGCTTCGCCTAAAGGCGCACCCAGCCAAGATGATTTACCTAGATTATGCCGCAGCTACGCCTGTAGATCCGGCAGCCCAAGCGGCCATGCAGCCGTTTTTGGCCGATCAGTTTTATAATCCATCGGCCGGCTATTTGGCTGCCAAAGACGTTGCTACTCAGCTAAACACCGCCCGCGCTAGGGTAGCAAAAGTGATTGGCGCCAAGTCTAGCGAGGTTATCTTTACGGCTGGTGGTACCGAGGCCAATAACCTGGCTATCCACGGTGTTATGCAGCAATACCCCAAAGCCAATTTGGTGATTAGTGCTATCGAGCACGAATCTGTATTAGAGCCAGCCAAACAATATGCCCACAAATTGGCGGTGGTTGACGGCGCCGGCTTGGTAGAGATTACCAACCTGCTAAAACAGATAGATGACCACACCGTGCTAGTAAGTATTATCTACGCCAACAACGAGATTGGCACAATCCAGCCGCTAGCTGATATTGCCCGCAAACTAGCTGATATTCGTGCTAAGCGCCGACAAAATGGCAACGATCTGCCTCTGTATTTGCACACCGACGCCTGCCAGGCGGGGGTATGCCTAGATTTGCACGTTTCGCGTTTGGGGGTAGACCTAATGACAATCAATGGTGGCAAAGTCTACGGGCCCAAACAGTCGGGCGCCCTGTATGTAAAAGCTGGTGTGCAATTACGACCCCAGATCTTGGGTGGCGGTCAAGAATTTGGCATGCGTAGTGGCACCGAAAACGTAGCTGGGGCTGTGGGTTTGTCGGTGGCCCTAGAGTTGGCCCAAAACGGCCGAACGGCCGAACAAAAACGTTTGGCTAGTCTACAAAAAGTATTTATCGATACCTTGCAAAAAGCGTTGCCTGACGTACGCGTTAACGGGTCGCTAAAACATCGGCTGGCCAGTAATATCAACATTTGTTTGCCAGGCCAGGACAACGAACGGCTGATGATGCTACTAGACGAGTCTGGCGTGCAGTGCGCCACTGGGTCGGCCTGCAGTGCCTCTAGCGACCAGCCATCTACGGTGTTAAAAGCAATTGGTCTGAGCAATGCCGAGGCCCAGGCTAGCTTGCGTTTTAGCATGGGTAAATCCACCACCCAAGCAGATGTGCTAAAAGTTGTATCTTTGCTAAGCCAAATGGTGCAGATTTAAACTGTTCATGGCTAGCTTTTTAGTGTATATTTACAGCTAAAGCACTAACATTATCACCAGAGGTGGGGAATTACACGTGGATATTTGGCAGCTCGTAGTGATTATCGGCGGACTAGGCGCCAATACAATTGCCTTTATTTGGCTGGCTCAGCGGGGGCAGTCGTCTAAAAAGAAGCCAGCGGATGGCCAAAACTACGAACAGCAGGCCAAAAACGATGTCGAGCATATCTTTAGTAGCGAGTTTCGAGAGGAGCTGCGTAACCGTGGTCGGCTACACTTTGAAAAAATTATTGGTGATAACGCCATGTTTTTGCAGCAAGATTTGCGTTTGACCACCTCTCAGCTAAATGAATACCTCAAGGCCGAGATCACTAAAAAGTTGCAAGAAGAGTTCCAAAAGTACGAACAGTCCATTGCCGATGCTAAGCAGTTGGCTGTAGAGGCTATCGACAAAACCCAAACTGCTATCGACGAACAACGGCAGGCCATGAGCAAACAGTTGCAAGAAGAACTGGCGGCCGAAAAGCAGCGCTTGGTTAAGCGTTTCCAAGAGAACTTGGCCGATGTGGTTAACCACTACCTGATGACAGCCATCGGCGATCAGATTGATCTGACTGACCAGTTGGAATTCATCATCGGCGATCTAGAAGCCAACAAAGAAGCCATAATCCGGGATATTACCGATGCCACATAAAGAACCGGACTCGCAGTTGAAGCTGCCCCTGATGGCGATAGGCCGAGTCGATGTGTCCCGATTGTTGCGTGAGTCAGAGGCCGTGGATCAGTTCATGACTCAGTCGGCCATTCGCCAGCCTGGCACCTCAGTAAAGATGCCCAAAACCAGCCGTCTACTGGACGAAATGGTGGAATCTAATAAATTAAACCTGCTGGTTGCCGAGGATCGCCATCGGATTATCAGCTTTTTAAAAGCCACGCATACCAAAGCGCCGGTACTGCATTTTAGTTTTGGGGCCGATCCGTCACCGCTGTTTACCCAAAAACTAATCACCTGGTTGCGTATTAACATACACCCAGCTGTTTTGGTACAGATGGGCTTACAGCCCGGTCTGGGTGTAGGCTGTGTGCTACGCAGTACCAACAAGTATTTCGATCTGAGTCTGCGCCAAAAGTTTGCCGATAACCGACAGCTGTTGATAGATAAACTGGGAGAAGCCAAAGCGTGAGTGACAACATTACGCAGCACTTTGATCGCATGGTCAAAGCTGGTCACCCGGTGGGCGAAGTCATATCGGTGGACCACTTTATGGTCCGGGCCAGTGGTCTAGAGCCCTGTAGCCTGCACTCGCTGGTCATGTTCGAAGATGGTAGCAAAGGCTTTATAAACCAGATCAACGATGACCACGTAGCAATTTTGCACCTGGGCACCATACCGGTGTCGGTGGGCATGGTGGTAGTCTTGCAGCACGAGGAACTAGTCTGCAAAATAGGCAAAGATTTTATTGGCCGGGTGGTATCGGTTACTGGCGAGCCGCTAGATGGCAAAGGCCCCATTGCGGCCGATGGTGTCTGGCCGGTATTCAACAGTGCGCCACCTTTGCACCAACGCAAGTTGCTAGACACCCAGCTAGAGAGTGGCGTGGTAGCCATCGACGCCTTGTTCCCGGTGGTTCGGGGGCAGCGTATTGCCCTACTAGGTGACAGCAAATCGGGCAAGAGCGCCATGGTTACCCAGCTGACGATTAACCAAAAAAACACCGACCAGGTGGTAGTTTATGCCCTAATAGCCAAGCGCCGCACCGACGTGGACACTCTGCTAACGCGCCTGCAAGAAAACGGTGGCCTGGAAAAAGCCATTGTGGTGGTGTCGACCATGTTTGAATCACTGATGATGAGCTATCTAGCCCCCTACGTGGCTTGCGCCATGGCTGAGTATTTGTGGCAAAAATGCGATCAAGACACCATCATCATCTATGACGACCTGACAGCTCACGCCCAGGCTTACCGCGAAGTAGCGCTGATGTCGGGCGTCAGCCCCGGGCGCGATTCATACCCTGGTGATATGTTCTATGCGCACTCTAGTTTGTTGGAACGAGCTGGTCGGCTAGCCCGCAATGGCAAGCACCTAACTAGCGTCCCGGTGGTACTGGCGGCGGCTGGCGACATCACGGCCTTTTTGCCAACTAACATTATGTCTATCACCGATGGGCAGTGGATTCTAGACATGGATATATTCCGCAGTGGTGTACGGCCGGCTTTGAGCATTGGATTATCGGTTACCCGTGTTGGCGGTGTTGGTCACAACAAACGCCAAAAGGCCCTGGCCGCCCAAACCCTAAAAGTGCTGGCTGACTACCGCCAGGCCGAGGAATTTTCGCACTTTGGGTCAGAACTGGCTGTGGAGGCCAAAAAGGCTCTCATGACTGGCAAAGACTTGTTTGACATCCTGACCCAAAATACCAGCACCACCTATAGTTTGATGGCCCAGCAGCTAATGTTAGATATTGTGCTCAACACCCCTGGCAACGACAAAATAGACACCAGTTCGCTAAAGTTACACGCCGAAGAATATGCTGGCAAAGTTCAGGCTGATGCAGATTTTGACAAAGTTCGTGATGAACTGCGCAAAGCCACCATAGTGGGGATTAAACGATGATCCGTCCAAACGAAATAGAACGCCAGGAAATGGCTGTCGGTACGCTGGTAGAGCTGACTAGCGTGTTCGAGGGCATAGCCAGTATGAAGATTGCCAAGGTCAAAAACCAGGTACAGCAGGCCGGGCAGTTCTTTAACGAGCTGTGGCACATTTACACTCAGTTACGGGTGGGTGAATCATTCAACTTTGGCCGCGAAAGGGGCAGTAAAATCATCGACAAAGAATTGTTCGTGGTGATTACGGCCGAGGGCGGATTTAGCGGTGACATCGACCAAAAGCTAATCGACCTAATGATCAAAAGTTATGATAAAACTAAGCACGACATTGTGGTGATTGGCCACCACGGAGCTGTCCAGTTGGCCCAGCGTGGCATTGCCTTTCGCAAATACTTTAAACTGCCCGAAAACGACGAAAACATCGATGTTACGGCCGTAGTCAAAGAAGCCCTAAACTACAAATCTACCACTGTGTTTTACCAAGAGTACATATCGCTAATGATCCAGGATGTACGCCGCATAGAACTGTCTACGGCCGTACAAAAAATTAGTGCCCAGACCGTCAAAAAAGAAGAGATTATTACCGAAGACAACTATATCTTCGAACCCAGCACCTACGCTGTAGTAGACCACCTAGAACGCTCCATGATGCAGATTGCTATTGCCCAAACGGTGCTGGATTCCAAGCTAGCCCAATATGCCTCGCGCTTTAGGGCCATGACCATGGCTCACGAAAAATCCGATGAATCAAAGACCGAGCTACACATGCAGTTTAACCGCGCCAAACGGGCTATCAAAGACGAACGCCTAAAAGAGATCATCAACGGACTGCGTAAATCCAGGGTGGGGGCACTAGGATGAGCAACGTAGGCAGCATTTACTCTATCAAAGATCTGGTGGTGCGGGTGCGTTTTGACGAAGATTATCCGTCTGTTGGCGAGCTTATAAAAGTCGATAACGACGCCGGTACGGATTTGTTGGTCGACCACCTAGAGCCGGGTGGTATTGCCCTGAGTCTAAACGTCCGTGGTGACCGCACCCTGCAAAAAGGCATGACTGTGCAGCGCACCAACAAGGGCATTCAGGTACCGGTGGGCGATGCGACTATTGGGCGAATTTTTGATGCTCTTGGTCAGCCAACAGATGGTGGCCAGCCCTTCCCAGCCGATACCCCGCGCAAAGACATTCTAAAAATGCCGGCTCGTAGCACTAACTTCAAGGTAGCCAAACCAGAATTGCTAGAGACCGGGGTTAAAGTTATCGATTTCTTCACGCCATTCGTAAAAGGCCGCAAAATCGGCATTATTGGTGGTGCTGGCGTAGGTAAGACGGTGTTAACTATGGAGCTGATCAATAACATCGCCATAAGTGGCGGTGGACTGTCGTTTTTTAGTGGTATTGGTGAGCGTATTCGTGAAGGTCACGAACTGTACGAAACTCTAAAAGAAAACGACCTGTTAAAAAACACCTGCATGTTCTTTGGTCAGATGAACGAAAACCCGGTGCAGCGTTCGCTGGTGGCCGTGGCCGCTGTGGCGCTTGCCGAACATTTCCGCGACGAACAAGGCAAAGATATTTTGTACTTTGCCGACAACATGTACCGTTATGTTCAGGCCCGCAACGAACTGGCCACTATTTTGGATCAAGTCCCTAGCGAAGGCGGCTATGAGTCCACCATTTTCTCTGACATCAAAGTATTGCAAGACCGCCTGAGTAGTAACGAAAAGGGTTCTATTACCTCTGTCCAGACCATTTACGCTCCGGCAGATGACCTGTCTGACCCGGCGGTGCAGATGATCCAGCACGAGCTAGATTCTATCATCGTACTTAGTCGTAAAGTGGCCGAGCAGGGTATTCGTCCGGCAATTGATATTAGCCGTACTACGTCCTCACTGCTGACGCCAGAAATTGTTGGGGATCGGCATTATATGCTGAGTGTTCGGGTACAATCTTTGCTACAAAAGTACGAATCGCTAAAGAGCATCATCGCTATCATTGGCGAAAACGAATTGTCGGTAGTAGACCGGGCCGACTTTGCCAAGGCCAAAAAGCTGATCGCCAACTTTACTCAAAACATGCACGTTATGGAACGCCAAAATGGTATACCGGGTGACTTCTTCACCCGTGAACAGACTTTACAATCTATAGAAGAAATCGTGGCCTAACCATGGCCGACGTACGACTCAAAGACCTGCCAAATCAGGTCGCGGTAAATCCAAAATCAGATCCCAAAAACCTAAAACTAAAGGTCGATGATGCCAAGCTGACCATGCATATCAAGGTCTATGCCCCGTTTAAAACTTATTTTGATGGCGAGGCTCACAGTATCTCGGCTGTCAACAAAACCGGCCCGTTTGATATTTTGCCTAGGCACCATAACTTTATGACGCTAGTAGACCCGTGTGATGTCATTGTGCGGACCGATGGTGGCGACAAAAAGTTCACCATTAGCCGTGGTGTCATGCACGTCAAAGCCGACCAAGTCATCCTGTTTTTAGACGTCTAAAGCTTAGTCATTGATCTTTTTTGTGTTTTAATTGCATCAAATGAGACGTCTTGGCAATTTTTATCCACCTGAAGGTCCAGAATTTGCTAGCACACCCGAAATCCGCGTCCTGGCCGCTGATAACGCTGAGCGTCGCAGACTCAAGTTTTTAGAGGATGTGAGCATATTCAGGGCTGCTGTATTTGGTAAGCTTATATCCTGTGATGTTATCTCGCCAGATGGTTATGGTTGGGCTGTATTTGACTGTGAAGGCGATGACCCGGAGGGGGCTCTATCGGTAGTAACTCGCAACGAAATGGCTGTGGTGGTGGTTCGTAGAACTGTTGACCAGGTACCCATCATACATGTCATGGGTAATGAGGTGATCGATACACCCACGGGGCACGCTTACTTAACGACCCATTTTGTTCTGGATCACGAGGGTGATACCCAATACTTTATGGATATATTTGACCCCAACGATGTAGCTGGTTCGAAACACGCTAGTCTATTTTGTGTTGATGCCGAAGCTCGGACTCTAAGTGTGCTGGGTCAGTTTAATTACAGCTTTTGTACCACTATGGACATAGATGGCAATATACCAACAGATCACACTAGCCTAATGCCTCTGGGCATTTACCTGAATCTAGAGGACAAGGTCCATTCGCTAGAAGTCGGATTTGGTATGTTGAATCAGATCAAAGATCTCGAGCCAGCAGTTAAAGGGTACTAGGTCGACCAAGTCATCCTGTTTTTAGACGTATAAATGAAACAGGACCTAGACACACTTCGCTTTCGCGATTTGTAGCCGTTGGCTACTTATTTAGTGGGTCGTTTGATCACTAGGTCAAGTTCAGGGTCGGCAGACTTCAGGTTATTCATAACTTTGTCGATAGCAACCTGTACGGGCATATATTCGTCAAAATCGGTCGGGTATTTTTCTTTATAAATCTCTGTTTGCATACCCCCAGGGAAAACTCCATAAATTTTTATATCAGTTGAATTGACTTCCTGTCTAGCGGACTCGGTTAGTCCTTTTATAGCAAACTTGGACGAACAGTATGCAGATAGCTCTGGTTTGCCGCTCAAACCTGCCGTGGAGTTAACGTTTATAATGGCCCCAAAGCCTTGCTTTTTCATTTGGCTTAGTGCTACTTGCATACCGTAAAAATAACCAAAAAAGTTTATCCCAAAAAGTTGGCGGAGCTTCTCTATATCTACCTTTTCAACTATGCTGGGTGCAATTTGTACCCCAGCATTGTTAACCCAAATATCGATGCGCCCGAATGCATTTACGGTGTAGTCAGCGAGTTTTTGGATCTCTCCAGCTGACATTACGTCGGCCACAAAGCTCTCACAATTAATTTCTTGCTTGGCGACTTCAAGTTTTCCTGGGTCGTCGCTAGAGATTACCACTCTACTGGAGTTCTTGATAAACTCTTTCGCAAGTTCCTTGCCGAAACCCTGGCTGCCACCAGTTATGACTACTACTTTGTCTTTTAGGTTCATGCAAGGATATTAACAGATATCTGGAAATAGTAAAACAGGGGTAGATTTGATAAACTAAGTCAGATATGTCTAAGAAAGTTTATGTTGGTTTAAGTGGTGGAGTTGATTCGTCTGTTACGGCGGCTCTGCTAAAACAGCAGGGTTATGACGTTACGGGTGTTTATATGAAGAACTGGAGCCAAGATCTACCGGGTTTTCCGTGCCCCTGGAAGCAAGACTATCAGGATGCCAAGCGTGTAGCGGTGCAGTTGGGCATCCCGTTTGAGATGTTTGATTTTGAAGATCAATACCGTCAAAAGGTGGTGGATTACATGCTAGATGGCTTTAGGGCTGGCATTACACCTAACCCAGATGTGATGTGCAACCAAGAGATCAAGTTTAAACTATTTTTGGATACAGCCCTGGAACGAGGTGCCGACATGATCGCCATGGGGCATTATGCCCGCATCATGCGGTCAGGAGAAGGAAGTAAGAAGAATGAAGCAAGGAGTTCAGCTCCAGCATACTCCATACTCCCTACGCCGTACTCCGCAGCACTTTATACTGCTCGTGATGGCAACAAAGACCAAACCTACTTTTTGTACCGAATCACCAAAGACGCGCTAAAAAAGACCCTATTTCCGCTGGCCGACTACACCAAACCGCAGGTCAAGGCCTTAGCTAAAAAAATGGGTTTAGTTACAGCTGGCAAAAAAGAGAGTATGGGGATCTGCTTTGTGGGCAAAGTGGGGATCAAAGAATTTTTGCTAAACCAAATTGGCCCCCAAAAGTCTGGCGATATTTTGGATCAGAATAACAAAGTGATCGGCCAACACGACGGAGCGATTTTTTATACCATTGGCCAGCGTCATGGGCTAGATGTAGGCGGTGGATTGCCATACTACGTTATCGGCAAAGACATGGCCAAAAATCAGGTGTTTGTGACCAACAATATTGATGATAAAAACCTGTGGCACAAAGAGTTTGCGCTAAGCAGCCTACATTGGATCAATCAGCCGCCAAAAAATGGCCAAAAGCTATCTGTTAGAACGCGTCACCGCGCCCCGCTAGAACAGTGTGTAATAAAGTTAGATGGCCAAAAGGCGATTATTAAGCTAGATGGCCAATTACGCGCCCTAACCCCTGGCCAATCAGCCGTTTTGTACGATGATGACCACGTTTTGGGCGGCGGAATAATCACCTAAATATTACCAGAAATCAACGCGACAAATGTCCCCAATTTCGTCCGATCGGACAAAGTTGTGTACATTAGAAAATTGCAGAGATAAATGTAAAGAGCTGCACGGTGGGCTGGGGTAATCCGGATGGATCAGCGTCAGCGCAGTGTGCAGCTCGTTTGCCCTAGGGGCGCAAGTGGCGAGACATCCATGTCTCTAGCCACGGCCTCTTGGGCGGTGTTCGTCAGTATTGCTTTCTTCTCCTTCGTATCCGTTTGGTGCGAGTACTCATCAGGTAGGGGGCTCGGATGGCCAGTACGATGCCTGCGATGAGTGCCAGCCACCAAAGGTCGCCGATGGTCTTTACGATCCCGGCAAGGATCATCTACTACTCCCTGATCTGTGCTTCCACCACTGGAATGCGCAAACTCCTACTGACCCCAGTAACAGGAATCCTACGAGGATCCCAATGGCTAGTGGGTGTCTTTCTTGCGGATCAGTTTTATACAGAGTTCCCCACATCATGACAAGCACGACGCTCATTGCTAGGATCACCCTCCTCGGGTAGTTGGTCGGGCATTGACGAACGGGGTAGATTGTAGCATAAGTGGTAGGGTTTTGTCAAACCGGCGACCTCTGTTACAATATGGTTCATGACGGCTCAAGAGATACGCGCCAAATACCTAGAATTTTTTGCCAAACAGGATCATAAACTGATCCTACGGGCTCTTTTGGTACCACAAAATGACCCCACAACTTTATTCACTGGTAGCGGCATGCAACCTCTAATCCCATATTTGCTGGGTGAGCCACACCCTAAAGGTGTGAGGTTAGTAGATAGTCAGACTTGTTTGCGGGCCCAAGACATCGATGAAGTTGGTGATAATCGCCACACTACATTTTTTGAAATGCTCGGTAACTGGAGCCTAGGTGATTACTTTAAAAAAGAACAGTTATCCTGGTTTTTCGAATTTTTAACGGATGTAGTTGGCCTTGACCCCAATAAGTTGTTTGTAACATGTTTTATTGGTGACGAGTCTAACAAAATCCCCAAAGATACCGAATCTGCCACCATTTGGGAGGGCCTGTTCAAATCAAAAGGTATCGACGCCAATCAGGCAGATATTGGTAGTGAAGAAGCAGGCGCTAAACGTGGTTTTAAAGATGACGAGCGGATATTTTATTACGATGCCAGCAAAAACTGGTGGTGCCGAGCCGGTAAAATTGGCGACATGCCAGCAGGTGAGCCTGGTGGACCCGACAGCGAAGTATTCTATGAGTTCGACTTTGTAGAACATGATAAATCTTGGGGCGAAAATTGCCACCCCAATTGCGACTGCGGTCGATTTATGGAAATCGGTAACAGTGTATTTATGGAATACATCAAAACCGACAAAGGCTTTGATAAATTACCCAAGCAAAACGTGGATTTTGGCGGTGGTCTGGAGCGTATTGCCGCCGCTAGCTTGAACAGCCCAGATGTGTTTAAAATCAGTGTGTTGTGGCCAATTGTAGGGGAATTAGAGAAGTTATCTGGTAAAAAGTATGATAACCACACCGAAAGTATGCGGGTCATTGCAGATCACCTGCGTGGGGCTGCTTTCTTGGCGGTAGACGGGATCATTCCTAGCAACAAAGAGCAGGGCTACGTAATGCGGCGCTTGGTACGCCGGGCTATTCGCTTTGCATTTGAGCTGGGTATAGAACAGAACTTTTTGGAACAAGTGGTGCCGGTAATTGCCGATTTGTATAAAGACGACTATCCAGAGGTGGCTGCCAAGCACCAAGAAGTGATTGATGTGTTGGCCAAAGAAGAAAAGATCTTTCGCCAAACCCTGCGTAAAGGTGTGTATGAGTTGCAAAAAATTGGTCAAGCTGGCGCCGTTACAGGTGAACATATATTTACGCTTTATGATACTTACGGGTTTCCGGTAGAGTTGAGCGCCGAAGAAGCTGGCATACAGGGCTACAATCTCGCCAAAGACTGGCAAAAGCAATTCGACGCTAAAATGGCCGAACAGCGACTGCGTAGCCAGACGGCTACTAAAGGTGCATTCAAGGGCGGTTTGGGTGGTCAAACTCTGCAGCACAAAAAATACCACACCGCCACACACCTGATGTACCAGGCTTTGCGCGACGTATTGGGCGATCAGGTGGTACAGCGGGGCAGCAACATTACCGAGGAGCGCCTGCGGTTTGATTTTAGTCACCCAGAAAAAGTCACACCCCAGCAGATCAAGCAAGTAGAAGACATCGTAAATGAACAAATCGCCAAAGATCTAAAGATTACCTGGCACGAATACCCCACCGATGTGGCCATAAACGAAAAGCACGCTCTGGGGCAGTTTGGCGACCGCTATGGCGACAGCGTAAAGGTTTACAACATGCAGGCCGATGGTGCACCCAAACCCTTTAGTTTTGAAATTTGCGGCGGTCCACACGTAGATCACACCCTGCAGTTATTTGATGATGATAAGAAGTTCAAGATTCTAAAAGAAGAATCTTCTAGCGCCGGGATTCGTAGAATCAAAGCCGTATTGGTTTAGATCGTTGTCAGCCACAGGTCTTAAAAGATTTAAGGACTCTGGTTGAGTGACATGGAGTTGAGGTTTGGCGAATGGGGAGGGAGGCGGCGTAGGGATCGGGATGATCCTAGAAAGTTCCTTGCGGAAAGTCCTAATGCGAATACGCCGTGTTCCTCCCATACAGGGGGTTGCAGACCCGGCCGGGACAGTTTGGTGTCCCTAGGCACGGGGGCGTTTCTTCGCATCTAAACGCGTACAGCGGGTGACCCCGGTCGGCCCAACTGGTGGGGGCAGCTAAGCGCCAGGGTCACCCTACATGGGTACTGAAACTGTTATGCTGCGATAACTCGCGCAAATTTGCAGCCAGCACCACGTTCTCGTTCATTGCATTTACCAACGCAAATTATGGGGCACAAAGGTGCTCAACATCGTTTGCGGTAACTCCATGTCAAAGGTTCGATCAAGATAAATCTTGATGAATGGCTGGTACTATACATCAAATATCTAACTTTGTCAATGCGTCTAGCCACCTCTGTTTATGCTATACTCTGATAACAGTTATGCTAAGTAAACTAAAATCGCTATCCAAAGCTGTTGCTGGTCGTGCCTCTAGCGGCTCAAAAGACCAGCTGTTGGTTGCCCTGGACATCGGTACTGAATACGTCAAAGCCCTAATTGCCAAGGTCGACGGTGATAACCTAGAGATTATTGGCGAGGGTCGTGCGCACCAAGAGCTGTCTGACATGCAGGCTGGGGCCATTGCCGATATTGCCGGTGTGGTGCGTAATTGCGACGAAGCGTTGAACCAAGCCGAACAGCAAGCCGGTGCTTCGGCCAGGCAAGCGGTGATTGGCATTGCCGGCGAACTAGTAAAGGGCACCACCACCACCGTTAAATGCGTTCGCAAGGACCCCAAAAAAGAGCTAGATTATGAAGAATTAGAACGAATTATCAGCTTGGTGCAGGACCGCGCCCAAGCCAGGGCCAAACAACAGCTGGCCTGGGAACTGGGCGGCAAAGAGGTAGAGATTCGCCTGGTCAACAGCGCCCTGGTGGGCATCGATATCGACGGCTACCCGGTGACTAACCCGATTGGTTTTCAGGGCAAAGATGTTCGGGTGCAGCTGTATACAGCCTTTGCACCGATGATCCACATTGGCGCCCTAGAGCGCACCGCTGGCGAGTTAGATCTAGATTTACTAGCTGTAGCGGCCGAGCCATTTGCCGTGGCTAGATCAGTAATTGGCAATGACCCAAATGCCAGCCTGAGTGCAGTACTCATGGACGTGGGCGGTGGCACTACCGATATTGCGGTGGTTAATGACGGCGGCGTACAGGGTACCAAAATGTTTGGTATTGGCGGCCGGGCTTTTACTAAGTCTGTAGAGCGAGATTTATCTATCAACTTTTTGCAAGCCGAAGAGTTAAAACTGGCCCTGGGCACTAGCCAAATGCCACCCCAAAAACTAGCTGCTACCAAAGACGCCCTCAGTAAAACCCTAGAAGTTTGGGTCAGTGGCGTAGAGTTGGCTCTGGCCGAGTTTACCCAACTAGATCATTTGCCCAACAAGTTATTGCTTTGTGGCGGCGGGTCATCCCTAGACATGCTGATGGACAAGCTAGAGGCTTCTAACTGGTACCTAGAATTGCCCTTTACTCGCAAGCCAGTTATCCAGCACCTAGAACCAGATCAAGTGTCTGGCATTGTTGACAAAACCGGCCAGGTTACTGATCATACATTCATAACCGCTATGGGCCTACTAAGAGTTGGCCTAGATACCGTACAGGTTAGCGGACCACAGGCTGGATCATTCCGCCAGCGGATAGACAGGATGCTCAAAGCATGACCCCCAAAGACACCATTTACATCGACATAGACGACGAAATAACGGCCATTATAGAAAAGGTTCGGGTTAGTGACAGCAAAATTGTGGCACTAGTTTTGCCCAAACGCACCACTACGCTCAAAAGTATTGTTAACATGCGTTTACTCAAGCGTTTGGCCGACGGCGAGAAAAAACGGGTTGTGCTCATCACGTCAGAGGCTAGTTTATTGCCACTAGCCGGAGCGGTGGGTGTGCATGTAGCTAAGACCCTGCAAAGTAAGCCAGCCATCCCACCAGCCCCAGAGTTAGGCGCCGCAAACAATAGCACGGCCGACGAAGCGTTGGATGCAGATGCAGAACAGACTCCAGACCCCAGCAAATCAATTGGTGAACTGTCCGGCATGCCAGAACCTGACGGCGACGATTCAATAGATGTAGATAACTCTAGCGACGACGCCAAATCTGCTGGCAAACCAAAAAAAGACAAAAAGCTCAAGATCCCCAACTTCGAAAAATTCCGCAAACTACTACTGTTGGCTGGCGGTGCGCTGGTGCTATTGATCTTTGGCCTAATATTTGCCAGCAAGTCGCTAAACAAAGCTACAGTGACAATCAAAACTGACGTCACCACAGCCAATAGTGATGTTACGCTGACTGCCAGCGGTGATGCCACCGAAGTAAATACTGCCAAAAAAGTAGTGCCATCTACACTGGTTAAATCCGATCAAAATGATACCGCCAGTGCCCCGGCCACCGGGCAAAAAGACAAAGGCAAAAAGGCTACTGGTACTGTAACTTTGACTTTGACCGACTGCTCACAGGACCAAGTAACTGTCTATGCCGGTACAGCAGTCAGCGAGGGCGGGCTTACCTATATTACCCAGTCGGCAGTGACACTAAACAAGGTTGAGGTTGGCCCTGACTGTAACCCGAACGATCCGCCTGGCTCACCGGGCCTATATTCATCGAGCTATAGGAAGAGTGCCAATGTTGTTGCCCAAGCTGGCGGCGACAAGTATAACGTTGCTAGTGGCAAGACATTTACAGTGGCGGGCGCATCAAATGTTAGCGGCAGCAATTCAGCGGCTATTAGCGGTGGTACATCAGATATCGTCAAAGTAGTAGCCCAGGCCGATATTGATGCCGCCAAGAAAGCCTTGGTCGACAAGCTAACGGATCAGGCCAAAGATGATCTAAACAAGCAATTATCAGATCAAAAGATGCTAAAACTAGATGACAGTCTGGCTAACAGTACCGGTGCCGTTAAAATCAGTGCCAAATTAGGTGCCGAGGCCAGCGAAGTGTCGGCCACAGGAGTGGTGACGTTTAGCATGATTGGTATTAAACAAGACGATGCCGACAAAGTTATCAAGAGCGAGGCTACTAAGCAGATTGACGCGGCCAAACAGTCAATAGCCAGCACTGGGCTAGACAACGCCACTTTCAAAATAACTGGCAAAAAAGGCAGCCCTAACGCCACCATAGAGGTCCAATCAACGGTATCTACGGGTGCCGAGTTGAGTGAACAAGATGTTCAGGGTATTGTGGCCGGTAAGAAAAAGGGCGAAGCCCGCGATGCCCTAAAAACGCGCCCGGGCGTGCAAGGCGTGGATATTGGCCTGAGCCCATTTTGGGCCACTAAAATCCCCAAAGATCCCGGCAAGGTTAAGGTTATTTTTGAACAGGCCAACAGCAATGGATCAGCCAATCCGTAACCTAATAGCCATAGACTACGGCACAAAACGGGTGGGTTTAGCTGTAACTAACACTGTAAGTAAACTGCCCAGCCCCGTTACGGCTCTGGCAAACGACGATAGTCTGCAGGCAAAGCTACAGGCGACCCTAAAGGACCGAGATGTATCAGTGGTAGTGGTCGGCCTGCCCCGCGGTTTAGACGGCCAAGATACCCAGCAGACTCTGGCTGTGCGCCAATTTGCGACTGATTTGGAGCAACAAGTGGGGCATCAGGTTTATTTACAAGACGAGGCCTTGACGTCGGTGCAAGCCGAGGCCGAGCTAAAACAGCGTGGCCAACAATGGGCTAAAGCCGATGTGGATTCTCTGGCAGCAGTTTACATTTTGCAGGATTTTCTAGATAGTAGTGAGGGCAAGAGTTTATGAGTAACAAGAAGAATAACAAACCGTTTAAGGGGTTAAGGCTACTAATTATAGTTGCATCTGTGTTTTTAGTAGCTGTTTTGGCTAGTGCGCTAGTCATTCACAAGGTTTACCAGGATAACCTGCGCCCCACCAGCCAGTCACAGCGTGGCCAGCAGGTCACAATACCTCTAGGGTCTAGTACTGCCCAAATTGCTAGCACTTTGAAACAGGCAGGGGTGATTCGTCAGGCGTGGGCGTTTGAGTGGTATGTGCGAATTAATGACCTACGTGACAAGTTGCAAGCCGGCACTTATCTGTTTAGATACAGCCAGAGTCTGCCGGATATAGCGACGATTATTACGCACGGCAAGGTGGCTACCGATTTGGTGACTATTTTGCCAGCCCAGCGGCTAGATCAGATACGCCAAACGCTGATCAACAGCGGGTTTGGTACCAAGGCCGTGAGTAGCGCCCTAGATCCATCTAATTACGATAATCATCCAGCATTGGTAGATAAGCCGGTGGGCGCTAGCCTAGAGGGCTATCTGTACCCCGACACCTGGCAAAAGACTGCCGAAACTAATCCGCGCACCATTGTCCAAGAGTCACTAGACGAGATGCAAAAACATCTGACTCCCGGCTTGCGGGCGGCCATTGTGCGCCAGGGTTTGACGGTTCACCAAGGAGTTATTTTGGCATCGATTGTAGAGCAAGAAGCCGGTAACAACGCCGACAAGCCCACAATTGCTCAGGTGTTTTTACTTAGGTTTCGCACCCACATGGTGTTGGGGTCGGACGTAACGGCTATCTATGGATCATTGCGGGCTGGCCAGGGTACGTCACTCAGCTACAATTCGCCGTATAACACCCGTATTAATGGCGGGTTACCGCCCGGACCTATCAGTAATGTATCCGAAAGTTCCCTGCAAGCCGTGGCTCATCCTGCCAAAACGAAGTACCTATATTTTGTGGCTGGTGACGACGGTGTGACTTATTTCTCCAAGACGTTGGCCGAGCACGAATCACTTACTGCTCAGCACTGCAAAAAACTCTGCCAATAACAGGGGTCAACAGGGGTGAAGGGGGTTGTTGACAAGCCCCAAAAATGCTAAAATGATCTGGCATTTAGGGCAATATTGGCTAGTCCAAGTGGTGGACTCTAGATGCGCCAGAGTTGTCTACTTTAACCTGTTTCGTTAGGCAAGATGGTCGAACTTCTTGCATATATAAAATAAGACCCAACTCTGGTTCTAGTGCAGTAATAGCACGGAGCACATAATTCGTACTACTCAAGCAACGCTTAGCAATCGACTATCTGTCAATTCGCCCAGCAAAGTAGTCAAACGACTACTCGACAAGCATATTTTTAGATCGCGAAAAAGGTTTGTACGAACAAGCCTGGTTTTGGCCAACCTAGTAGTTTTGGTTGGTGTATCTGTATTTGTTATCAAAAATCCTAGTTCTAACCAAACTCTAACTCAGACTGTGTCGGCCGACGGCTCAAATAGCTCGGTTGCTAGCCCTTTAGATCAGTTGTCAACGGCTGATATTGCAGTCAATGCTGCTAGCTTGGCCGGCTTGCCAGAGGCTGTATCGACGGCCAACCTGGCCGACTCGGTCAAGACGGACCTAGCCATAACCTCTGCCGCTACCCAGGTGGTTGCTAAACCCCAAGTGATAGACACCACCACCAAAAGTCGTAACGACATTTTCCAATATACAAGTGTGGTGGGGGATAGCATTAGCAAACTAGCTGCTAGGTTCGATGTTTCTTCGGATAGTATCAGGTGGTCTAATGGACTGACCGGCAATGATCTAGCGCCTCATACCAAATTGTGGATTTCGCCTATCAGCAACGGCTTTTTATATGTGGTTAAGTCTGGCGACACAGCTGCTAGTCTGGCGGCCAAGTTTAGTAGTAATCGTGACAAAATTATCGGTATAAATGATGCAGATATTAGTGGATTAAGGGTCGGTGAACGCATTATTATCCCTGGTGGTAGCATTGCTGCGCCCACGGCTACCTTTTCTAACTACGGTGGCTTTGCGTGGGGTGGCGGTACGGCAGTGTATGGTAGTAATGGCTACGATTTTGGTTGGTGTACCTGGTACGTGGCTAGCCGCATAAACGTGCCATCTAACTGGGGCAACGCTGTGGATTGGGCTTTCTTTGCCCGTCAAACTCCTGGCTGGTCAGTCGATGGTGTACCAGTGCCAGGCATGATTGCTCAGCGATCCGGTGGCTGGGGTCACGTGGGCATAGTTGAAGCTGTTTCACCAGATGGCAAAATGATCAAATACTCGGACATGAACGGTCTGGCTGGTTGGGCCCACGTAGGCAAAAGCGGCTGGGTGCCAGTAAGCGTGTTCGACAACTACATCCATCGCTAGAAAAGAAAACATCTATCAACTTGACCTCTAGCATCAAAAATGTTGTAATTAAGTACTAATGTTTGTAGATAAAGTAACGGTAGCGGTGAATGCGGGCGACGGCGGCAACGGGGCAGTTAGTTTTCGACATGAAAAATTCATAGACCGCGGTGGTCCGGACGGTGGCGATGGTGGCGATGGTGGTGACGTGGTGGTGCAGGCTAGCTACAATCAAAACACTCTGGCAAACTTTCGCTACCAACGTCTTATCAAGGCTCAGTCCGGTACGGCTGGCCTAAAACGCCGTAAACATGGCAAGACTGGCGATGATGAAGTAATTCAGGTGCCAGTCGGCACCGTGGTGCTAGATATGGAGGGTCAGATGCTAGTCGACCTAGTCAGTGAACACCAACAGGCCGTAGTGGCCGCTGGTGGTCAGGGCGGCTTTGGCAATGCCCACTTTGTGTCATCTGTTCGCCAGGCCCCCAGGGTGGCCGAAAAGGGTGAGCGCGGGCAAAGCAAGGAATTAACCCTAGAACTAAAGATGATAGCTGACGTTGGTCTAGTGGGTCTACCCAACGCCGGTAAATCTACGCTATTGGCGGCTATCAGTAATGCTCGCCCAGAAATAGCCGATTATCCATTTACCACTCTGACTCCAAATCTGGGTGTAGTAGACGTTGGCGAAGGTCAAAGTTTACTACTGGCAGATATCCCAGGTCTGATAGAAGGCGCTAGTCAGGGCAAGGGGCTAGGTGATGATTTTTTGCGTCATCTAGAAAGAACATCAGTACTACTACACCTAATCGACGCTTACCAGGATGACGTGGTTACTGCTTATAAGACTATTCAAGCCGAGCTAAAAGCCTACCAGGTTGATATGTCTAAACGCCCTCAAATGGTGGCTCTGACCAAGGTAGAGGGGCTAGACGATGAAATTATTGATGATCTAAAGGCATCCTTGGCCAAAGTTGCGCCAAAGAGTGTGAAAATTGTGGCTATATCATCCAAGTCTGGGCAAGGTATCAAGGAAATGCTGTTTGATCTAGCCAAGACAGTAACGCGCCGGCGCAAGGCGGAAGCTCGTAACAAAAAAGAGGAGTTGCCTGTTATCCAGCTGACTACCGATCAAAAGTGGCAGGTTGATATGGTCGACGATAACTTTGTGGTTACTGGGCACCGCATAGAAAAATTTGCTGCCAAGACAGATTTTACCAGCCGGCACGCGGTAGACCGCTTACGTGACATTATGAAAAAGATGGGCATTTTGCGGGAACTGCAACGTAAAGGTGCAGAACCTGGCCAAAAGGTCAGAATAGGCGGCTATGGGTCTGTCGAGTACTAAAATCTACTCACGCAATTTATTGGTACTTTGCTAAAATGCTGGTGTGACCCAGACATTTTACTTTTATGACCTAGAGACTAGCGGTTTTAGCCCCAAAGAGGCCCGGATCATGCAGTTTGCTGGCCAGCGCACTACGCTAGATCTAAAACTAATCGGTGAACCCCACAACCATTTAGTTAAGTTGAGCGAAGACGTTCTGCCAGATGCCGATGCTTTGCTGGTAACCGGCATCACGCCCCAACAAACTATTAGTGAAGGGTTGACCGAGGTAGAGTTTCTAAAACTATTTACCGAAGAGATATCGACACCAGGTACTATCTTTGTAGGCTACAACAGCATCCGTTTTGATGATGAGTTTATGCGCTATCTGCACTACCGAAACTATTACGATCCCTACGAATGGCAATGGCAAGACGGCCGTAGTAAATGGGATCTGCTAGACGTAGTGCGTATGACCAGGGCACTACGGCCAGATGGCATACAGTGGCCAGTCGATAGCACGGGGGTGGCCAGTAACCGCCTGGAATTACTAACTGGGGTAAATGACATCAAGCACGTGGGGGCCCATGATGCCCTGGCCGATGTTAATGCGGTGATTGATCTGGCCAGGCTGATTCGGGCTAAGCAGCCCAAACTATTTGATTTTTTGCTGAGTATCCGTGATAAAAAACAAGTGGCCTTACTGGCAGGTGGTGACCAGCCGTTTGTTTACACCTCTGGGCGCTACAGTAGCGAGTTTGATAAAACCACTGTGGTGGGGGCTTTGGCCGAATATCCTGCCAAGCAGGGCCTACTAGTCTTTGATCTACGCTACAACCCAGCAGATTTTACCAAATTGACCCCGGCCGAAATTGCCCAGGCCATGACTAGGCGTTGGGACGATGATGGTTTAAAGATGCCTATTAAAACCCTGAAGTACAATAAATGCCCGGCCATTGCTCCGCTGAGCGTACTGGATAAGAGTTCGCTGGCTCGCCTAAAACTAGACCCCAAACAGATACAAGAACATCACCAAGCCATGCAATCCAGCCAGTTGGCCGGGGCAGTACTAGAAGCCATGAAGATGGTCGAAAAACAGAATCAGGCCAGATTTATAGAGGATGAGCTGGATGTTGACAACAGACTGTACGAAGGCTTTTTTGCTGATACCGACAAGGGCCAAATGCAGGAACTGCGTAGTGCTAGCAAAGATCAACTGGTGGAAATGTCACCTAGTTTTGAGGATCAAAGGCTAACGGCCCTGTGGCCACTGTACAAGGCGCGCAATTTCCCGACTACGCTCAGCGATGAACAGCGACAAACCTGGGAGAGTTTTTGTCACCGCAAGCTACTGGGTGGCAAAAATGCTAGCCGGGCAGCCAAGTTCTTTGGGCGTTTAGGCGAGCTAGAGCAGACCAAGTTGAGCGATAAACAGCGCTACGTACTGACAGAGCTCAGGCTATATGCCGAGAGCATATTGCCACTGGACGATTAACGCCCTAGGGATTACTGGGCAGGATTGGCCAGTTTGTTGGTTAGGTGCAGGTGGTAGGCGATACCAAAGCCGGAGTACACCAAAAGGGCCCCTAGCAGAACGCCTCGAAAGGTTAGTTCTACGTTAGTACCGGGTAATTGACCTAAAACTATAAAATTTAACATCTATTCTCACCTGTTATTTGAATGTTATTATATACCTTTTTGTGCAACAGTCAAGTATCTTTTATAACTTGCTTATGTTAGAGGTTGATATTGAGTTAAACTAGGGTAGTGGAAAGACATATTTTTAGTTCAAAACTGGATGCTTGGTTAAGGTCAAAAAAGCCCAAAACTATCGGTGGCTTGATAGATGAATTTCAGGGTAAAAGCTTTGCCATATTGATCTTGGTGTTGATGCTTTTGCCGGCGCTACCTGTGCCCACTGGCTTTGTTAGCCATATTTGTGAAGTGATCACGTTGGTACTGGCTGTAGAGATGATTATTGGTCGCCGGTCTATTTGGCTGCCTAAATCTATGCTCCAGCGAAGCATCGGTGGAGTTAGCCAGCGAAAAGCCATACCGTTTATTAGTCGCCGGATCCGTTGGCTAGAAAAGTATTCGCGCCCCAGACTATCGGGCTGGATAGACAATCAATACTATTGGGCATTTTTGGGTGTTTTGATATTTATACTGACGCTTGGCGCGCTGCTGGCCATACCGTTTAGTGGCCTAGATACTTTGCCATCAATGGGCGTGGTGATAATTGCGTTGTCGATCATATTAGAAGACGTGCCTCTGGTGGTACTAGGCGCATTGGTGGGGGCAGTAGGTGTAGGCCTAGAAATAGGTCTGGGCTTATCATTTACCCACTTTTTGACTCATCTGCCCTGGCGACACTAGTAAAAGAGACTGTTTTTCGGTATAATGACTCGATCTTATGAGCGATTTTATAGAGGTGAAAGGCGCTCGGGAGCATAATCTCAAGAATATTGATGTTAAGCTGCCGCGCAACAAATTTGTAGTAATTACTGGGCTGAGTGGTTCTGGTAAGTCTAGCCTGGCTTTCGATACTATTTATGCCGAGGGTCAGCGGCGTTATGTGGAATCGCTTAGTGCCTATGCCCGTCAGTTTTTGGGGCTAATGGAAAAACCCGATGTCGATCAAATAGATGGCCTTAGCCCGGCTATTAGCATTGACCAAAAGTCTACTAGCCGTAACCCGCGCAGCACGGTGGCTACGGTGACCGAGATTTATGATTATTTGCGACTGCTATTCGCCAGGATCGGCATACCGCACTGTT
>JBBQSV010000003.1:0-41850 GCA_038213615.1 Saccharimonadales bacterium (SeqCode) | reverse complement strand
GGTTTAGTGCTAACCATGGTCTATACATTTAGCTGGATTATTGGCATCTACGAGTGGTTTATAAAACCTAGTAAGAAAGCCTAATATCACTGACAATCTACCACATAGCTATAGCTCAACCAAGTTTAGATATACGCCCCTATGCCGCACCAGCAGACTGATGCCCAGACTCTATTGACATGTATACTCGGTGGGGGTAAATTGGAAAATAGATTAATAGGAGGGCTTGAACGTGCAAAGACAACAATTATTAGTAAGGCTCGTAGACTTTTTCATTGGCCTGGCGGAATTAGTTCTAATTCTCAGAGTAGTTCTTAGACTCTTCAATGCTAGCCAAGGTGCTTCATTCGTAAATTGGGTATACCAGACCAGTGGGACACTACTGGCACCATTTAGAGGGATATTCCCTACCGAGGTTCTACATAGGGGCTATGTGTTAGACGTATCTGCACTCTTTGCAGTTTTGGTATACGCATTCATAGGCTACTTGCTTATTGAGCTTATCGGATTCACTCCTTCCACAAGTAAAAAAAGGTAATACTTGGGACCACAAAGGCTAACTCAGCTACCAGAGTGGATAATAACGGATGCTATAATTAGGTATAACTACAGGGAGTTCATATGGCCGCAGGAGATCAAGTTAGGAACGCCGCAGTAAAGGCACGTTTACAGGCTAAGCAACATCGTGAGCAAGCTGTGGATATGCACAAGTCTGCAGGGGAGCTCGAACGAGTAGCATCTCAGCTAGAAAGTGAAGCCTCAAAATTAGAACAACAGGCCAAAGAATCAGACGAAACAGAAAAACGAGCCCAACAAACCATGAATAAATATCGGTGACTTACATTCTAACAGGGCTTTCTTTCCTCACTTCACTTACAATCTCCCACATAGCTATAAGTTCTAACTTCACTTGGTTCCATTTATAGCTTCTCGCAGAGATAACTATTTATCTCTGGTTTGGCATATAGCCGTTTGGTAATAAAGGTAAATTACCAAGCCTTTATCGGCGCTGGCTCTCTTCGAGCCTGAGCGGCGAGGCCGCTAAGGCCTCAGAATCGAACGGCAGCTACCAAATAGTTTACGATTAGACCTCTGTAAATGGAGGTTTTTTAGTTTAGCTTTGCTATGATGAACACATGATCATCGACGCTATTAGGCACGCTCTATCCATGTCGTTTGGTATGGGCTGGGAAATACTTTGGCCTTTGATACTTGGCTTTGGACTCTCTGGGGCAATTCAGGCCGCCGTTAGCAAAAGGCAAATGAGCAAGTTATTACCCAACGACAAACCAAAAACTCTTGCTCTGGCTACAGCACTTGGTGCCGCTTCCTCTTCTTGCTCGTATGCGGCTGTTGCCCTAGCTCGTTCGTTAATCAAAAAAGGTGCTAACTTTACGGCCGCTATGGCCTTTGAAATAGCCAGTACTAACCTAGTAATTGAACTGGGCATAATTATGTGGGTTCTGCTAGGTTGGCAATTTACAGCCGCCGAGTTCGTTGGTGGCCCAATCATGATTATTGTGCTGGCTATACTGTTCCGTCGTTACTTGACGCCAAAAATGGTTGCGGCTGCTATTAGGCAAGCCGAGAAGGGTGTGCAAGGTAAAATGGAGGGCCATGCAGACATGGGTGACATGTCAGTACATGGTGAAGGGACAACACTACAGAGACTAAAGTCACCAAAAGGATTTACCGCTACGAGTACTTTTTACGTCATGGATTGGGCAAGTGTATGGACTGACTTAGTGCTTGGCTTGCTGATAGCTGGTGCCGTAGCCGCCTGGATACCTGAATCATTCTTTCAAAAGCTGTTTATAACATCACACCCGTTACTTTCGGCACTCTGGGGGCCGCTAATAGGTCCACTTATCGCTGTTGTATCGTTTGTTTGTAGTGTTGGTAACGTACCTTTGGCGGCGGTGTTATGGAACGGTGGCATTAGTTTTGGTGGAGTTGTTGCCTTTATTTTTGCTGATTTGATCGTGTTGCCAATACTTCGCATCTACAAGAAGTATTATGGAATGAAAATGGCGGCCTTTTTATTCGTAACCTTCTACCTTGCTATGGCTGCTGCTGGTTATCTAGTTGAACTTATCTTTTGGCTATTAAGGATTACGCCAACCGTTCGCAATGCTAAAGTGCTTGAGCCAAACATAACGCTAAACTACACATCAATACTCAACATTATCTTCTTACTGATAAGTACGGCACTGGTTTGGCGGTTCTTGCGGACTGGTGGCCCTAAAATGTTAAGAATGATGTCTAAAGGTTCAACCCCTACCGCCTAAACCCTAGCCCGGCCTTATTTTGCGAGTTCCTTCCATACCCTAGTTCGCCATCTTAATATCAACCACATGGTTGGCTTAAGATAGATAGGTCTAAGTGCTTTTTTCATAAAGTTAACAGTCGGATCAGACTCATAGTAGCTCCGCGATATTTCTTTACCACTATCTAGTAATAATTTATTTACCTTGAAATAGTCGTCTCTAAACTCCGTCGGCTTAGTGATGGTTTTTTTGAGCGATATTAACAGGTCATGATTAATATGCGCATTTGCCCCAAGTAACAGCGAAAATGAAGCCGGGTGTTTGCCATGAAGCCACCCGGTATTAATCCTCTGCCAAGCACCGGGCAAGACACCGTCGTCCGCATAGTGATTTAGAGCCTCAAAATATCGAATAGCAAAGGCTATTTCTAGACTAGCCATTTCTTTTGGATGAACAAATAAACCTGATTGAGTAGCATCGTTGATCTTTTTTGTAACGATAGCGTAGGCCCTATTAAAGAAAACAACCCTTAACAACTTAGTGCTAGGCAAACTTGTGTTGAGTTTATCTAGTGCAACGATAACAGCTTTAGTAGTCCTCACCTTATTAATGTCTATGTGGTGAGTATGCGGTCGATCAGCTTTAACCATCCCGTTAGTATAACTATATTGCGGCATCCGACTAGACATTAATGCAACTAGCTCAGGTCCTGTTGCCTGGAGAAGCATAGGTAGTTGTGGCTAGAAGTTATATCATATAGTTATGACCAAACATGCCGACAGAATCATCGACGAGCTAAAAGCAGTGGGCGTTACCGGCTTTGGCATGAGAAAGTTCGCCATCAAATATTTGCACAAAGTAATTCACGAGAACGAACACATCAAGGGCGTAGTTTACGGCCGCTATAGCGAAAGCGGTGGCCCTGGACTCAGCGAAGGCATTCTGGTGGCTACCGATTTGCGGATTATATTCCTAGACCACAAGCCAGGTTTCACCAAAACCGACGAGGTAACTTACGATGAGGTGTTTGGCATCAAGCGGACCACTGCTATATTTTCGGCCGTGGCGTTACACACCAGGCTGGGCGACTTTAACATTCGATTTGCTAATTCTAAGTGTGCATCGATATTTGTTAAATACGTAGAAAAGCGGCGTCTAGAAACAAGTGCCGGCTAAAGGAGCCTTGTGAGTGACGCAAAATTAATGCCAGTGGTCCAGCAGGCCCTAGACAATGCCAGGATAATCTACAAAGTTATGGAGTGCGACCCAGATGCTGCCGACACGGCCGCTTTTTGCCAGAAGTACAAACTAGACCCCGGCCAAGCAGCCAATACCATAATTGTGATGAGTCGCAAGGTAGATCCGACTAAATATGCTGTTTGCGTAGTCTTGGCCCCCCACCGGCTAGACGTTAACAAAAAAGTTTGCCAGTTAATGGGCGTCAAAAAAGCCTCTTTCGCCGATGGAGAGACTACGCAAAAACTAACAGGCATGCAGATTGGTGGAGTGGTGGCCTTTGGCATCAAAGACCTGCCTGTCTATGTGGATAGTGCCGTGCTGGAACAAAAAGAAGTTGTCATGGGTGGTGGCAATCTATCTAGCAAAACTCTGCTAGATCCCAAAGAACTAACCAAGCTACCAAATATTCAGATTATTGACCAACTAGCCAGAGCAATAGTGTAATCAACTAGAAGCTAGCGCCTCGCGGTGAACCCAGGCCGGTAACGTAGTCATAGCCAATACTGGCTGAACAGTATGTGACACCACAACTCCCGTTGGAACCGCTAGCAATATCTGCCAATTTGGTTTGGTCGGTTGCGGCTGCATCAGCATACAACTTGGTAGCGGTGACATTGGGGCTTATGGCCCGCAAAGCCGCCCACTGCGGAGCACCAGCGCTAGTGCCACCGACTATGAACCAGCCCCTCGACCTGCCAAATCTAACCGAGTTATAAACTGGTAAACCCCCTGCTGGGTCGGCAGCATATGATACATCTGGCACTGCCCGCTTGCCGCTGGCATTAGCTACCCCGTAAGTCGATTGATAGCCGGGTTCCGGAATGTAAGCACTCAGGCCACCACCGCTACCACTCCAGGCCGTCTCGCTGCTGAGTACTCCACCACTGAGCCTAACCGTGGTACCACCGACTCCCACCACATTGGCCGAAACGGCTGGCCAGCTAACACCATGGCCACTGTCGCCAGACGAGGCAAAAAACGTAGCGCCCTGTGAGCTAACAAAATGATTCTCGAACAAACCTTCGCCACTAAATTCATCACCGCCCCAACTCATAGACACGGCCACTACATCCTTGCGTGACCTGGCGTAATCTACGGCATTCAACAAGTCCGTGCCACTATTCGTCTTGGCACTTACTAGCAATATCTTGGCACCCGGAGCGATCGCATGTGCCCACTCTACATCTAGGGCAACCTCTATCGCCCAACTGGACGATGAACCAACCTTGCGAATGTGTCGATTATTCTTCACGCAATTATTGGCCGTGCCAGTATATTGACAGAGGTGTTTCTCGAAACAATGGTTTTTGGTGGTGCAAGACGGTAATCTGTACTGACGTGAAAAGGTAGCTAAGTCGGATTCGATGGCTGGATCGTCAAAAGCGTCAATTATGGCAATCGTGCCATGACCGCTGCCTGCAGACTGCAAGCCATAAGCCAGTTTAATGTTGGCTGGGCTTATACCATGCGGGGCCACGCTGGGCTTGGCCAGCGTCCTGATACGACTGAATGGCTTGGCCTTAAAACTACTTAACTGCTGGGCACCCTTGTGCTGTTTATTAGAATTCAAAATTAGCAGTGCCGAGACAGCCCCAACAGCCAAAATCAAGAATACCAACCAATACAGACCTATCCGTAGTCTAGATTCGTCAATCTTCTTTTTACTAACTGTGTTTTTTTTGTTTTTGAGGGACTTTGCCATAACAGCTTACGCTTAACAAACATAGTTTAGGCTCGTTACGTTAACGTGTCAATGCCCCTGGGGCTAATCTATAACCGACCGACGGTGCAAGAAAAAGTCCATCCAGGCCTGAAAATTTTGCTGGTAAAACGGCTTTTCTAATTGTTTGGGCTTGGCCGACTTGGCACTGGCCAGGTCTTTGGTATAACCCATAGCGATGTTTTGGGGCACTATTAGCAAAGTCTCGCCGGGCAGCGCCTTGCCAAACTGCCGCCGGGCAGCTAGTTCTAGGTAGTCATCTGTTTCGTAGTATTTATTGCGCAGTTTCAGGTTCTCGTTCGACAAAACAGATACCTGATTTTCTTGGGCTAGCTTGGATACCTGCTTTTCTAGATCATAATTGGTTTGGATCACGCCTACCCCACTCCAACTGACCAGCAAAACTAGCACACCAAACAGTGCGAAGCCCAGCACACGTACGTCTGCCAAGCTTTTAGCCAAAGGGCTTTTTATTAGGTTTTTGATTTTGTCGATCATCGCCCTGATTATACAACTTTTTCCCCGTTAAATGTTATACTCTTACCTGTTAGCCACGGGGGTGTAGCTCAGTGGTTAGAGCAGTCGGCTCAATTAACAATTTGGCTAAGTCTTCGATATGTCAAAATGTTAAAGGGCTGCTTACCGGGTAACCGATAAGTATATCCTGTCAAATTCGGGGAACCCTAACCATGGCAATCCCGAGCCAAGCCCATGAGTTACTCATGGGAAGGTGTAGAGACTGTACGGCAGGTATCCGCCTAGTAGCGGATAAAGAGACAGTCCAGACCACAAACTCGAAAGAGGCAGTGAAAATTGTAGTGGTACGCATAACCGATTGGTCGAAAGTTCAATTCTTTCCACCCCCACCACGGAATTGAAAAACATCCTCTGGGTGTTTTTTGTTATAGTTAGACCATGAATAGAGACGATTTTGTTATTAGCGAGAAGATGCTGGATGTCGGGGATGGTTACACGCTCTATATCCAAGAATGGGGCAACCCTGATGCATCTAACACTATTATCTTTTTGCACGGTGGACCAGGAAGCCAAGTTAAAGATAAGCACAAAGGTGCGTTTGACCCTAAAACCCAGCGCGTAATTTTCTTTGACCAACGAGGCTGCGGTAAAAGCACTCCCCATGGCTCACTAGAAAACAATGCTACTGACAAGCTCATTGAAGATATAACAAAGATAGCAGAAGCCTTTAGCGCTAAAACCTTTGTTCTTCACGGTAGCTCATGGGGGTCAACGCTCGCTTTGGCTTATGCACTCAGGTATCCTGAGCGCATACACGCATTAGTCATCGGCGGCGTATTTACTGGCTCAAAATCCGAGGCAAACTGGATTGATAAAGGTCAGTTTAAAACTTTCTTCCCCGATGTTTGGCAAGCCTACCTTGATAGAACCCCAGCCGAACACTACAGCGACCCAAGCAAATACCACTTTGATAAAGTCGTTAATGGTACAGCTGATGAGCAGAAGTTGTCAGGTTATGCATATGACTGCCTTGAGGGAGGCGTCATACAACTAAATGACCGGCACGAGGCAGAGGATTTTGAAGAATATGACCCAGCAGGTATAAGGCTTGAGATGTATTACCTATCTAATGGATGTTTTTTACCAGACCGCCACATACTAGATAATGCTGCTAAGTTAAATATGCCCGTACATATTGTGCAAGGTCGTTATGATATGGTCTGTCCGCCTCATACTGCTTACGAACTGCACTCTAAGTTGCCAAACAGTAAATTGTATTGGACTTTGAGCGGTCATAAGCACGGACACGAGGGCGAGAACATCTTTAGAAGTATCTTTGCCTCTCTAAACTAAAGGCAGTACAAATAGTCGTATCATAGCTGTTTCAAACGCTTTCGTCTTATACTCCTAGTCACCTTAGAGTACATAGCTGACCTCAGTAAAAGCACTAGCCCTGACCCTACCTATACAGCGGCGCGTACTATCCCAGCCCTCGGCTATGTCTGCTAGAATATCCTCTAGTAGGCGAGTTTCAAATAAGGTTACTCCATCTCCACCAAGAATCTTGTTTAATCTCTAGTTGGCGTCGCGTCGCAGGTACAGTTGCCTGGCAATCACCCCAAGCACAATAATGTAGATCAATGACGTAGCAGCTGCTTTTGCTGATGTAGTTTCGTATTGATGCATGGTTTGAGCCACATTGGATACGGCTGTAAACGGCAGGTAAACGGAGTTTTGCTTTAATACCAGGCTCAGTATTCCTTCTACCGGTGTTGCCAAAAACATAGTGGCAATGGCCCCCACCTGCACCCTAATAATGCTGGCAATTATCATAGCGTAAATGGCCATGCCCCAACCCATAAAAATGGTCCTAGATAGTATATTGGCTACCCCGATATTCTGGTGAGCCATATGTAAACCTTTTAGTGACAGCCCTAAATACGACAAACTGGGCGACAAAATCGCCACTCCGACAGAGAACAAAATGGCAAAGATGCTAATAGCCACAAACTTGGCGAAGAAAACTTGGCTACGGCGTTTGGCCGAGGTCAGCGTGTAACTAATGGTGTTGTAGCGGTATTCATGGCTGATAAGCAATAGGCCGATCAAGGAACCGAAAAAGGCTACCGCATTGATGGCATCAAGCACGTCGTTGCGTAGCAACAATGGATCACCAGCGGCCTTGGCATCCAGCTTAAGCCCGTTAACATAAAAAGCAAAAATCACGTTTAGTAGTATCACAAAACACAAAATCAGATAGGTCGAACGTACCGTGACAATCTTGCGCAACTCGGCTTTTATGGATGACATCATGATTTGGCCTCCTTGGCTTGGAACTCTTGGCTATCGGCAGTTAGTTCCAGAAACGCTTCTTCTAGCGATGCCTGCTGTGGGGCCAGCTCTAGCACTGGTAACTTGGCGTCAAATGCCAGCTTGCCAACGCGGTCGGTGGTGGCGCCGAATACCAGTAAACCACTGCCCGACTTTTTAAATTCTAGCTTGGCCTTACCCAATGCCGTTTCTAACTCTTTAGTCTTTGGCGTACGAACCAAAACACCAGAATGCGAGCTTCCAGCAATTAGCTGTTTGGTGGAGGTATCGGCGATCAACTTGCCCTTGCCGATCACTACCACGTTGTCGGCCATTTGCGACATTTCACTAAGCAAATGGCTAGATACCAGCACGGCGTTACCTTGGTCGGCATAGTCTTTTATAAATTGGCGTAACCAAGCAATGCCTTCTGGATCTAATCCATTGGCCGGTTCGTCTAGTAATAAATATTTGGGTTCCCCCAATATGGCAGCTGCAATGCCTAACCGCTGGCTCATACCCAGGCTAAATTTGCCGGGTTTGCTTTTGGCTACTTCTTTGAGCCCCACGATGTCTAGTACGTCATCTACTCGACTAAGCGGGATGTTCCCCGCAGTGGCTAGGATCCGCAAATGATTGCGGGCTGTGCGGGTAGGGTGAAAAGCTTTGGCCTCTAGCAAAATGCCCACCATCTTTGATGGTTCATCGTAATCACGTAATTGTTTGCCGTTGTAGATAGTCTGTCCACTGCCGTTATCTAGCCCCAGCATCAGACGCATGGTGGTAGATTTACCGGCGCCGTTGGGCCCCAAAAAGCCAGTCACTTTGCCGGTTTCGACCACAAAACTTAGGTCATCAACGGCCGGTTTACCCTTGTAGCTTTTGCTCAGATTGGCAACTTTTATCACCTGTTTAATATATCAGACATCTAGTAGTCGCAACAGTTCATCTGTAGTGTTAGCGGCCATCAAGTGTTCGCGCAGTTCTTTGGCGCCGTCAAAACCATTGATGTAAACTTTGCAGAACTTATTTAGCACCCGCACTGGGTATTCGCCACCACGCCAAGTTTTGGCAAAAAGCTTAACGTGTTTAGTATAAAGCTCGACTCGTTGCTGTTTGGTATAGCCTGCCCACGGGCTCTGATCCGCAAACACAAATGGGTCATCGAATATACCGCGACCAATCATGACACCGTCTAGCCCGTGTTCTTTGGCAAGTTCTAAGCCCTCTGCGTGAGTTTTAACATCACCATTACCAACTAATAACGTAGTAGGGGACAGCTGGTCGCGCAATTTGCGGATGTGCTGTACGGCATCCCAATGCACTGGCACTTTGCTCATTTCTTTGGCTGTTCTGCCGTGTATAGTTAACATGTTAAGCTTATGCTTTAACAAAAACTCATGCCAGGTGTAATCGATGTCTTTGAGTCCTAGCCTAGTCTTAACAGAAACGGGCAGGGAACCGGCCCCTGCCCTGGTGGCCTGCAAAATCTCCCCTGCTAGTTCCCTGTTATTTATCATGCCAATGCAGCAACCGTTTTTGATGACTGACTTTTCTGGGCAACCGAAGTTCAGATCTATGCCGTCAAAGCCCATGGCCACTAAATCTTTGGCGGTTTTGTAAAAGTTATCCGGTGTTTTACCCCAGATCTGGGCAATCAGGGGGTGTTCTTTGGCAGCAAATTGGAGCTTGCGCAGCAATTTGGGACGGCCGGGACTCTGCAGGCCGTCTACATTCACGAACTCCGTAAAAAACAGATCCGGCGCCGCACAATCAGCCACCACCTGGCGAAACACAGTGTCAGTCACGTCGTCCATGGGAGCCAAAATAAAGAATGGCTTGGGCAAATGCCCTAACACCTCATGCTGCTTGCTGCTGCTTTGATCTTTCATATTCTTTGTAGGGCCTAAGCGCCTCCTGTGTAACTTTGCGCGCTTCTACGATAGCACTACGCCTGACCTTTACATAGTGGCCAGCAACATGAATATACTCCCACCAGCTACGCAACTGAGTAAAGTTAGAGCCGGTGTAGAGCTTGCTATCTAGAACTACCCGAGCAGTTGCTTGTTTCTCGTCATCCCACTTTTGCCTCTCGGCAGCAACACATATAACATCGTGAATAGCGGACTCGGCTACTACGGCACAGCCAAGTAAATCAGCCGCCGAAAGGCAGCGTAAATTTGGATAGCGTAATTCTAAACCAACCTCAGTACGTAGTGCCCTGAGCGCCAGCAGTTGCTCGGCAAGGTTGCGATCTAAGGCTTCAACGGCTCGATCCTTGCCGATTAAAGCATGAACGGCTGCCCGCCGAGCAGTATCTACAACCTCGGCTTTGTTGGACTGTTCGGCCCTTGCGCCCCGTGTACGGACATCGGCATGGCGAGCCAAGTCTTGAGGGCTTCTAGCAATCTTTAAAAATTCTTTTGGTGGGAATACAACACCGGCGTAGCCAGAGGGTATCTCCCAGCTAGGGCTGCCACTGGGCACATACAATTGCGACTGTAAAAAGTGCGGGTCAACCAGGGCTGCCTCCTCTGGCATTGCCTCTACCTCTGAATAGCTTCCCTGTTGATGTAAGACCCAAGCCAAAGAGTGTTGACGACTCCACTCGCCAACCAAAGTACAATCTAATTCTGCCGACATATTGCCTCCTACCACCCTGACGAACCGGTAAAAGGTGTCGCCCTAGAGCAGTCTTAAATTAAAAAATGCCCTGGCGAAGCCGCTAGAGCATTAAATAGTACACCTGTTTATAAATATTGGCAACAGTCTTTAGCCGCGTCTGCGTCTTGGGAACTTGGGCCCAGGACCACGTATAAATTTAGCCCGAACATCATCTGGCTCGAGGGGTTTAGCTAGTAGTTCACGATATTGTTCGTCAGTGAGTAGCTCAGGAGTCCCTTCCTCGGTCTGATCGGGCTCTTTAGCAACTACTTCACTGGGGTTTTCATTGTCAGTAACATCTATCCTTGGGCCTGGAACGTCGTCATGAATCATTTCTTCAGGGTAACGAGCCAATGCATGTTCAATGTCAGGTGTGGTTAGTTGAACATCAACTAAATCAGACGGATCATCAGGTGTGAAATTGGCTAAGACATCCCGTGCCCTGTCTTCTTCTATGGCAGCTTCCTGTTCGGGAGTGGCAGGAAATATCATATCCACCTCTTCCTCATACACGGATGCCCGTGATACAACACCACCTACAGCAGTCTCAACGGTCTCAAGCTGGGCGCTGGGGTCCACAAATACATCACCCTTATCGTCTTCTACAAACAATGGCATTGCTGGTTGTCTGTCCCTAATTTCGCCTATCATGTCCTCCACTATAACATATTAGTTTGCTAATTGCAACCTTTAGCTATTTATATACCTGTTATTTTAGCAAACTCGTCCAGGCCATGGTTTTTTGACCGGTGTTTAACAATAAAACCAAAGACTCCCCGCCGGTGACCATGCCAGAACTCGCTAGCTCGCTTTCGATCTGCGATGGACTGGTGAAGTTTGCCATCAACCTCTAATAGATTGGCAATAGAATATGAACCAAGCACGTCACGGATGTGGGTTGTGGCGTCCTGCTCCATCCCACTACTTACATAGGGGTCGTTCCAAAAACCTTTACTTTCACCTTTTGTTCTTTCTTTGACCAAGTTAGCCAAAAACGGCCTAAAATCATCTTTTGGGCCATGAGCCACCCAAGCCGATAAATCCAAATAGCGTACAAACTGCCCTGGCCCCATATAAACGTCGCTTGTTTCCGAATTACGTAGCCATCCAGCTAACCAACCATGATCAACAGAGGTTCGTCGACTAATGGCCAGCACCAAACGAGCCTGATCGACAACGGTTTTATATGAGTCTTTGAGTCTAGCCTGCGACGCATCGTCCAGCTGGGCCTCTAGATATTCATTAGAATCAACGTACTCACCCACAGAGGGGACTAGTTTGGCTGCTACCTCGGCCTCGGCCGTCCCAGTCGGCAAAAAATTGAGTTGCTCAAAAACAAAGCGTACTTGATCTAATACCGGATCGGCTGTCGGGTCTGTATCACCGGCGCCAGGTTGGAAGAGCCTTGGGGCTTCTGCCATACCTAATATTATATCTTAGGGGGTCAAACCGATGCTGTTTACTCCCAGCGAAAGACCGTGAATGCTAGGGCGTAGATAACTACTATCCAGCCAGCCATCATACCAATCTGGGATCCGACCTGGGTCAAATGTTTGCCTTCGGTAGCTATCAGGCGAATGCCATCGATTATAGGGGTCAGTGGCAAAAAGGCCGATGCCTTTTGCAGCCACTCTGGCATCAAAAACCGCGGGAAGAACGTACCCGACAAAAACAGCATGGGAAACACCACAATGTTGCTGAGTGGCGCCGCCTGCTGTTCGTTGCGAGCCCAACCGCCAATAGCCAAGCCAATGCCCAAGATGGTAGTAATGCCCAAACTAATAAATATCGCTAGTTCCAAGAAGTTACCACTGATCCTTAGATGAAAGACCGTCATGGCCACTGCAAACTGTATAGCTACAGACAACAGCCCGACCACTGACTGCGATATAACGTTAGCCACAAAGTACTGCCACACCCGGATAGGCGTAGTGTGCAAACGACGCAAAATACCCTGTTTTTTGAGTTCCGGGAACACGTTGACCGGCCCAAAGATACCCAAGCCCACGATAGAGAATCCAAGCAGTCCAGCAAACACGTAATCGAACTGCTTGAGCCCCTTGGTGTTCAGCTGATCACCGCGTACGCTAAAGGGCTGCGCTACCTTCACCAGCGACTGGTTAACCCCCTGCAATTCAGCTTGCAGTACGGATACCAGGGCTTGCCCAGACTGTTCGGCATTCTGGGTGTAGTAGACCACGGCTTGGCCTTTGGGCAGTTTGCCACTAGTTTGGCCAAAGTCTGCCGGCAGCACAATGGCGCCGTCTAGCTGACCACGAGCCATCTTCTCGTTAGCCAAGACCAGGCTAGTAGCTTTGTCGTCGATTTTGAACAGCTTATCTTTGTGAGCTTGATCGGTAAAGTCTTTGGCAAATTTGCTACCCGACTGATTAATCAGCGCCACCTTGAACGATGTGCCGTTGTTTTTGCCAAAGATACCACCAAACACAAACAAAAATATCAGCGGAAATAAGAATATGAAAAACAGCGCCACTTTGTCGCGAAAGGCCCGGCGGATAGAGATCTTAGAAGCTACTTTAACAGGTAAAAACATCTTTTTTAGACTCATAAATTAATCCTTTAAATCCTTGCCAGTTAGGTCTATAAATACGTCTTCTAGGTTGGCTTGCTCGACGTGTTGAGCCTTTTTAAAACCCCGACCCAGTAACTGCTTGACCAACTGCTTGGGCGAATCAATAACCTTGATCTCGCCGTCATCCATAATGGCCACACGGTCACACAACACCTCGGCTTCTTCCATGTAGTGGGTAGTGATAATGACTGTGATGCCGCGGTCCCGAATGTGGCTTACTAGCTCCCACAAGTTGCGGCGAGCCTGGGGGTCCAGCCCGGTAGTTGGTTCGTCCATAAAGAAGACTTTGGGATTGTGTACCAGTGCTGCGGCAATGCTAAAACGTTGCTTTTGACCACCTGATAGCTGTTCTACGTAACTGCTAGCTTTGTCTTCTAGACCTAAGTCTTGTAGAAACTTCTTAGGATTGATCTTTTCGCCGTAGGCCGAGGCAAACAGTTCCAAAATCTCGGTCAGCTTGGTTTTGTCCTGAAAGGCCGGGCTTTGGGGCTGCACACCGATGATGTAGCGCACCTTTTGGGCATTTTTGCTGACATCTATGCCTGCCAAGGTAGCCTGTCCGTCATCAATTGGGCGCATGCCCTCTATCATCTCTAGCGTAGTAGTCTTGCCGGCGCCGTTAGGGCCCAAGATACCGAATATCTCGCCTTTTTTGACCTCGAAGTCTATGCCCTTGACCACCGTTCGATCACCGTAGCGTTTTGTCAGGTTTTGAACTCGTAATATGACGTCGTTTTTTGGCATACCGATACATGATAGCAAGTCCTGGGCTTTGGGTCTAAAAAAACACCCGCCAAATGGCGGGTGTTTGATTGCCTTATGTAAAAAGACTACTTGTCGCGCTTAACGGTTAGAAAGCCGTTACGTGGGTTTTCGTTGACGCTCATACCTGCTGGCAGGTCAGAAGCCTCTGGGCGTTCGTCTTTGCTAAAGTAGTAAATCCTTTGCAGTTTGCCGCCGCGTAGAGTGACTTCTTTAGAGTTTAGGTAGTAAGTTACACCTTTTGAGTTTGTGTGCTTGTAAGCCATTGCTACAGTTCTCCCTCTCTTAATAGTAATGTACCCCTACAGTACTCCGAAGTGTTTTGAGTTGTCAACACTTTAGGGGCATTTTTTACTACAGATACGGGCCCAAATAGACGCTTAAGTAGTTGCGCGCCATACCGCTTATGCGCTAAACTGATCTCTGTAGAAATTTAACGGCAACGTAAGGTGGAGAGGTAAAAATGGATTTTGTAAACAGAGGCACCCAGCCCAGTCAACCCAGTAGCGCGCAGCACAGCCCAGTCAGTGGCTCGCCAAAAAGTCGCCGTAAAAGCGGCGCATTAGGATGGCTCCAGATTTCATCCGTAACGCTACTATTTTCAATCGTCATTCTAGTAGTGGCAGTAGTCGGCTACCTAATGTTCAGCAACGGCGCACAAGAAAGTAAATATGTAGACAGTAAGAAGATACAGGCCGTATTCCTAAACGGTGGCCAGGTCTACTTTGGCAACGTCCAGTCGCTAAACAACAAGTACTTGGCACTAGGCGGCATTTACTACTTGCGAGTAAACCAACAGGTCCAGCCCAAGAGCAGCAAAACTAGCGCCAACAACAACGTTTCATTGGTGAAACTAGGTTGTGAGCTGCATGGTCCAACAGACCAAATGGTTATCAACCGTGACCAGATCATTTTCTGGGAGAACCTAAAGACTGATGGCCAAGTAGCCAAGGCCATAGCAACCTTCCAAAAAGATAACCCCAACGGCCAGAACTGTCAGGCCGCTAACAGTAGCACTACACCAACCACTGGCAACGGCACTGGTCAATAGGCTCAGCTAAAATCAAAAGGTCTATAGTTGGCTGCGCACATTACTGCGCAGCCATTTTTCTAATCCAAAGCTAGTAGCGAACAATATCAGCGATAAAGCGGCTACTAACATACTAAAACCAGCCAGGTCAGACGACCACACCGGGCTGGTAAAGTCGAACTTGTACAAAGCATCTGGTATTACCTTGGCCTTGGCGCCGTGTAAGTACACGTAGTTGTTTATGCAGGCCTGGCGACCGTCGTGTATGTCTATGCCTACCAGCACTCGGCAGTGGGTCTGAGCGGCTTTGGTGGCTATAGCATTACTGGCAGCAACTTTGGATTTGTCAGCGTCCACCAGGCGCTGATAGGTGTATTTGAGCTGGATGCTGGGCTTGATGGCATCTGGGCCACCGGCTAGGTCAGTGTTCATGTGTGAATAGATGTAGTGGCGCAAACTCTGCAAAGCGCCCTCGACATCGCCATTCGATTTATCGGCTGCCAACACTTGGTTTCGCAGCTTGATAGCCTGTAAATTGTTACTACGCAGGGAGTACACGCAAGTCACCCCGCTGACCACAAATAGCACAAAGAACAACCAGTGCAGATGCCGACGCCAGAATCCAGTTTGTAATTTTTTGCTATTTTTGGCCATGATTAACCTCTAGCATTTATTATAGCCTCATTGCCGCGTTGTCCGTATACTAAGCTTATGCATTTATACTTCTCTGGTATTGGTGGCGCTGGTATCGGGCCCCTAGCTTTGATTGCCAAACAGGCCGGTTACCAGGTGTCGGGGTCTGACAAACAAGATTCTGACTACCTGGCTTATTTGAAGCAGCACGGCATTGATGACGTTCATGTGGGCCAAGACGAATCAGGCATTGCGGCTATACACCAAAAATTGCCGATTGATTGGTTTGTTTATTCGTCTGCTCTGGCCATCGAAAACCCCGATGCACCGGAGTTAAAGTTCTGCCAGGCAAATAGCATCAAGGCCACCAAACGTGATGAGCTACTAAATCAAATAATTAAAGATAAAAAGCTCAAATTAATCGCCATTGCCGGGACCCACGGCAAAACCACTACCACCGCCATGGCTGTGTGGGCGTTCAAGCAGCTAGGCATACCGCTCAGCTATTCACTGCCCGCCAAAGTTAGCTACGGCGAAATGGGCGAATACGTAGTGGGGTCGGAGTATTTTGTCTACGAAGCCGACGAATTCGACCACAACTTTTTGGCCTTTCACCCCTACCTAAGTCTGATCACCGGCATTGCCTGGGACCACCCAGACATCTACCCCACCAAAGAAGATTATCAAGCCGCCTTCAGTCAGTTCGTCAAACAAAGTGAATGGGTGGGGTTATGGCAAAGCGACTACGACCTGCTGGGGCTGGAATCAAATGATCACTACATGGTGTTAGACAAAAAAGATGCCCAGCTGAGCCTAGCCGGAGCCGTCAACCGCCAGGATGCCTGGCTGGTAGCCAAACTATTGGCCGAACTGACCCAAAAGTCACTGGATCAGATAGTCGAGATTATGAATAAATTCCCTGGCGTATCACGACGGTTCGAACAAATTGCCCCAAATGTCTATACCGACTACGCCCACACTCCAGAAAAGATCCAGGGCGCCCTACAACTAGCCCACGAAGTCGCTGGGAATAATGTGGTGGTGGTTTACGAAGGCCTGCACAACACCCGCCAGCACTTTATCAAAGAACAGTTGCGGCACATGTTTGACCATATCAAACAGCTGTACGTAGTGCCCAGCTACCTAGCCCGCGAAGATCCAAACTTGCAGATGTTAGAGCCCAAAGATTTGGTTGGCCTGATGAGCCAGTATGCACCAGCCGAACCAGCCAAACTAGACGATGGGCTAAAGCAAAGCATCCAAGCCCACGCCGACATGGGTGATCTGGTGCTGTGTCTTAGCGCCGGAGGTGGTGGCAGCCTAGACGAATGGCTCCGCCAAAATTTTAATTCTTAGAGGCCGTTGACGCTGGAGCTAGCTAGGTCGGTGCTAGAGAAGTCTTTGGACTCGTCTAAACTCTTTAGGCCGTCGTCTATGCTCTTGACGGTGGAATCTACGTCACTACTTTTAGCAGCCGTTGCCTGAGTTGTGGTCGTCGACTGGGTGGTGGCGGAGGTATGGTTGGGCATAGCTTCGTGGTGCATAGTCATGTGCCATACCAAAACGGCGACAGCCATCAGCAAGAATACAATTACGGCCACAATGATAGGCATCTTGGAAGAGCCAGGCTTTTTAGGGCTAACTGGGGCTGGTGGAGCCATGGGGGTGTCGCCATCTGCTGGGGTTACAGGCGGTGCAGCTACAACTGGTTCGTCATTGCTGACTGGCGTGATGCCGTCGGCGGCACCAGGGTCAACCTGAGCCGAAGTGGGTTCTGGATCTGGAGCCGGTGGAGGTGGAGCCTGGGTACTAACTGTACTGTCTGGTTGAGTGGTTAGTGTTGGGGTGGGTTCTGGTGCGTTTGGTTCCATGTTGATTCCTTTATTGACTGGGTGATGATGATTTAGCTTCTAGCTGAGTCTTTAGAGTCTGCAGAGTTGGACGAATAGTTTCCTTTAGGTAGGTGCGAATTTCTTGGCCACTAGTGAATAAAGTTAATCGCAAGCTCCGGGCTGTTTCTAGCGATGCCTTGAATGCCGTGGGGTCAGATTTGCAATCCATAGTCGCTAGGTCGGCCACGGCTTGTTTGTAATTAGTCAAGTTGGTGTTGAATGTAGTGACTTTGGACTGCAGGGCAGTAATTTGCGTGTTTAGGGTGGTCACGTCCAAACCAGCAGTTTGCAGTTTGGTGCTAAGGGCTGTCAGTTTATCTATCAAGTTATTGTAGAGCTGCGTACGAGTTGTCTTGACGGTAGTGATTCTGACTGCTAGTAGTTTAAGTCTGGTTTGAGCCACGACGCAGCGCAACTTTATTTTGTTAACTTCCGGCGGACAGCTAGACGTACCACTACTGGTCGTGGTTTGGCAACTTTGCGGTGGCAGCACTCTGTCAATGCGCTGGGCACTAACCATACCAACCGTCAGAACTGGCACAGCCAGCAAACTAGCTATAAAAATAAAAAGACGTTTCTTCATTACCGTATTATCTTACCATAAGCACAAAGCTACTTCTTGGTGCTGGGTTTAAAAGTCCAGATATTCCTGATTAGTCCTGCCACCAGTACAACTATCACTAGCCCCGCCAAGCCAACCGGCCAAACCGGTCTGTGACTTACGCTGGTATTGGGCGTCATAACCTGGGCTTCTGTAACACAGCTGGTTGTACAGTTAGGAACCACACTCAACCCAGGAGCACTGTTATCTAGGTAATCTTTGGTGCTGGTGTTCTGCAATCCGGGCGTAGAACCGTTGATGAATGAGGATCCAATATTTTGCGGATTGCCGGTTTGCACCGAGTTATTATTTTGTGTTTGAAACAAGTCCATATTTAACACAGGTTACACTAAACGCTTGAGCTAAGCTACTCTGACAAGCCACTCGTCGCGTGATATCTGATAAAACGTTTCACTCCCTATGTCTACCGGTTCACCCGAGAAACCTACGGCACTCAATACTCCCTTAGCGTGAACATCCTCTCGCCCGGTCGATTCAAACACTACTTCTGCCGGAACTTCTGCGTCAAAAACTAGCCTAATGGCCGCCCTGTGAAGGCGTAATTCAAAGGGGATGTTACGCCTGTCGTCAATCATGCAAACACGGATCTCTGCACTACGGGCCTCTAACGGCTCATATTCATATAGCCACTGTGGGACTATAGCCACGCCGCCTATCGTTCGGCTGGTTTGAGCTACCCTGGCTTCAAATTCTATGCGCCCAGGTTCCCTTAGCGATGCTTGTTCGGACGTAGGCCGACGGAGCAACATTATTCCTTCTGCTCTGAATGTAGCTATCTCTAAATTGGAGGCAGTCAAACTCATAGCTACATCTTAAACCTGTGTGAAACTTTTTGCACCCTAGACGGCGCGTTTGTACTGCCAGACGGCCAGCGGGGCAAAAATCACGATGATTCCAATAGCCCAGGCTAGGGTAGCCCAAACCGAATTAGCACCACTCATCACCCCACCCTGAGTCAGGTGTCGAACAGCGTTTACGACTTGCGTTACGGGTTGATTGCGAGCAAATATTTGAAGCCAGTGCGGCATGGTATCTACCGGTACAAATACCGAGCTAGCAAAAACTAATGGGAACACCCACAAAAAGCCAGCCACCTGTACGGTTTCAGAATCTTTTAGGGCCAGGCCAATGTTGGCACTTATCCAGCTAAAGGCGTAGGCAAAAAACAGCACCATCAAAACAGCAGCCAAGGCTTTGATGGACCCTTGGTGAAATCTAAATCCAAGTAATACGCCCACAATCGACATCAAAGTAATTACAAACACGTTACGCACGGTGTCGGCAAAAGTTCGGCCAGCCAGCACAGCCGATCTGGCGATTGGCAGACTGCGCAAACGATCAATGACACCCTTGCTGAGGTCCTCGGCCAGACCCACGCCAGTTTGGATGGCCCCAAATAGTGCCGTCTGAGCCAAAATACCGGGTAGTAAAAAGTTGATGTACTTGGTTGTACCGGTAGACCTAACCGCCCCGCCAAATACAAAGTTAAACAGCAATAGAAAGATTATCGGCTGGATACTACTAAACACCAGCAACTGCGGGATGCGGAAGTTACGTTTAACGTTTCGTTTAACAATTTGCAGGATATCACTGGCGGTCTGCATTATTCTTGCCCTCCTAAACTTCTTTTAGAAGGTTTGGCGGGTGAACCTCCTGTTTTTTTGCCAGTAACTGACAGGAACACATCATCTAAGCTGGGTCGATGCACACTGAGTTCTTCTACCTTAATCTTGGCGTCTTTTAGAGCCTGGGCGGCGGCCAGTAAATCATCACTACCGTTTCTAGTCCGCAGGCTCAATCGACGAGTCAGTTCATCTACTTCGAACGGACGCTTTAGTTTGGCGGTCAGCACTGCCTGGGCTTTTTCTATCTGTTTATCAGATATTTTTAACTCTACAACGTCTTGGCCCAAGCTGTTTTTAAGCTGCTCGGCAGTGCCCTGGGCAATCATCTTGCCGTGGTCAATAACGTACATGTAGTCGGCTAGTGCGTCGGCTTCTTCTAGGTACTGGGTGGTCAGCAGAATGGTCACACCCTGTTTAACTAGGTCGCGGATGATGTCCCACAGTTGTAAACGAGTACGGGGGTCTAATCCCGTGGTTGGTTCATCCAAAAATAGCACATTGGGCGTAGCTACCAGGCTAGCGCCCAGGTCTAGGCGGCGGCGCATGCCACCAGAATACGTTTTGGTTTGGCGATCTGCCGCTTCGACCAAGCCTAGCTTGTCTAGTAATTCAATAGCCTTACTTTTGGCCTCTTTTTTGGGCAAGTGGTATAGCCTGGCCACCATTTCTAGGGTTTCACGGCCAGTCAAAAAATCATCTACCGCGGCGAACTGACCGGCTAGGCCAATGTGGCGTCTGGCCTCTACCGGGTTGGCTAATACGTCTACGTTATCAACTATAACCTTGCCGTTATTGGGCTCTAACAGCGTAGCCATGACTCGAATCAGGGTGGTTTTACCGGCACCGTTGGGGCCCAATAGGCCGGTGACCTTGCCGCGGACGGCGGTTAGGTCGACGTTATCTAAAGCTACGACTTTGCCAAAGCTTTTGTTAACTTTTTTAGCATCTATCGCGTAATCTACCGAGCTTTTATCTGCCATAAATGACCTCTTAATGTAGCTATTCTAGCCTGCCAAGCTTAACATGTAAAGTGTCTAGATAGTTTTTGTTATGGATGCTTGGGCTATTATATTCCGCCGTAACCACCACCATAACCGTAGAATCGAACAGCTGGTTTGTGATAGTCAGTAATCTTAACTGGCTTGCCAGCGGACACTGACATTATGTATAGCTCGCTACTATCTTTAGAAACTAACAGATAGTCGTTGGTAAACCAGCCGTAAGGTGCGTAATCACTAAGTGTAGCTATCTGTTTGCCATGATCGCCATTGGTGTCGCCCACAAACAAGGTATTCTTGCCATCTCTGGGGTCAGCCCAGAAAGTCTTTTTGTCATCCGGTGATAACAAATAGGTGGGGTAATCGTTGTTGTTTAGGTCATCTTGAGTAACGGCTGTAGTTTTAGCAACTTGGCCACCTTCATACTTGTAGACTGCAGTGCCAGGAGTCAGGCTGTAATATATACCACCAGATTCGTAGGCAACGCCAGATAAGAAGTAAACGGTATCCGTAGCACTATCGTATGCCTTGAAAGTTTTTAAGACTGCTTTGCTTGAACCGTCAGGTTTAATGCTGTTAACGGTAAGCGATCTGTTGTGCATCAAGCCCGGAGCCGTATATGAGTAATTCCAGCTCTTGTTGTAAACGATAACCGAATTCAACGGATAAACCGAACCAAATGTCTCAGTTGCATAGTTGCTATTACTGGTTCCTGTGGCAGTGGTCTGATCTAGAGTCTTTAGTGCGCCACTATCAGCATTGTAGCTTTTTAGAGCCGACTGTCCAGGCTTGTTGTAGTTAATATGATTACGGTCTACTGAATAGACAAAATAGTGTCCTACCCAACCATCCATGTTAAATACTGCATCGCCTTGATCCATATCCGAATATTTATCAGTTGAGGTATTAATGACGTACAGCTTGGCATGTGATCCATCCCGCCTGGTTTTTAGTGCCAAGTACTTCCAATCTTTTGATGCAAGTAGAATGGTGTCACGACTATCCTCTTTGCCGGTGCCCGCTAACACAGTCTTGCGACTGGTGCCGTCTAGATTGGCTTTAACAACATCTACTTTGCCGCTGGCTTTAGACAAAAAGTAAACCTTGCCGGCTGGAGTAATTGTCAATGTGTTGGCGTTGTCTTGCTTATCGGTGACGGTGATTTTGGCCTTGGCATCATTGTAGCCACTAGCTGTAACTACGGCGTCAACAGTTGCTTTGTCGGCAGGCAGTACTATTGTGGCCTGGCCTTTGGCATCGGTAGTAGCCTCGCTATCTGCTGCTTTGACCCTAACCCCCGCCAGTGGCTTGTTGGTGATCTTGTTGTTGACGGTGATTGGTACCTGTCGACCGGTTGCCTCGATGCTAGCCGTAACAGCGCCGGGCCTAGTTAAACCGACGGTCACATTCTGACTAAAGTCTTTGTAATAAGACTTCTGGATTTTGAGTATGGCCTTGCCGAGCTTTACGTGTAGGCTAGCCTTGCCGTTGACGTCAGTTTGAGCGGTGGCACCTGCCGCAGCAACAGTGGCATTACTGACAGGCTTGTTGGTGCTACTGTCTTGCACTACTACATCCAGGTTTTGTTTCATGAACAAACCCAAAACTGGGTAACGTGTAAATGGCAGGGCCAGGATAACCAATACCAATACCACAAAAGTTAGTGGAAATGTCAGCTTCTTTTTTGCCAGGTATTTATGCAGCAGGTTTGTTTTGCCGGCTGGTTATTCTGCCGATTTGGCGGCGTGTTCTGGGGCTGGGGTGTCGGAATCAACTACTACAGTCTCTTCTTTTTCTTCGGTCACTTCTGGTGCCGAAGGCGCCGGGTCAGTAACCGGCTTTTGGTTTTCGTCAGGTGTTTCTGGAGCCATGATAAATAACCTTTTTTAAATATTACTAAAAGTATAAGCGTTTTGTAGTCAAAAAAACAAACTATTTCATCTGTGCAAGATCTAGACCTTTATACGGCTGGCCAATATGGCTAGTAAAACCACTAGCCCCAACACCCGACGGAAGTAGCTGTCACCCCTAGAAATCTCTTGCCAGGCCCAGGCAAACAAGGCCCCAAACGCCACCAAGTCGGCCAATCTATCCGCTCGCCCAGCTGGTAACGCACGGTTTAAGAGCATGGCCACAAACCAAGCGATAAGCAATAGGTTAGGTTTTTGCCACAAGACCCACTTGCCCTTGCTGTCCTTGAATAATTTGTCTATGTTCATACTTATATTTTACGCTAAAAACAAAGAAGGACCGTTTGACGGGTCCTTCTTTGTTCGCTGGGGTTCTATTGCTAGAACCTTTGCTGATCACCTCACGATGACTGAGTACAACTATAGCGGTCGGCCTGGTACTTGTCAAATACTTTTTTTATTTTATAAAATGCTTATGTTTCGGCCAACAGATCTAATCTTGTGGATAACCCTGGGAAACAATAGCTATAGCCCCTCTATCTGCAACAGATTGTAGCAGCCGTGCAGCCTCTAAGCACAAGCACTATACCCTAGCTATATGCACAATTTCATTGACTGGCTATAAAAAAGGACTATCCTGTTTTTAACGATGTTGAAAGAAATTGATGGTCAACCCGTTCTGACACCAGAACAAGTCAAAGTGCCAGAGCGCCTAGAAAAACGCACCCTAAACCATATGCTGCCAGGTAGCTGGGTCTATGTAGACGATGGCGTAGTGTTTTACGACGACGACAGAAGAGTATGGCTGGATGGCTCGGCTCCTACATCTGACTTCATGCCCCTTGATGATGATGAGGCTGAATACGTTTTTGTAATTAGGTTCGACGAGGGTTTTGTAGTTAACCTGTACCGGTCAAAAAGAACACTCACAGGTATCAACCGAGACGTAGAAGCAGATGATTTGGAGCCAGACCCAGATTACCGAAACATAGAAGTTATTGCCGTAGTCATAACTGTGGATGAGGACATAGCCCTGAGCGCCATATATCGGACCCAATTTGGTAAAACAATCGATGAAGCACTGACAGCAGACTCAAATAGACGTGCTGCCACTAGAACCCCTGCCCAACCGATATCCAACAGCCCAACCAACACTGAACCAGCCTAGTTGCTGCGTGAATCAACCAGCAAGCCGTATTACTTTTGGCCGGTAGTCCTAGAACTACCCATACCGTGAGTCTTTAGAAACTGACTTACTTTATCTCTTTCTAAAATAGCAACGATCTCTACTTTTTCTTGCTCCCATACGAATAATATTCGGAGTTTCCTGCCATTCTTTGTAGTTAGCGACAGCCCAGCGGCATCATCAGGCTTGAAACCATGAACTTCAAACGACTCTCCATGAAATTTTAGGGGAGCACCGTACTTGTTGACTCCCCCCACCACACGACCAGAAAAGTCCACATTGGCCAGATGAACCAAGCTATCACAAATGTCCTGAACAAAGCTTGCGTCGTTTACTAGATTATCCAAGCTCTTGCCAAACAAGGCAAGTACCTGATCTCTGTTGCTAGGGTCAAAGGGCTCTGTTGACCCATAGTTAAATACTAGTTTAGGCCGCTTAAAGGATTCTGGGGTCGTAGGTTTGCCAACTTCAACAGCCTCCTCTTCGACGGCTCTAAGTAATCTACGCCTTTTTGTCTCAATAATAGGCGTCTCTTTTACTGGCCGGAGTTTAATACCGGGTAAAGTCCCGCTACCACTCTTAACGAACACCGACCTACTGTCTATGTACTCTTTTGCATAGGTCATACATAGAGTCTGTTCGGCTAATCTATGAGCTACTGCCCCAAGACTAGCTACCACTCTTTCATTATATGATGTCAGTGCTCTTGATAACTCTGCTCGTACTGAAGCCGGAAACAGTCCGTGGCCAGAGACTAACCGACTTATAAGCTCAACATCCGTTAGATCACTACATGACCTAACTAGCTGGACCAAGGCATGCGTATTAAAAAGTTCAGTAGGTGCATGTTCGAGTCTGTGCCCCAGCATACCTCCCAATATCTCGGCTTCTATAAACTTATTTAGATCTCCAGCCTCTAGGGAGCTAATAGCCCTGTTGAGTGCCGTGTTATCTACATCTGACTCTTCCGCAATATACAACATCATATTGAACATTGCCGCCCTATCATCGTGGGGTTGATTGGCAGAAAAAGTTAGCCTTCTAATGAGTCGATATAAATCCGAAGGCTGATCTGCAGGCTGCTTAACTGTTAGGGAGTTGGCTAATTCTAAACACTTTTCCACCTGCTCTGACACGACACAGGCATATGCTATTAGTGGCGTACGAAGTCCAGCTGCCCTAGGTACGCTGCGTTCAAAACCAACTGGGAGGAAAGTACCTACAGACCCCCTCGCTATCCGTGTATGATTTACGTATCCGTCTTGTCTATTTTGGTGATAGCGTATAAATGTAAGATTGGCAGTAGTTCGAGTGAGGTTTTCATCAAATTCCTCCCCGTTTGTAATTCTGGCTATCGCCCTTCGTTCGTTTCTAGTCAATTCCCCTGCAAATTCTCTAACCGCTTGCCTGGCTACCCCTAGCGCCACGTCAGTCACTACTAAGGCACCACTAAACTCATCAATCAACGAGCGTTCTTCTGGGGCTAAATATAAATTATGTTCACCTTGTCTTGGGCCAATACTAGGCTCTAAGGCCTCAAAAGATTGAGTCATATATGTAGTAGCTTATCCTTAAATTACTAGATAGGAAATTATTCTATCATATCTTTGATGTATATTAAATTATATTAGTTACTTTGGCGTTTGCGCAGTAGTGAGCCTTAGAGAACGACTCGGCCAAATGGCCGGGTCGTCTAGTCCACCCTTGGGTGGAATGCTCTAAGATCTACTACTGCGTTTGCGTTTGCTGCGGCTACTTTTGTAGACGCTTACGTTTATTAGGATCTAGCTCTTTTTTGCGCAGGCGCAGACTTTTGGGCGTGACTTCTAGTAGTTCGTCGTTTTCGATAAAATCCAGACACTCTTCTAGGCTAAAGATGGTGGGTGGAGTCAGCTGCACCACGCCGTCGCTGGATGAACTACGCATGTTGGTTAGGTGCTTGGCTTTGCAGACGTTGATCTCCATATCTTCGCTGCGGGTGTTCAGGCCTACAATCTGCCCGGCATAAACTTTCTCTGCTGGGCCTACAAATGTAGTGCCGCGGGCCTCGGCGTTTTGCAAAGAGTAAGGAGTTGTCACGCCGGCTTCGTAGGCAATCAATACGCCGTTTCGCAACTGTTGCAAATTGGCGCCCAATGGCTGATAGCCAGTAGTCAGACTGTTCATGATGATAGTGCCCTTGGTGTTGGTCATCAGGATGTTGCGCAACCCCAATAGCGCGCGAGTTGGTAGTTCGTAAACCAGTTTAGTGACGCCCTTGGGGCTGGCAAATTGCTCTTTTAGCGACGCTTTGCGTTTGCCAACTTCCATCTGCACGGCACCGACATGTTCGGCTGGGATTTCTATAATTAGTTCTTCGACAGGTTCCATGGTTTGGCCATCAACTTCTTTGGTGACCACTTGTGGACGGCCAACCTCGAACTCGTAGCCTTCGCGGCGCATAGTTTCTATCAGTACACTCAGGTGCAGTTCGCCACGGCCAGATACCAAAAAGCCAATGCCGTCTTCGGCCACACGCAGGCCCACGTTGGTTTCTAGTTCTTTTTGCAGGCGTTCACCAATTTGGCGGCTGGTGGTGAATTCGCCCTCTTGGCCCTTGAACGAACTAGTGTTGGGGCCTAAATAAATCTTTAGGGTGGGAGCTTCTACCTCTAATACTGGCAGGGCTTCTGGGCTAACTGCATCGGCCAAGGTCTCGCCAATTTGCACATCGGCGATGCCGGTTAGCTGCACAATGTCGCCGGCCACGCCACCTGGAACCTCGAACCGGCTGACACCCTGGCTCATAAATACCAGCTCTACTTTGGCTTTGGTTTGGCTGCCGTCTTTTTTGCACAGAGTCACTTGGTCGCCAGCCTTTACAGTGCCGCGAGTAATTCGGCCAATGGCGTATTTGCCCTTAAAGCTGTCCCACGCCAACGCCGTAACTAACATCTGGAATGGCTTGTCTAGTTCAATGCTGGGTGCTGGGATATCTTTGATAATGGCCTGAAAGATTGGCTCTAAATCGCCAGCGTCTTCGTAGCTTGCAGGCGGGGAACTCCAGGCTTTGCCAGCCCGACCCTCTGCGTAGTAAACCGGATAGTGCAGTTGATCTTCGTGTACGGCTAGTTCTAAAAACAGATCGGCTAGTTCGTCTTCTACCTCTTTTAGTCGGGATCCGGGTTTGTCTATTTTGTTGATAACTACTATCGGCTTTAGTTCTGATGCCAGGGCTTTGGCCAGCACAAATTTGGTTTGGGGCATGGGGCCTTCCTGGGCGTCGACAATCAGCAAACAGCCATCGGCCATGTTTAAAGTCCGCTCTACCTCGCCACTAAAGTCGGCGTGGCCTGGGGTGTCTACGATGTTAATACGGTAATCACCATGTTGCACAGCAGTGATCTTGGCAGTGATGGTAATGCCACGCTCGCGCTCTTGGTCGCCACTGTCCATGATTAGGTCTTGGGTCATCTCGGCCTGGTTGTCACGGAAGGTCTGGGACTGTTTGAGCAGGCCATCAACCAGCGTGGTTTTGCCGTGGTCCACGTGGGCAATGATAGCAACATTCCGGATTTTGGTCGGGTCTTGAGTATTAGCCATAAAATAAAGCGCTTGCTAGCGCTCCCTTTAAGGAGTAATACTAACATAAGTAGGATACTTTAGCAACCTAGTAGCCCGCTTAGCAGTTAACCAAGTAATTCTTCTACTAAACGCTCGCAGCGGTCTTTGATTTCCTGCTCTACCAGCTTGAACTTATCATCTAAATCTTTTGGCGTAGTTACCCGGTAGGACGAAAGACACAGTTTCATTATGGGGCTAGGCGGTTAATGTCGCGTGGGAACAGAGTGGCTTCTTTGATGTTGTTGAGCCCGATGATCTTTTCGGTCAGGCGCTCCAGCCCTAGACCAAAACCGCCGTGTGGTGGCATGCCGGCCTGCATGGCCATAAGGAAATATTTGAAACCAGGGTTGGTGGGGTCACCTTTGGCTTTTTCTTTGAGCTGTTTGAGCACTTCGGCATGACGGTTTTCGCGCATGCTGCCGGTAGTAATTTCTAGCCCACGGAAAAGTAGGTCAAAGCGGTCGGCCAGTTCTGGTTTGCCGTCTTGGGCTTTGTGGTAAAACTTCATACCACTGGCTGGCCAGTCAGTAACAAATACGGCTTCGCTACCAAACTTCTTTTTGGTGTATTCGCAGATCCAACGCTCTTCGTCTGGGCGTAAGTCGTCCTCGTCTACGCTGTTTTCGCCGGTTTCTTTGCTGTACAGTTCGTGGATTTCACGCATGCTAATGGACGGGATCTGTTTTGGCAGTTCTGGCTTTGGGGCATTCCAAAGTTTTAGCTCGGGTTCGCAATTTTGCCAAACGTAGTCCACCACGTGGTGCAGTAGAGCACTCAAAAATTGTTTGAGGTCTTCTATGTCAATAAAGCCCATCTCGACATCTACCGAAGTGTATTCGGTCATGTGACGACGAGTGGCACTGGGTTCGGCGCGGTAGACTGGGGCTATTTCGTAAACGCGTTCAAATACGCCAACTAGCATTTGCTTGTAGAATTGTGGGCTTTGAGCCAAAGTGGCTTCTTTGCCAAAGTAGTCCATTTTGAATACTTCGGCACCGCCTTCTGTGGCGGCTGCTAGTAGTTTGGGCGTGTGAACCTCTGTTAGATCGTTCTGGTCAAAGTATTCACGTAGGGCTTTAGTGACAGCTGCCTGAACTTTGAAGATAGCTGTTTCTTGAATGTTACGCAGGCCGATGGGCCGATATTCAAACAACGTGTCTAGGTTGTCTGGCTTGTGATCTAGTGGTTTGTCGATTTCTATGGGTGGTTCATCGGTAACTGGCACCTGCACGGTTAGCTTGGCATCGTGCAGCTCGGCACCACCTGGGGCGCGAGGCTCGTCTACTACTTTGGCTTCTACTTCTAACACCGTGCCGATTTGTAGGCCGCGCAACTTCTCTATCTCTTCTTTGTCTTTGACCACTACTTGCACCAGGCCGCTACGGTCGCGGATGTTTAGAAACGTGAGCCCGCCAAGCAGGCGCTTTTTGTGTAGCCAACCCTGAACTTTGATGGTTTTGCCAATGTGGCTGGCAATGTCTTTGCTTAAAACTCTACTCATAATCTGCCATATTGTAACAGATAAGTAACGGCCACGTTAGCCTCCAAACCCCCCAATATTGTCCGATCGGACGATATTGTATAATTAGACTATGCTAGCTACTTATAAAAAACGCCGGACTGCCCTATCGTTTATACTCCACGCGCTTATTCCATACACCCAAGAAAATGTAATGCTGGTTTTTCGCAAGAACCAATTCTTATTCGAGCTTGAAAAAGCCTCGGGCTACAAGCAACAGACGCTTAACCGAGCCTGGACTAAGGCAAAACAACAAGGGTTGATAGTTGAAAAAGATAAAGTCCTAAAGATAACCCAAGAAGGTTTGCGTAAGATCCAGCCCCTAATCGCAAAGAAGCTGGCAAAAGATGTGCAGTTGATGATCATTTTTGACATCCCCGAACATCAAGCTTATCTAAGACGACGGCTGCGATCGGTTTTGCGGGAGTGGCATTTTGTACAGGTGCAAAAAAGCGTGATGGTTAGCCAGTTTGACTATAAAGATTCCTTGGCCCAACTTATTGATGAACTAGAACTCACTGGGTTCGTGCAGTTGTTCGAAACATATAGACTATTTCCTAAATAGCCAATTCCGTCCGATCGGACGGAATTGGGGTGGTGGGACGCAGTTTGTTTATGATTGCCTGCGATCTGGGCTAAGCCTTTATCAGTTATCGCTGGGAGAAGTTTTGTCTTCTTTCGATTCGGTTGGCGAGGGTTCCGGTTCTTCGTGGTCTTGATGGTCTTTTTTGGCTTGACGTTCTATGACTGCGCGCAAGTCTTCGTACTGATCAAACTCATCCACAATGGGCTGGCCAATAACTTGCTCCAGCACGTCTTCTAGGGTGATGACCCCCACATATTCTTCGAATTCGTTGATCACCACCAGTAGCTGTTGATGAGTTTTGAGGCAGGCCTGCAGAGCATCGTTGAGCGGGCGGTCTTCGTGCACGTAAGCCACACGTTTGTGCATTAGGGATTTAACCTGGCCGCCCTGTTTGACATCTACCAGATCACGCAGGTACAAGATACCCACAATGTTGTCTTTTTTGCCCTCGTACACCGGGAACCTAGAATGCCCGCTTTTGTGCAATTCATCCATCACCAGCGGACCAATAGTCTCGTCAGCCGATACCGATTTGACCCCGCGCTTTGGTATCAGAACATCACCAATTTTTTGGTCGCTAAACTTTAGCGCACTGGCCGCAATCTGCAGTTCGGTTTTGTCTATGCGGTTGTCGGCTTGATCGGCCTGGTGGCGTAGCAGGTTGAGTAGATCTGACTTTTCGTACATGCCGCTATGAACAGATCCCTTGCCCACTCGGCCCACCAGCCCAGCCAGCAACGGATGCAATAGGTTCATGATCCAGGACCAAACTGGAGCCAGCCAGAGAGCCAACTGCCAACTAAGCCACCCCGCCCGCGAGGCCGGCAACCACATGGTGGCTAGCCCTACAAACAGCAGGCTAATTATCACAAATAGTAATGCGCCAACACTCTGGCTAAGTGCGTAGAAAAAGAAGGCTGCCGTCACCGCCGCCAGGCAGTTGAGCACCAGGCTCAGGGTGGGACCATAGCCGGCTGCTCGGTAAGCCTGTTTGGCGTGTTTGTCGCCAGCCCGCGCCCGGCGTTTGAGTTCTACAACATTTACCGAGGCATAGGCTTTGCGCATACCGACTAGCCCAACAAACAAAACGGCCAGTATCAGATCCACCAATAACTTCATATATTAATATTAGCACTTTTGAATCTCAGTTTTGGCTGTTATTATCTGGTAATATATAGTCACTTATTTAAGGAGAAAGTCTGATGAATACCCGTTTTGTAGCAATCATAGCAGTTTTGGTGGTGGCGTTTTTTGGTATCGTGACGTTTTCAAAACACAAAAACCACAACAGCTCTGGAGGCAACACAGCCGCGGCATCGACCCACATTGAAGGCAAAAACTCCACCAGCACCACTCTAGTAGAGTATGGTGACTACCAGTGTCCGTTCTGTGGCCAGTACTACCCTACCATCAAGCAAGTAGTCAAAGACTTGAACGCCAAGATTAGCTTCCAATTCCGCAACCTGCCACTAACATCACTGCACCCTAACGCCTTTGCTGGAGCCCGGGCCGCCGAGGCCGCTAGTTTGCAGGGCAAATTCTGGCAAATGCACGATTTGCTTTACGAACGCCAAACACAGTGGACCGTGGCCAGCAACCCAGGGACTATATTCGGTGACTACGCCGCAGAGCTGAATCTGAATGTTGATAAGTTCAAGCAAGATATGTCTAGCGAGGGTGTGAATTCTACCATCAATGCCGACCTAGCCGCCTTTGCCAACACTGGCGACGAACAAGCCACACCAACCTTTTACCTAGACGGCAAAAAGATATCACCCAACAACGACGTTACCAGTTTTGAAAAGATCATAACCGACGCTATCGCCAACAAAACCAAGAAGTAAATAGTCGCCAACACAAAAAGCACTGCCGTATTTCTGCTCTGCAGAAGACAGGTCAGTGCGATGCGCTAGCTTTTAGTAGTGGATGAACTGCTGCCAATTAGGCCGTTTGATTTTTACTTGCACTTTAGCACTCCTAGAATATGTTTTTATTTTGATAGCCCTCACACCGACTCACCTCCTGCAACCAATTAGTGCCACCACGCACTAACAGATCTGTTTTTGATTATTTTTTGTTTTCTCGTGGAAACACCACTCGAAGTAAACGTATATTCTCATAAATCGCTAATGGTTGTCAATACAATTTCGGTAAGCTCTCGTGCCAATGTTAGAATATGAACATAAGAGGGATGAAAAAGTAAACTCGTGCATGATATCTTTACCGAACTTAGTCTGATCCTGGCCGTCACGGCTGGCGTATCTATAATCATGAAGCTGCTAAAGCAGCCGCTGATTCTAGGCTATATTTTGGCGGGGCTGCTAGTTGGGCCATCGTTCCTAAACTTGATCCACCACAAAGATATATTTGATGTGTTTTCTAGCCTGGGTATCACCCTGTTGCTGTTTATCGTTGGCCTAGGCATGAATGTGGCACACCTCAAAAAAGTTGGCCGCGTAGTACTAACTACGGCCGGAGCATCACTGTTGGCCATGACCCTGCTAGGCTACGCCACCAGCAGCGTGATGGGTTTTAACAAATCAGAATCTTTTATCATTGGCTTGTCACTGTTCTTTAGTAGCACCATTATCATCATCAAGGTTTTGAGTGATAAAAAGGAACAAAACCGGCTGCATGGCCAGGTAGCCATTGGCATAATCTTGGCCGAGGACATCGTGGCTACGCTGGCTCTATTGTTTTTGGTGTCGGGCCACGGAGGCGGATTAGACGCCGGACGGATAGCGCTGCTGTTCATCAAGGGTGGCGTGCTAGTTGGGGCACTGGTACTGGGTGGCATCAAGCTACTGCCGTTCGTGGCCAAATACGTGGCCAATTCACAGGAATTACTATTTTTGGCAGCCATTGGTTGGGGTTTTGGTATCGCTACGTTATTTAAGGCGGCCGGGTTCAGCATAGAAGTGGGCGCCCTATTTAGTGGTGTGGCGTTGGCCTCTAGCCCCTACGCCCACGAGATCAGCGCTCGGCTAAAGCCGCTACGTGATTTCTTTATCGTGCTGTTTTTCATAACCCTGGGCCAAGCCCTGAACTTTGGCAATTTGTCGGCAGCACTGTGGCCAGCCATTGCTTTGTCATTGATAGTGATAGTCATCAAGCCCTTGGTCATCACGGCCACCATGGGGGTTTTGGGCTACACCAAACGAGTGAGTTTTAAGACCGGCATTAACTTGTCACAGATCAGTGAATTTTCGATAGTCATGGTTATCTTGGCCGTCAATGGCGGGCTGGTGCAACCGCGTCTGACAACCATAATTGCACTGGTGGCCATCATCACCATTGCAGCCTCTACCTACATGACGCATTTTGACGAACAACTGTTTGGCGTGTTTGACCGCATCAAGCTGCATCTGTTTGAAAAAGAAGTCACCTACAAAGAACGGGCTGGACACAGTCACCAGTTGCTACTTTTTGGCTACCACCACGGAGGGCACGAGTTTATCAAAACCTTTCAAGACATTGGCAAAAGCTACCTAGTTGTAGACTACGACCCAAGCGTGATCGAAAGTCTAGAGCATCAAGAGATCCCCTACATTTATGGTGACGCCACCGACATAGAACTTTTGAACGAAATCGGGATAGACAAAGTTAAGTTGGTGATCTGTACGTTCACGGACTACGAAGTCACCAAACAGCTGGTGGCTAACATTGCCAAAGAAAACGATTCGGCCGTGGTCATTACGCATGCCGAAAACAAAGAACAGGCTCTGGAGCTTTATGAACTAGGCAGTACCTACGTGATGATTCCGCAGTACATTGGTAGCGAAAAGATCAGTTCGTTCATCAAAAAGAACGGCCTAAACAAAACCGAGTTCAATAAGTTCCGCGAGAAACATCTGGAATATTTGCAGTCCCACCACGAAATCGAATTAGCTTAGGCTTTGACGCCCATGAGGACAACCTACGGTTTTCCACATCACGCCGGGGCTGAAATAAATTCAGTACTCGGGCTGCTCTTTTCCCTAGGCAACAAGAATTAGCTTAGGCTTTGACGCGGTGGCCGCACTTTTTGTTTTTACAGCTATAGTAGCCGCCTTTGGGCTCTAGTTTATCGTGAAAGGTACGACACTTAGGGCAGTTGACGCAGTTCATGGACTTGCTAGATTCTTTTTTGTTAGAATAGCCGGCATTTTCTAATTGGTTATCCGGTGATGACTGACCATTGGCACCTAGCGTTAGGCCGCAACCACTAAATGAACGGCCCTCTTCCCTGGCTCGGCCGCCGGCCTGAATGATCTCCCAGGCGACTTGGTCTTCATTAAATACCGCGGGTGATGTATCTACACTACCAACTAGTGCTCTTCCATACCAACGGTCTTCAAAGGCTGCCGCATAGTCATAACGGATTTTATTGGCCAACTCTGGGTTAGCTGCTTTGAGTTGCATAAAGCTATCTAGTAAATCCCGTTGAGCCAGCACAAAATCATAGGTGTTACGCCCCGGCAACTGATTGCGCCCGGCATACCACTGTCCCCCACGCCGTTTGGCTAGTTCGTTATCGTAAACAAGTCTGATGGTGTGCTCCAACCCATCCTGATCCTGTGGGTCAAGCTGACGATGTATACGCTGGCCAAGCAATTCACCGGGCTGCGGTTCATGCCCAAAGTATCGATGGATCGCCTCTAGCCCCTGGCGGTCCGAAAAGTCCAAACTGAGTGACGCCAGCTTGATCTTCTGGCCATCGAAAGTAATAACCCGCACAAAGCCTAAGCCTCGCCGCGGTTTGTAGCCAAGTATGTCCTGTGTTTCGCCAATCAGGGCGTGAGGCAGTTCGGAAGTAACGACCATGGTATTGGGTTTCTCGCCACGGACCATAGCCCGCATGTCATCCAGCTCACCGCGCTCAGTCATCTGACGATCAACTTCAAATGCCAAGCCAGGGTTGAATTTGGCAACGCGACGAGCGTGGGCTACAGCGTTCGCAAACACCGGGCCCAAAGCTCGGCCGTCATCATCATATAGCTCACCTGCGCGATCATGCAGATCGAACTCGGTGTGCATCACCCCATCTATGGTCTCGGCGAACCAAGTGGCGGCGTCGTCAAGAGTCTCCCGATTTGAGCCGGGGGGACGAATAAACTCGGGGTCTGCTTCTGGGTTAAGCGACATACTGTCCTTGTAGCCCAAGCAGTACTGCGAATAATACAGCCGCTCCTGCTCGGGAGACTTTTAGAACCGTGTCTGGCTTAGCACCTTCGGCTTATGAGGACAACCAACGGTTTTCCTCATCGCGCAGAGAACGAAATAAATTCGTTGCTCTGGCTGCTCTTTTCCCTTTTCAGGGGGCACATTACAGTTGCGGCACAGCTCAGGAATTACACCTGATTCCGGTTTGGTTGTTAATATCTAGTATAGTAGCACGTTACGCTTACGCTACATGTTGTGTTTATCAACACTATTTGGATAGATTGATGATGAGCATCAGGCTGCCAAATGCCAGGCAGTAATAGGCAAAAGGTTTGAGGCTTTTGTTTTGGAAGTACTTATCCAAAAAGCGTATGGAAAAGTAGGCAGCTATGGCCGCCACCACACTGCCAGCTAGAATCTGACCCCGAACACCGTCGGCAAGTGGACCAAAAAAGTCTGGTAACTTGTAAATGCCAGCCGCTAGAATGATGGGTGTAGCCAAAAAGAACGAGAACCTGGCAGAGTCCTGATAATCCAGCCCGCTAAACAGGCCGCCCACCATGGTGATGCCCGAGCGGCTAATGCCAGCCATCAGCGCACCCACTTGAGCCACACCTACTATTAGCGCCCGGCCAAAACTAATCTTTTGGCCCAGGTTTGTGGTAGTGGTCTCTAGGCTAGAATCACTTTTGGTTTGACTAGCCTTCTTTTGAGCCGATTGGCCAGCCAGTAGAATAAAGCCGTTGATGATCAAAAATACTGAAGCAGCAATAGGTTTGGCAAACTGGGTGCGCAACACGTGCTCAAAGATAATCCCCGTCAGCCCGGCTGGGATGGTGGCGATGATCAGCAGCCAGGCCAGCTTTTCATTGGATTGTTTGGCGCTGCGGTTCTTCAGTGAGCTAAAGAAACCTTTGATAATCTTGACCCATTCGCGGCGGTAATAAACCAGTAGGGCCAATGCCGTAGCCAGGTGCATCATCACCAAAAAAGCCAAGAACGATGATTCCCCTCCGGCCTGAGCAGTAGTTAGATTGTGCCAGCCAAATAATGAAGTTAGCAGCACGGAGTGACCCAAGCTAGAAATCGGAAACAGCTCGGTAACACCCTGCAAAAGCCCTAAGATAATAGCCTGAAAAAATGTCATTTTGGATAAATATCCCGCTTAGTGAACACTCCCCATCCTAGCACAGCTAACCCCAAACAGATTAAGCTAAGCCCGATGACATTAGGCCAGCTAATGCCGGCATCTAGTATTCGCGGGCTGGCCAGATATTTAAACGGTGAAAAGTAGTTGGGTATTTTTAGAAATTTCGCTGTGCCAGACACAGTAAACACCATGTAAGCCACAAACGCGTATAGTCCGGCCATGGCTCCGGCGACTCCCCGCTTGCCGCTCATGGCGCCAATGGAATACCCAAGCAGCGACAATACCAAACTGACTAGCCACTGCATGCCGGTGGCCTCTAGCAATCGTAGCCAGTTCACGTGATCGTGTATCAGCAGTACCCCAGCTGCTACGCCAACGAACATCACCAGGCTAACTATGCCTAGCAGGATGGCGCCGGCGATCAGTTTTTGAAAATAAACTTTGGTGCGACTAACCGGTTGGGCTAAAAGAGTTTGCAGGGTGCCACTACTTTCGTCGCCAGCCAACAAGCCGGTGAACAAAACAATGCCGTAAATAAACGTCACAAAGATCATTTGCATGAACACTTGCAGCTGCAAAAAACCGTCCAGCCGTTGGTAGTCAGCGGCTTGGCCCAAGACCGATTTTAGAGAATCGGGGACGTTTTTTAGTGTCTGGCCAAACGAGTCGCGAAACGTTGGGAATAGCCATACCACAAGCAAGGTGAACACGAACATGGTCAGGCTCCACCAAAACAATCCCCAGCGCTTTTCGTAAATGGTCTTCGACAATACTGACTTAAACATTTTTGCCCCTTTTGTAATGCTCCATGAAGACACTTTCTAAGTCGGCATCTTGAATAGTTACGTCAACGACCCGGTGTTTAGCCAGTAGTTTAACCAGTGGATTGACGTCACCAGCGTAAGTCAGATCTATTGTCCGGTGGGTAGATTTGCTTACCTTGGTATTGGGCAGTTTCTTTAGGCTGGCCAGCAGTTTGAGGTCGGTCGACACCACGTGTATGCGCTTGGGAGCGCCGGCTGCAATGTCGTTCATATCCTGAATAGCCAAAATCTTGCCCTCGCCAATAAAAGCCACGTGATCACATATTTCCTGAACCTCACTTAGCAAGTGCGACGATAAAAAGGTAGTCCGACCACGCTTTTTATTGTTCAGAATAATCTTGTTGAATTGGGCCTGAATAAGTGGGTCCAACCCAGTAGTTGGTTCATCTAGTATCAAGAGTTCGGGGTCGTGCATTAGGGCCGAGACGAGTCCGACCTTTTGACGATTGCCACGTGATAACGTTTTGATTTTACGGTTTAGATCTAACTCTAAAACTTTGGCCAGTTCACGAATCCGACGCTCTGGCACACCACCATGTAGATTGGCAAAATACTCTAGTTGTTGCCGGCCGGTTAGGCTTTCGTCTAGCGACATGTCGCCAGTCAGGTAGCCAATGCGTTTGTGAATCGCCACACTGTCGCGGGTGCTACTCAGACCCAATATGTTGATCTGCCCCTTGCTGGGCCGAATCAAGTCTATCAACATGTTTATGGTGGTGCTTTTGCCGGCACCGTTGGGCCCCAAGAATCCGAACACTGTGCCCTTTTCCACGTCGAAGTCCAGATTAGTCACACCGCGGCTACGGCCGTAGGTTTTGGTAACGCCAATCAATTTGATAGCAGCAGACATAGTTCTATTCTAACCCGCTTTCTTCTTTAGGGCACTGAGCCTGGGTATAAACGACTGGGCCGCGCCGTCCAGCCCTAGAACCTTCATAGCGCCAACCAAGACATAGGCTTGGTCTAGTTTGCCTTGTTCTGGAACCTGGGCCGATTCTAAGTCTTTTAGGAAGTGTTCTACTTTTCCGACTAGCCATTTTTCCTCGCCGGGCTTGACTTGATTGGAGGTGACTTTGACGACTGAATCACCGGGCGATACAACCTCTAGCGACCTAGCCGAATGATCGCGCTTAACTAAATGACCCCGTTTGATAAGGCTGTTAACGTGCAATGACACGGTGGCTACAGAGGTGTAGTTGAGCGAGCCCATAATCTCGCGGTAGCTAGGGCTGTAGCCATGCTGAGTAATAAAACTGGCTATAAAATCCAAAATCTCTTTTTGCTTCTTGGTGGGGCGAACTACCTCGCTCATTTTAGGCACTCCTCATGTGATGGTAAGCACTAGAACCGTGCGGTTGGTGAGCCACCCGAATTCGTGGTCGGCCATGGTGCGGGTGAGTGAACTTATCTGGGAACACCCAGAACCGGTACCAAAAATAATTCCAAACGGTAAAGAAACCGGATGACACAAACTGGCCCAAGTACGGAGTTAGGCCCACGGACCTGAGGCTGGCCACAATAACGTAGTCTATCCCAAAATTCAAGATGGTAATGATAGCGTAGCGTGTAGTTACCTGGGTTTGATGTTTGGCCAGCGAAGGATTATTGAATACCCAGTAGCGCTGCAGGCTATAGTTGACTAGCCAGCCAATCATGTTGGCCGCCAGCTTGGCCCACCACAGCGACAGGTGTAGGCCTTTGTCGAAAGCAAAAAAAGCTAGGTAGCCAGACCAAAAATAGGCACCGCCGCTAAATAAGTATTCGGTTATGCGTTTAACTTCTTGTTTTTGTTTTGCTCGTAGTTTGAACATATTTTCGCTCTTTGTTCGTATTATACCATCCGTTTCGTCTGATGTGGCGCAAGCGCCAAACCAGCTAAGCCCCACCAGATCAATGACAAAGTCTCGTCTGTCCAGGCATGTGAAATCAAGTTAACCAAACTAATCCCAGCCAACGTACAAAAAAGTAATAATGCTAGTTTTTGATCCCGCCGTTGCCACAGGCCCAGGCCCACAAATATATTTATGGCTAAGAATATTATCAGCCCAAACACGCCGACCTCTTGCCCAATTTGCAAATAATAATCCTCGGCAATGCGTGGGTGATGATTGATGACCGAGGCGGGCCCAGCTGTACCAGGACCACGTCCAAGTGGTTCATGCACAACATCATGCATCCCAGACTTTATAGCCGACAGCCGACTAGCATTAGAACTCTTGGCCGAATGCGAGGTCTGGTCGGTATGAAAAGCGGTGTTTTCCAGCAACCTGTTATGACGGCCAACAACCAATACCAAACCGAGCAAAACGGTACCGGCGACAGCGGCAATCAAGAACCAACGCCGAACATATTTTGATCTAACCCCTGCCCAGGTCATGACCGCCAAAGACACAGCTAACCCCAACCAGGCGGAGCGCGAATAGCTAAAGAATAGTACGGCTAGTCCGGCAATCAGCAGCATGGCTTGTTTGAGCCTAGAGTTTACGTAGCGGTAAGCCGTAATTGGCATAATCAAATAAGCCCCCAGCGGGTTGGCACCGCGCAGAGTTGACTGCAGGCGGGTGTAATCCAGCTTTTGATCAACGGTTTGGTAGACTGGCAAACTACCCTGGCCGTAGCCAAAATGGCGCAGAAAATCTCGTGGCAATACTAGCTTTTGCAGTAAGCCAAATACCACCGCCCCAATAGAGGGGTAAACTAGTAGCTTGTACCAGTACCGCCTAAGTAGATCATCCTGGCTAGCCACTACGTAGCAGATGGCAAACAGGCCAAAAAACCGCAGGTTAATTATCAGCCCGTAGTTTAGAGCCGACGTGGTAACACTATGTCCAGTCAGCGCCGACAAGCCCCTCAGAACGTGCAGTGCCAGGTAGGCCAGCATCAACCCAAACACCCGGTCTTTGAACACCAGTTTCTTGAGCCGATCGTTGGTAAGCAGTAAGTAGGCGGCAAACGGCAGACAGGCCACTATCACAATCTCTTTCCACAAAACCAACAGGTAGCGGTGCCCTAGCGAGCTAGCCAACCAAGTTGTCAGTAGAGCGCTAAATGGCAGTGCCACCAGGATAATGGCAATGGTCAGCGATAGTAGTCGGGCGACTTTGGTTTGATGATCAGTTATACGGCTCATAGAGTGTTACAATTTAGTATAGCTTCTCATGAAAAATAACTACTCATTAGTGCACAACTTTTTGCTAGTTGTCGGCGACAGCCTGGCGCTCGTGGCAGCCTTTGCCACTGCCTACATACTGCGCGTAACACTTAGTCATAAAGCCCTAGAAGCTCAGGTCCACGCCCGAACCTACATTGGCGTATTTTTGGTACTACTGCCTTTTTGGATACTAGTTTTTACGCTGTTAGGGCTATACAACGAATCGATCCACGAAAAACGGTTTAACGAAGCTGGCAGGCTGTTGGTCGGTTCATTCATCGGCATGCTGTTTGTGGTGTTCTGGGACTTTTTGGCACCCAAACCAATATTGCCCGCTAGGCTAGTACCGATCTATGGATTCGTACTGGCGTTTTTATTCTTGCTGATTTTTCGTAGCCTAGCCAGGGTACTGAAAATAATTGTGCAGCGCTTTGGCTACGGCATAACGAATATTTTGTTGGTGGGCGACACTGAGATCACGAAGGAACTAGTTGGTTCGCTGAGCGATAGTCGCCGATCGGGTTATGCCATAGTTGGCGTAGTCGGAGGGGCCAACATCTCTCTCAAAGAAACTGGACTTAAGATATACAAAGATTTTGAAACGGCCTGCAAGGCTATTGGATCAGACAATATTAATGGCATCGTGCAGACTGAGTTGTATTCTGACTCGGTGCAGAATGACGCCGTACTAAACTATGCCCAGGGCCACCATATTGCCTACCGGTTTATCCCCGGTAACGCTGGGCTGTTTGTGGGTAATATTAATGTAGAGCTGTTTAGGTCGTCTATCCCGGTCATCGCCGTCCATCAAACACCATTACTGGGCTGGGGGCGAGTGGTGAAAAGGTTGTTCGATTTGTTGGTGGGCAGTCTGCTGATCATCATCGCCTCGCCGATATTCCTACTGGTGGCTATCCTACAAAAGTTAACGGGCCGCGGGCCGGTGTTTTTTCGCCAAGAGCGACTAACCAGGTTCGACCAAAAGTTCCGGGTGTTTAAATTCAGAACCCTAAAGATTAAATACAACGGGCTACTGCCGGAAGAAGGCTTTGCCAAAATGGGCAAACCAGAACTAGCCAAAAAGTTCCGGGCCAACGGTGACTACCTGGCCAACGACCCCCGTCTGACGACCTTTGGCCGAATTCTGCGACGTACCAGTCTAGATGAATTGCCCCAGCTGTTCAACGTTATCAAGGGTGACCTAAGCCTAGTTGGCCCACGCGCCTTAGTGCCCCGCGAGCTCGATGCCCATGCCAAGCGTAACGCTATTTTGAGTGTTAAATCTGGGCTAACCGGCCTGGCCCAGGTGTCCGGTCGCCGGAGTATTAATTTCGAAGAGCGCCGCCAACTTGATGTTTACTATGTGCAGAACTGGAGCTTTTGGCTAGATATCAGCATTTTGCTAAAAACCATCCGAGTAATTCTGCAAGGCAACTGATCGGAAGATAGTAGATAGAAGATGGAAGATAGCAAACCGCAGAGCAATGCCAGCAAGATCATTTCTTTCGAACAACTTACCGTTTGGCAAGAAGCCCAAACATTGGCAGTGATGGTTTACGGCCTAGCCAAAGCCTTCCCAACAAGTGAGATTTATGGTTTGACAAGCCAAATCAAAAGAGCAACAGCTTCTGTATCGGCAAACATAGCCGAAGGTTTTGGTAGGCGAACATCAAAAGACAAGTTGCAGTTTTATACAATTGCTTATGGTTCGTTACTAGAGACAAAGAACTTTGTATATCTGAGTCAAAGGCTAAATTACACAACTCCTGACTCTACAGCCGATATACTGGAACAGATAACTTCCTGCCAGAAATTACTTAATGCTTTTATGAGACCCCTGAAATGAATTCACCAGCATCTAGATTCCAACTTCCAACTTCCAAATCGCCGCCAAAGGTGGCGATTGCGCATGACTGGCTTATAGGTGGTGGTGCCGAAAAAGTCGTA
>JBBQSV010000002.1:0-53979 GCA_038213615.1 Saccharimonadales bacterium (SeqCode) | reverse complement strand
AGATTTGGCAAAAACTACCGAGTTGCCGTTTTCTAGGCTAAACCGGTCAAAGATCACCAACCCAGAGTTATGCATGTTGATGCCATACAAAATGCCGCTGTCTTGGCTAAGATCGGCACTGGTAAACGGAAAGCTAGTGCTCAACGCACCAGTGCTAAAGTTACGTCTGATCTGCAACAGGTCAGTAAACTGCGGTACGGTGCTGCTGAGCCCTTGCTCTTGCTGAGACGTAGCGGCCTTGGAATAAACCAGTTGCTGGCCCAGCATGGACTCGACTTTGTGCGATACAAACTCTAGTTCGTCCATAGACGATCCGTAAATAGTAAAGTACAGCCCAAAGCGGAAAAACCGCTCTTCGCCCACCTGCAACTTATCACGAATCTCTTCGGCATCGATGATAGCCGCTTGCTTGCCTGGGTCACGAACCCGCCCCTTCTCGGCATCTATCTGGATGCCAGCTTCTAGCTGACCCACTTTTTTGCGCAAGTTTTCTAGCACCACTTGACTCTCTACCGGATAAATAGCCATCGATATGTCAACCACCTCGTCCAGGTTTATCATGCTGCTTAGCCAGCCAGTGTAGACTTGGCGGGGGTAGCCGTAAACGTAGTAAGTCCGGGCGAACCGAGTACCAATTTGAAAGTACGACCCCTGGAAGTTGATAGAACTAGGGGCAATAAAATCCCTTAAGGCGGTCACGCCCTTTTGAAAGGCGGCATTGACCTCTTGTTGCTCCATCTGGCGTTGCTGTTCGGCCATGGCCACCGGATCTATTTTGGGTTTGCCGAATGCCATTAGCTTGCCTCCGGCATTTGAAGGCAGAAGATGGTAGGCAGAAGATGGTAGGCGGGGGGTAGTGTTTGGCCAGCTGCCATATCCCGTCTACTATCTACCAAATGATGAGCGTAGTGAATCATTACAAGGTCCCTCCATTTAGATCTGGTTGTGGGGCGGGCCCCTGGCCTTTAGTGACCATGGGTGTTGATAGATCATCAAAATTTTTCAGCTTTTGGCGGGTGGCGGTGTCGGGGTTATAGGTGTCGTAATACAGCTCGATCAGTTCTTGGGTGTCGAGTGGTAAGCCCTGGATTCCGCACTGTTGCAGTCCGGCTAAAATCGATTGCACACGGTTACGTAGCTCGTCCTTAGCCTTAGCCAGGTCGGCCTCGTTGATCACTACGTGCTGCTCTTTTTTACTGAATAGCCCGGCCAGGCCGGTAAAGAAGTTTTTGCTCTGTGTGATGGCTCGTTGGATATCAGCAATTGGAAAATATGGTATAACCACGTAGAATTTTTTATCCATGATATTGGTTTGCTGAGCCAGCTGGGTCATGAAACCCAGGTAATCTTCCATCAGTACCGACAGTAGCATGTTGTCCTGTTCGGAACGAATTTTGTCTAGACGGTCAATGTATGGGCGCAGGTCAACCTTTTGTGATCTGATAAATATTTGGATCGGAAAATACAGTGAGTTCAAAAAACCCTGGTAAGAAAATTCTACGGCTTCGCGCTCTTCTGGGCTCATCAGGTCAAAGTTGATAGATTTCGCCATCACTACTGACCTAAATGACCCGTCATTCATAATAACTATTCCGTCGCGGATCTCGGCAATTTGCAAGGTGTTCTGGGTGCTGTTGGGGTTACTGCTAATAGGGTGAATGGTCGGTGGGGCCTGTGTGCCTTGGTCGCCGCTAACCACTGCACCCGGTGCCACCGGCACTTGCCCAAAGGCCGGCGGTTGGTAAGTGGCGGCGTCGACAATAGGTGGTTGGCCGAGCGACTGAGGGGCAGCAGTAGGCGGCAGGTCGGGCTGGCCGGGCTGGCCGGCTGGTTGAGGGGTCTGGATTTGGTTCAGATTTGGATCCATTTATAAATTAGCCCACCTAGTTACGTTGATAATTTACCGAGCTACCTTAGCGGTACAATAACTTCGCCGTCCGTTGATTGCCCATGGTCTTTTTGGGCTTGGCGCGACAGTGTTGCCACGTCAAAGTCGTTACGGTTGGCGAGTTCTAGTATAACAGGATCCACCGATGGTGTCGTGGAGGTTTTGGGTTTGGCGGCCCGGTGTTTCACAGATTCTTTTAGCTTGTCTTTGGCACCCTTGGCCTTTTTGGTAACTGATTTGGCAGAGTTGGTGATCTTGCTACTGTCCATGAACCAGGGGCTATCTTTGCTGGGCAGCTGCTGGGCAGCGTGTGGGTTTTGTAGCTGCTCCACGACTCTTTGTTTGTGATCTTGGGCCGAGGCGTTAATTAACTGATCTAGGTGCTGGGCGGTAGCGTTGCTGGCGGCATCTAAAATGTCGTCGCTGGCGTTAATGTCGATAGAGGGCACGTCTTGGGGCATGCTGCTGGGTGCTACCAGGCGGTCTGAACTAGCCTGGCCAATGTAGGATGGCTGGCTGGCTAGGTTTACGGCGGCGTTCTTTATGGCCCAACCACGGCTATCTAGAGTACTAGCTAGGGCCTGCAGACGACTGGCGACCTCGGACTGGTCCATGCCGTTGGTTAGGCGCTGTTCTACACGTTTGGGGACGGTGATGGTGACCAGCTGCTTGATGCCGTTTTGATCCCAGATACGGCTCCTGGGTTTTAGTAAAAAACGGACCTTGGCTAGCAGCCAAATTTCGGACGATTGGTCATGCCCAAACGGTGCGGCCAGCAGGCCGAACAGTCCGATTATTGGCAAGAACGGCACCGCCAAAAACCACTTAACATGGAGTGCTAGCTGATAAGCCAGAAAGATCGAACTAACTGCTATGGCTGCATAGATCAGCTGGCGCATACTCAGTGGGCCTAGTAGCTTGTCCTCGGCCTCGATGTCTTGGATTACTTTATATGTTGCCATAATTTACTCCTATGGTAGCAGCGGATTTCGTGGATCAGGTGGTCGAGCGGCCAGCTCTTCCCAGCGGCCACTGTACGGTCCAGCGGGCGTAGTAACGGCTCCAGTCCGTGGATCTACTATCTCGGGTGTCACCATAGGCCCCATGGCGGCTCTGATGGCCGCCGTCTGGTGAAGCATGGCATTTACGGTCTGCTGGTTAGCGGGGCTAGCGTAACCCTTGGCAGCATTCAGTTGGCTGATCTGGGCACCGGTCTGCAATACCTGATCCATGGCGGCATCCCGTTGGGCTTGCGGGAGCGCAGCATTATTAGCCTCTGCCCATTGATTCCCTAGTCTTTGAGTTAATGCCTGGGTGATATTAACAACCTCTTGTGGCGAAGACCGCAGTATAGTAACCGCATCAAAGTTACCCGCTGCTGCCGTGGCTGCTTCAGCTAGCATGGCCCCGGTTAGATTACCGTTGGCGGCTGCATCGGCTAGGCCGGAGAGCTGCCCAACGCCTGGCGCCAAGTCGTGACGGTTAGCCGCCTTAGTGTCATAGTTAATCTGACCAGCTAGACCGTGACGTTCACTCTGGTTAGCTGAAACTCGAGCAATGGTTTGGGCAACTTGCGTCAAGTCCTCATAGCCAGTGCTACTTCTGCCTAGCTGTTGAGCAGCGTAACGTTGACGGACGGCGCCGAATCCATTGTTGGCCTTAGCTGCTGCAACGGCCGTGTCTACATCTGCAGCATTCATACGAAAATCACGCGTTAGCCCGGCACGCGCCTCTATTTCATTGGCGTAGGTTTGGGCCCGTAATAGGCCATCGTTATTTTGAGACGCCTGTCCGGCTGCACTTTTGGCAAACTCAGCCGCTGCCAGTGCATGCTTCTGCTTCAGTGATTCTTGTCCTATTCGCCCGAAACCGAAGTTCTTCACGCCCGCACGGCTAGTAGTAGCGTTCAGCCTACTTGCCAATCGTCGACTCCCAGGTATGTAGCTCTTGCCCTGGAATCGCTCCCCAGCCCACAGTTTGGCCGTGTTCTTAGTCACTTGACCTTCACGGTATTTGCGCGACCTGTCCAGTATGCCGCGACTGCGGTCGTTAACCATGCCACTAATGTTGCCAATGGCGCCCCCGGCTAGCTTGAATGCCATCGGTAGGGCAAAATATGGGCCAAAATAGGCGACAAATGTCACCATTTGGGCCAGCAGGCTTTTGTCATCTACGTAGCTAACCACCGCAAAGGCATGACCCATAGCTATGAATCCCTCAATGATCGGGAACATTAGGAGCCCCCGGCTAAACGTATCCCACCATAGCTTCCAGACCTTCTGGGTGCCTGGAAGTATGTAGGCCACGATAGCAATTGGCGACAATATCACCAAAAATAGGATTACCATTTCTCGTATCACTATCACGGCAAAGGCTATGATTACGGCTACCAATCCGATAAGAGCGAAACTAAGCATTCCTAATGGTCCCAGTGCTACAAAGGCTACTGCTCCGGCTACAGCACCACCCGAAATAATCGAGGTGTTTAAGTGAGGATTCCCCAGGTTACTAAACGGTGTTTCTATGGCTGCCCGCACCCCAACCCCTAGGTCATTAGACATATTGATCAGGAACTGCATGGCGTACCACGAGGCTGATATCATTATCACCGCCACCAACAATCGAGGTAATACTTTCTTAACGGTGTAAGCGTCAAACGGTCCTATCGCGAAAGCCTGAGATATTACCATAACCAGGCCAATCAACACCAGCATAGAGACAGCTATTATTCTGAACCCGTTCCAGGCTGCGTAGAAAGCTTGTGAGCTGTCTGCGCCAGCTGAAGGATCACTGCTGCTGTTGGCGCAGTTACCAGTGGTTGCGCCAGACTTACCCGATATGTTAAATACCTTGGAGGTGTCTATGCACAAACGATTGCTTATGGCGGAATCAAATGTTTGTAGTGCGGTGTTGGCTAGTGATACCAATGGGCAGACAAACCAGGTCAGTGGGTTTATTGATACATCACACTTAAGCTCGCCAATTGTGGTACCATTGGTGCCACTACCGCTGGCCGTTATGTTAGGGTTGCCGTCACTCCCCTTTAGCACAATCGCCCCAGTTGAGCTGATAGATACGTCTTTCAGTACGTCTTTCTTGTGGTTTTTGATGTAGTCGCAGTTGATAAACTCGTTCTTGAAACGCCCCTGGCTGGCTACTGAGTCATCACCCATCGGATAAAAGTCATCTCCGCCATCCAAACTGGCATCACTTTCGAAAGGAAGAGATGCCAAATAATTTAGGTTTATGTCGCCGACGTAATACTCATCAAAGTGGGCAGTAAGGTGGGCAGTTCTGGTGTGGGTAATTATACCTTTGGCTACGGCCTGTGCTAGCGTATCGTGCGCACCCCTTTTTATAAGCCACCCACCATCCATGGTTAGGCCGTCATAGCTACCACTAGGCGGCTTGGTAGTGACGTTGTAGCATACGCTATACATCTTGAGCACACGACTAGCAATTAAATAGTTACTGGGCGGGTCAAATTTAGATTCGGCTTGACCAACCCTGTTTTTAAGTAAGCTCAGATGGTACTGGACTTTATCGAGAGGAATCTTAGTGGTGCCGGTGACTGCTTTACCGGACGTATACAGACATTTACTAAAACAATAACCAGTTAGTTTTTCGACCATATAATTGCGTATGGCATCGCTGGTGAAAGTCAAGTTGTCGAGTGCATGCTCGCCATCCCTTATGGCTGAGTAGCACGATACAACACCGTTTGTTGTGTCGCGGTCTAGACCAACGACGGTTGCCTGTTTTGAGCCATAACTTCCTGTGTCGCCATTAAGGCGGTCATTAAAGTTTTTGAATAAACCATCAGGCTTAGAAATTTCCCCAGATGTATTAATTTGTGCCAAACAGTCAGCATAAGTATGTAGCTGCCGTCGCTTAAGATCAGTCACCCCATCGTTATTAGTACTAGCGGCGATGGCCGTGGGTTTAAGTAGTGGTAGGGCTAAACCTAAGGATATTAATAAGAGCCCAAACCACAGGAATAACTTTTTACGCATTACTTATAAATGTAGCATAAAAGGCATAAAAAACAGAGATAATTAGGCCACTTATTAGGGTGTAAAAATCCCGACGCTAAGGGGTTAGACAATTATCCTGAATAGTTATACAATGCAATCTGATATCACTCATGAAACTAAACTTAAATAAACTAACAAAAAATCTGATCCAACTGGCTGCCCTGACGTTGGTTGTGGTTGGCGTCTCCAGCATTACGCCCCAGGCCATAGGTGCCATCTCGCCGACTGGACACGACAAAAATTACGAATACCAACTGGTTGATAATAAGTGTCAGGTTGGTGATGTTGTAGAATACTCCAACATAGAGCCAAACAAAGACCCCAGTAAGGTTAAGGGGGTTAATCACTACGCCTGCATAAGATTAAAGACTTCAGACCCAAAGGGTTATACCCTGTCTACGCTTACTACCAATGATTCATCCATTAATACCTGCGATGGTTCCACTAGTCATTTGATACACGGCCTGGGCTGGATATGCGTGAAAGAGACCGACTCAAAGCTGTGGGATACAAGTGACCTGGTGGGCATCGATAACGCTAATGGTGGCGAGAGCTGCCAGAGCATCGCAACTGGTCAGGTAACCTGCCCTGGTAGGCAGTCAGACACTGCCTCGTTCGGATCGGCTTGCGGCTCTTCGACCACCTGCAAAATAACCGAAAACATAATCAACCCGCTCATAAATTTGGCGGCCGGTGCGGTTGGGATCATAGTATTGATAATGATAATTATTGGTGGCATCGAATATTCTACGGCCGGTGGCGACCAAGCCCGTGTGGCTTCTGCCAAAAAACGTATATTTAATGCTATATTTGCTCTAGTTATGTTTCTGTTACTTTATGTCATATTGGCGTGGACGTTGCCAGGTAAACAGCTATGAATTTCTTTAGTACTTTGTTTGCCCAGGCCGTTAATCCTCTATCTGGCCAAACCTGCACTGGCGACAAAACGCGCTTGTTGGGGCTCATCCCAAGATGGTATACGTACTTGCCCATGCGCTATGACGCTGGTGGCCAATGTACTGTGGTGGCTGTCGACTTTGGTAAGAATCCCGAACAATTCCTGCTTCTAGGCGTAGCCATAGTCAGCGCCCTAACAACTATCGCTGGAGCGGTAGCCTTTGTATATATTTTGTATGGTGGCTTCCAGTATGTAGTTTCGCAGGGCGAACCCGATAACACCAAAAAAGCCTTAGAGACTATCCGTAACGCTGTGATTGGCCTGGTTATCGCCGCATCAGCTACGGTAATAGTATCGTTTGTAGGGAACAGGCTGGGAGCTTAAGCATGGCTTGTAAATATTCAGGATCGGGCATAGACCTTTGTCCTCTGCCCCGCACGGGCATCGGTTCTTCTCACCCTCTAACCTTGGCGCTTACTATCTTTTTTGTGACCTTGGGCGCTGTGTCGGTGCTGATTGTCATTTTAGCTGGTTTAAAATATGTTATGTCGCAGGGTGATCCGGCCCAGACAGCCAAAGCCAAAGACACCATCATGTATGCGGTTATCGGCCTGGCCGTTTGTATCTTAGCCGAGGGGATTATCAAGGTCGTACTGGAGAAGCTTCTATGATCAAGAAGCTTATTTTAGTAGTCAGCGCACTTGTGGCGCTGGCCCTGCCGCTAGCCATGACCCTACCAGCCAAGGCAGTCTGCGACTCGAGTCCCAACGATCCACTGTCTTGTGTCTGTAGCCAGCCAGAAGCCAAAGATAGCACAGCCTGTGCTGGCCGTACTGACCCTGGCATCGACCCGATATCTGGCCCCAACGGCATAATACCCAAAGTGGTAAATATCGTGACTATTATCGTGGGTGTCGCCTCTGTGATAGTGGTCATCCTGGGCGGGCTGCAATATGTCATGTCTACTGGTGATTCGGCCAAGACCGCCAAGGCCAAAGATACCATTATGTATGCCGCCATAGGTCTAGCGATTGCTATAATGGCACAGGTAATAGTTAAACTTGTGGTAAATAAGCTTTAGCATTCATAGGAGAAATAATGAATAAACTGATGCACCGAATAATCCTGACCCTAGCCGCAGCCGCTGCTACGTTCATGCTTACTATGCCATTTGCTGCAGTTGCTTCGGCCACGGCCAAGACTGATATTTGCACCGGCGTAGCCGCCGTCACCGGCGACAAAGGCTGTGATTCCCCCAAAGACTCGCCCAGTGTAGATAGCACACTGGCGTTGGTGGTCAACGTACTGTCGGTGCTTGTTGGTGTTATCGCAGTCGTCATGGTTATCATCGGGGGACTCAAATACATTATGTCCCAGGGCGACAGCACCCAACTAAACAGCGCTAAAAACACTATTTTGTACGCCATAATTGGTCTGGTTATAGTAGTTCTGGCCCAAATTATCGTGCATTTTGTTATATACCGGGTATCAAAAGCTGTCTAGTTAGGCGTCTGTCACTTGATGTGGCCGCCCCAAATGTGATATAAGTTAAGCTATACTTAAGAAAGGTAAAATATGATCCAAAAAATAAAGTCACTGTTAACCAAAGCTAGTTTATTAACTCTACTTGTTGTGCCCTTTGCCGCGCCAGCCGCAGCCCATGCTGCTGACCTTGCCGGTGGGGTTGGCTGTGGTAGCGATTTCAGTATTAGTGGTGTAACCAGGGACGGAGCTGGTGCCGGTTGTAGTAAGCCTGGCGCCGAAAGCGGCACGAGCATTGATAACATCCTAAAGCTTGTTATTAACATCTTTTCGATAGTCGTCGGTGTTATCTCGGTCATCATGATCATCATTGGTGGCCTGAAGTACATCATGTCTGGCGGCAACGATGCTAACCTGGTAGGCGCCAAGAACACCATCCTCTACGCCGTTATCGGCTTGGTGATTGTGGCCCTGGCGCAGATCATCGTCAAGTTTGTGCTAAACAAAGTTAACACTGCAGCCGGAGTATAATCTACGACCAGAAAGTTAAAAAAACCGCCCCGAGATGGGCGGTTTTTTGTTGGATAACACTTCCCTTACTGAGCCGATCGGTCGGCACAATAGAATTATTGACATGTTTGGGTTCGGTGTGGCGAAAGCAGCGAGCAACGGACCGAACTACACTTATCCCCCATAACCCCGCAGATACTTAGCCACGCCCGTGCTAATTTGGGTACGCCACTGCGAAACGGAGCAAGACGTATAATCAATACGTTGAACAAGTATCGTAAAGCGGCAAGCCTAAATTAGCCGAGAGGCAAGTATCTTTGGGGCTCTACACCGCAACATACTTGCCGGCGTGATGAATATCAGAGGACTTGGATCTTTTTGACAGTATCTTGTTTGACCTTAGAGAAACTAATAGTCAGTACACCGTCTTTTAGTACGGCTTCGATCTCGTCTTCTTTTACGGGCACTGGTAACACTAGACTACGAGAGAATTCCCCCCAGTAGCATTCCTGAGTGTAGTAGTTCTCGACTTCTTCTTCTGAACCGGCTGATAGAGTGCCGTGAATACTCAGCGTGTTATCCGCGATGCTGACATCTAGTTCGTTCTTGTTAACACCCGCAGTACGGGCTTTAACAATCAGCTTTTCTTTGGTTTCATATACGTCTACAGCTAGCTGGCCGGCTACAGCCTCTTCTTCGTCCCAATCATCGTTACCGGCTGGTGTAGCTGGCTGAGAATCATCACCTGCCGGCGCTACAGACGCGTCATCATCATCGCCCAAAAAGGCAGCTGTTAGTTCATCTTCCATCAGTAAATCGTCGTCTTGGCTCTTGCGTGCCATAAAGTTGTTACCCTCCACGTTAATGAGATAAACCTAAGTTTTTCTCATCTGAGCCAGCAAAATGGAATACATTTTGAGGCTACTCTTTCTCTTAATAATCGATTTTATGTTTGCATTTTTTGTTACTGGCTAGTATAGCTTAGTTTATGAAACAGGCGCAACCGTGCCTGTGGATATTTACAACACATTAATCACAACAATGTTTGTCACCGAGAGAATTATTAGCTTGCTAGCCCCACACGATTGTTTGGGGTGTGGCGTCGAGGGAGCCATTTTGTGCCAGGCTTGTAGCCAGGCTGAGCTATTACCTGTCGCACCACGCTGCTACCGTTGCAAGTCGTTGAGTCGCGACTTTGCAGTCTGTGCCAAATGTCGACGACAGACTGCGCTGAAAAATGTTTGGATTTGTAGTGAGTACGATGGTCTAGCCAAAGACTTGGCCCGGGCCTTGAAGTTTGGGCGGGTTCGTTCGGCGGCCACCGTAATGGCCCAGCAGATGGCTGATTTGTTGCCGCTGCTACCAAAAGATCTAGTTTTTATCCCGGTCCCAACGGCTACCAGTCGAGTACGTCAGCGGGGCTATGATCAAGCTAGTCTGATTGCCAAGGAACTAGCCCGGATTGCCCAAAGACCTTATGTGTCTGCCCTGCGCCGCGAGGGTCAAAGTCGCCAAGTAGGCGCCGGGCGACAGATTAGGCTCAAACAACTAGACGGTGCTTTTTACGCTGTTAGTACGAATCGATTCACGGGCCGCCCGGTGTGCTTGGTAGATGATATCAGCACCACTGGGGCGACTATACAGATTGCCGCCCAGGTTTTGCGTCGGGCTGGCGCCAAATCAGTCAGCACAGTAGTTTTCGCCCAGAAGGTTTAAGTTTACCTGCCAAGGGTTTACTGATATAATCACCCCTGTTCTTTATTGAGACAAACCTACGGTTTTTCTCAACGCGTCAGCAAAATGGAATACATTTTAGCGGGCTGCTCTTTTCCCTTAAAAGAGAAAGACGATGGAGAGGTACCCAAGTGGCTTAAGGGGATGGTTTGCTAAATCATTAGTGGGGCGCAAGTTCCAGCGAGGGTTCGAATCCCTCCCTCTCCGCCAAGGTTCGATTTTGCGTAGAAAGTGTATATGGAGAGGTGTCCGAGTGGTTGAAGGATCTGGTCTTGAAAACCAGCGTGCCGGCAACGGTACCGTGGGTTCGAATCCCACCCTCTCCGCCAGATAGATTGTGGAACTTTTTACAGAGGTCAAAGACAATGAAAGAAGTAACAAGGTCTCCTGAAAGTCTTGTTTTTGTCTCAAGGGCTCGCTTTACGGCCCACCCCACCTGGGGCTGGAACTGTGCATTTACTCCTTAAAGCCTGAGGTTTCTGGAACTTTTGCGCTTTTAGAGGTTCTAGAAAAATTAACAGCCCTTTTCATTGAGCTTTTTTGATTCTAAATCCGTGTGATTACTTCTTTGTTCTTGAGATAAACTGTCTGATTCAGACAAGCTATTAGAGCACGTTTTTCTTCTCTTGTGCCCTCAGTAAGCACGTATTTAGCAAAGTTGTGTAGATTAATTTCAGGCTGATCCTGTTGACTATTCTTATAACCCAGCACTGCAGAAGATAATCGTCTGAATCTATCCAGTTCAGATTTTAGAGCTTCTTTGCTTTCAATTTCCTCGACAGTCACCTTGCTTAGCATGTTTACGAAGGCCTCGGCTAACTTTTCTTCTCGGATGTAAGGTTCTGGGCAGCTGAAATCCTTGGCCTGCGTACAGTGGTAGTAGACATAGCGTTTTTGGATGCCATTCTTGCGCTGCTTGAACTTTTCTTGAGCCGTAATGCCCGACCCGCACCGGCCGCATTTAAGGAGCTTAGTGTAATCAAATTGCTTGGTGCCTGGTTTGCTTTTTGGTGCAACCACCATTTGCTTTTGCACTGCGTCAAATAACTCTCTGGGGATAATAGACGTATATGAGCCCTTGTACCATTTGGCGCTACCAACTGGGAACTCAAAGATTCCGCAGTAATAAGCATTGTTGAGCATGCGATACACCCCGCTAAGCGTTAGGAGTTTGCCACTTTTGGTTCTGAAGCCTACTCCATTAAACCAGTCATAGATATCGCGGCCAGACGCACCAGCTGCAACTTTCTCGAAAGCTTCCTTTATTAAGGGGGCTCTTTTCTTGTCGACAAACACCTTCTTTTGACCTTTACCGGAGTAATGGTCATTCAGGTAGCCAAGAGGTGTCATATTGGGCCTAAAGCCCAACTCACACTTAGTTTTCATGCCTCGTTTGACGTTGATGCCCCGGTTATCGTTCTCCAGCTTGGCTTGGGAGCATAGAATCATCAGTAGGAACTTGTCATTTGGTGAATTGGTGAACACTTGACCGTGGGTTCTGATCTCAATTAGCTTGCCCAGGTCCATTAAGTCCACCAAAGAGCCTAAGTCCCCAGCATTTCTGCTTAGCCTGTCAGGAGCCCAGCTGAGGATGCCTGTGAACAAACCCCTCCGAACATCCGCAATTAACTGCTCAAAGACTGGCCTTTGGCCTGATTGTTTGGCCGAATGGCTCTCTTTCCTGATTTCGGTGACTCTAAGTCCTTGGGCTTCAGCCTGAACAGCCATTTCTTTGATCTGTGAATCAATTGATAGAGCCTGACGCTCATCGTCTTCACTTGATTTACGAGCGTACAGGCAATATTCAACCGTCGCAGCCTTAGCGGCAATGGGTTGAATGGGCATGCCATCTTTTTCGTCCGGCAGTTTATAGGGTGCTGTATTGGTGAGTTGTACTGATGGTTGGTTCATCAAAGACAAGGTACCGCAGTGGGGTACGAAGTCTAGGAGTAAAGAGCTATAATAACGGCTAAGATGAAACAAAAATACTTGAGATCTTTGGCCTGGATTGTCAAGCTCCAATGGAGAACTTCACGTCTTTCACTGGTTTGGAGCATTATTTACAGTGCCTTTACCGGTATTAGACCGATCCTTTCAGCTTATGCCTTAGCCAAGCTTATTTCGACCGTCAGCGCTGCAGCTTTGCAACACGGTGCCACAAGCCAAGTGTACTTTTGGTTGTCAGCGCTGCTAGCCCTCGAGCTAATTGGCCAAGTAGTCACGAACATTGACCGTTTGGCCAGAGCGAGGTTTCAGCAAAAGATGGAGATTGTCACCAATGAGCAATTTTTCCTAAAAATGTACGAACTGAGCCAAGAGCAATTTGATAACGAGACCTTCAATACCAAGCTTGATCGTGCCCGTGACAGCTTAAATCAAATATGGCAAGTTCTTAACGAACTTTCGTGGGCTGCTTCGTCATTGATTGGATTCTTCGGCTCAATTGTCGCAGTTACTGTGGTTGCGCCTTTGATAGGCGTGATTATTGTATTAACGGTTATACCGGTGGCATTTCTTCAAATCAGGCAGAACAAGTTACGCGAGCAAGTATACAAAAAGATTGAGCCAATTGATCGAGTAGCATTCCGTTCTCGCTGGATGCTAATTGACCCGAGTTTCATGCCAGAAATACGGCTCATGAATGCCTTTAAGCGGATCATTACATCTTGGCGCGTTAATCTCAAAAAGTCACAGGACATGGTCTACACCAGTGATAGACGACTGGCGAAATACGATGTTATAGCTGAAACGGCTCAGCCAGTCGTGAGCTTTGGAGCTAATATCTACTTCTTCCGTTTATTGCTCGCCGGTACGATCGGCCTTGATCGGTTTATTTTCTTACGCGGCATGCTCGAACAGGCCGGAAGTAGTGCAACGGGCGTGGCTAACTCAGTCCAGCGTCTCCATGAGCTTTCGATTAATCTGCAAAACTTCAGTGAAGTGTATGATACAGCTCCAGCTATTCCCGACGGTACTGTAGAAGTAAAACGACCGCTTGCCATTGAATTTAAGAATGTGAGCTTCGCTTACCCCGGCACTGATCAGCTAGTCCTTGATGACGTGTCATTTCTGATTGCACCTGGCAGTAAGCTTGCATTAGTTGGCGAAAACGGTGCTGGCAAGACGACACTTATTAAGCTGTTACTTAGACAATATCTGCCAACTAAGGGCACCATTACGATTAACGGCACCGATATTAGGGATATCAAACGAGAGATCTACTACGCAGCCATCAGCAACTTAAGCCAGGACTTCTTAATAGTGCAACACTTATCTATTAAGGACAATCTCGTTATGGGCTTGGAGCACGATCCTTCTGACGATGAAATTTACAAGACCACTGATTTAGTTGACGCAACCGAGTTCGTGAAGAAGTTGCCACATAAGCTCAATACCCGGCTAGACCCATCATTCGACGATGGGACAAATCTTTCTGGCGGCCAAAAGCAACGGCTCGGTGTTGCCAGAGCGCTTTTGCGTAACGGCGATCTTATGATTTTAGATGAACCTACCAGCGCCATTGACGCCAAAGCCGAGTACACGATTTTCAATAACATCTATAAGGCACATGCTGATAGGACAACATTAATCGTTAGCCATCGCTTCAGTACTGTCCGGAAGGCCGACAAAATTATTGTCATGGAATGCGGCAAGATTACCGAATACGGAACCCATGAAGAATTATTAAAATTTGGTGGCTTATATAAAGAAATGTTTGAAGCTCAAGCTGAAGGTTATAAATAGCGCTCTGATGCTTTAAACTTAGGCTGGAAAGGATTTACATGGCAGAGGTAGATAAATACACGAGGATAGATAAATCGAGAGCTTGTTTAATACTAGGCGCTTTGGGAGATGCGCTTGGCGCACCGGTTGAGTTCATGAAACGCGAGGAGATTATTGCTAAATATGGCGATGATCCTGATGGGGTTAAGGGTATTCGTACGTTAGATGTGGCTTATGGCAAGAAAGGTGCCGTCACAGATGATACGCAAATGACATTGTTTGCAGCCGACGGACTCATTGGTGCGTATAAGCGTGGTGCAGAGCGAGGTATTCTTGCAGATTTCTGGGGCTATACAGCAATGAGTTACATCAAATGGCTAGAGACCCAAGGCATGAGCAATCCAAACTACACTGACTTACAATGGGGTAACCCAAAGCTTTTTGAGCTAGTTAAGGCCCAGGGACAGCGTGGCCCTGGTAATACCTGTGTGTCGGCTCTGAAAGCGATGTCAAGGCCCGCTAAACCTGCAGAGAATGATAGCAAAGGCTGCGGTACGGTTATGCGTGTAGCTCCTGTCGGTATCTTCTTTGGTAATCTATACGCTACTGAACAGCCAACAAAAGAAGTCCTGCAGAAAGTTTACGATGAAGGCGTCAATGATGCCGCTATAACACATGGCAATACAACTGCTCATCATGCCAGCGGGCTATTGGCTGTAATCGTCGCACTTTGCCTCAATGGTAAGGATTTAAGTCAAGCCGTCAATACGGCTCTGGAATATTTTGGTACGGAAGATGTGACCTCGCTCTGCCAGAAAGCTGTGCAGTTAGCTAGTCAATCGGCGAGCGTAGAGAATTTGCAAAGCCTAGGCCAAGGTTGGGTAGCCGAGGAAGCACTAACAATCGGACTTTATTGTGCACTGCTTTGCACAAATAAGACCCTCACTGTTAAAGAAGCTTTGGCATTAGCCGTGAACCATGATGGCGATAGTGACAGTACAGGCGCGATTACGGGTAATCTGGTAGGTATTGCACTGGGCACTGAAGTAATCTCACAAGATTTAATTGGATCCGACACGGAAGTTGGTTCAATGATTGAGTTGCTTAGAAAATACGGCGAAGATCTGTTAGAAATAGCTGATTACAAAACCAATCCTTGACCTATCGTAGTTACTATGCTATAATTTAGACATTAAAGCAAAAATATAAATTATAGCTATGTCTGAATCCTACGAATCTATTCCTCTTGAACGCCGAGTCGCATATTTGCAGAATGCCCAAGAAGCCATTGAAGAAGCTGTAAAGCCAGTAGCTGACCCTGCGGTAGAAGCATTAGGTGAACTCGTTGTTAAGGAAGCCGAATCACTTACCGAAACAGATGTACAGGGTAGCCAAATTGCTAATGAGGCCGAAGACTTTCTATCTTCACAAGAATCTGTCGGTGATCAAGCAAGCAAGTTTCTGGAGAACCAAGACCGCCAAATCAAACAGCGAGTTGATGAAATTACGGGCGAAAAACCGGATCGCCAAAAAGCATACGAAATGGCAAAAGAGATTGCCGAGAAAGCTGGCAAGTATGATTTCATGTCGCAACGCCGAGAGTATCTTCCCCCTGATGCCTTAGATCGTGCAGATCTAAGCGGTATAGGTTTTGGTGAAACCAAAAAACTTATGGGACAGATTGGTCTACAGAACCAGCTTTGGACAGAAATGGCCGAACAGAATCAACCAGGATCAGATAAGCCTCAAACACCCTCCTCGTAGATATTCAATCAAAAAGTCATCCAGAATTAAGGTTTGGCTAGTTATAATAGCTTTAGATGAATGTATTAGCTATTGCTGACAGACGACCTAAAATAAACATCCTAGACGCTGTTCAAGATAACAATGTTGAGCTAATTATTACGCTTGGTGATCTGACGCGCGAAGACTTGCTGCAGCTTGAGCAAATAACTAATATTCCGAAGATTGGCATCTATGGTAATCATGATAGTGGCACATATATGCCTGAGCTTGGTGTTTGGGATATGCATCTAAAGGTCTGGGACTTTAAAGGTCTCCGCTTTGGTGGTTTCCAGGGTTGTGTTCGGTACAAAGAAAATCCTGAAGCTATTATGTACGCCCAAGAAGAAGCATCACAAATGATGGTAAATTTTCCAAAAGTGGATGTATTTATTTGTCACTGTCCGCCGCGCGGCATCAATGACGAGGAAGAGGTGGCCCACCAAGGCTTCAATGCCTTACGGGATTACATAAATCGTGAGCAACCACAGGTCCTACTACACGGTCATACTTACCCGACAGAAGAAACAGTTGTTAGGCAGCATGGCCCGACACGCATTGAGTATGTATACGAATATAAAGTGCTTAGTCTTTAGCTTTTTTGACTGGCTTTGGGTATTCTTCGCGGTTCATACAGCACATAGCGCACACCGAAGACTGAATTGAATCATCAGTACCCTCAAAGCTGATCCTATCAGTAACTTTTTTGTCTAACTTTAAGGCAAATAGGCTAATCCGGTGCCTGACCATATATTCACGATATAGAAAATCATTCGCCTTATCGCTACCGTGATGGTATTTTTCAAACACAATTGGCCTTGAAATATCCAATACTCTTTCCTGTGCCAAGAGGCTCTTAAGCATTGCAAAATCTTCATCTTCATTGCCGGTTGGTTTATAGGTAATAAGCAGTTCCTCAGCATGCTTGAGATCGTCAAACGGATCGATGTGATTTGCTAATAGTGCGTATTCTTCGCTCATAGTTACCTTTCTACTGCTAGCTTACCATTATTCCACTTGATAACACCACGATTATCCAGATAACGCTCAGCAATAATTTGATGGTGGTGCCCGGCACGCATGTCATTTGTAAATTCAATGCCAAGCACCTCGTTATAGGGGACAAAACCATTTCGTGCTGGTATAGCATTTCGCAACTCTCGTGTTAGCTCGGCGTGGTCACCACGGTGCAGCGTAGCGAAATTCTCAAGGCGTACTTTTTTGTCATCATAGAGCAACAGGCCTTTTGGTTGGTAGTGGGTGCGAACTAGTACCTTTAACCAATGCTTGAGATCTTTTTGAGCAGTCACTAAATACATCTCCTCGATCGGCACCTTAACGTGCTTTGCTTTTGCCTCAGCGGCGTTCATAGTTTTCTCAAACGGTTGCCAGTCTTTTTTTGATTCTCGGAGCAGTAAGTCAGTGTTCTTGCTATTCATCAATTCGATAATCTCGGGGCATGTCTTACCAGCAAAAACTGTGCCTTCAAGTCTTCCGGTGTCTATAAGCGCTTGCAGCCACACTGCTGCTATAGGAATTTCATCATCTACTTGACCGAGCAGATTATGACTTAAGTAAATCAAACCGTTTGGTCCGATAGCGTAATACTCACCAAGACTTTCCGCATAGCTTTTGCATTTTACAAGTTTACGCCCAGCAGTATAAAGCATGGGTCTATCATCTAAACTACGCTTTGGATTTTTTCGATAATAACTAACAGCCCATAAGTTATTAAATACGGAATTAGCTTCGCCAAACGTACCGGTGTGACAGTAAAGTTCAAGCTGCGTTTTGGCCTCATAGAATTCTCGGGCATTGATGCTCCCAGCCACTTGCAAGACTTCGCTAATCGCTGGGCGAGATGGAATTACAAGTTGCTCGTTTTTGCCGAGCACAAGCTCTGGAGAGGCTATTAAGCCAGCAAGGTGGTAACGATCACCCGGTAGAGCATCTATAGAGTTAAGGCTCCAGGAGATGCCTTCATAGCCAGAATTCCGGCGAATAAACTCCGTTTCACGACCCTCGGCTTTAGCCAGTTCTGTTTCTTTTTCGTATAGCGCCCCTGCATTGGATAGATAGCCGGATGTTAATATTTTCATCATCTGCTCCGTTTCAGTGCCGTGGTATAGGAAATTCCCTGACGGGAAATCACGGCTCAATTGAGACTTGGCTTTAGGGGTAAACTTTGTAAGGTCAATAACATTATCCCCAATTTCTTCTGCTGTAGCCCTATATAATCTATGACACTTGATAAATTCGTTAATCGGCTCTTTGAAGTTGCGATCCTTTTCTTTTCTATCAGATCGTATAGCAGCGAGGTAGCCGTCTCTCTTTAATTCTTTCTTGGCTAAAACAGTAGCTTCGCTTTTGCTGTAGCCAAACCCCATGTTTCGTTGAATGGCATAACCTAGGTGTTGTTTACTGCCTTCGCCTGTATGTGGTGTCCAAACACCACTAGCTATGGATATGTGTTTTATGGCGCGTAGCTTTTTGGCCAAGACTTTGTCTGAAAGCAGGTATGGGCGCAGGTTTTCAACTTCTTGCTTGACTCTCTTCGCCTCTTTGTTTAAATGTGACGCCTCTTTTTTGGGCATTGAATAATCGCTGTAGAACGGAAAAGCAGCTATGATTTCTGCAGCTAGTTCTTGGGGTGATTTCTTACGTGAGGCCATAACTAAAATTATAAATGTTTATTTTTGATTTACTAACAACATTATAGCACAAGTGTTGTAATCTGTAAATATCTATTGTACAGATATTGCTTTTCTAGCAATATTATGCTATATTGTAATAAATAACAAAATAAATATGACTAATTCCGAATCACAACCAAACCTTTCACCACAACCAGAAGCACGTCTAGCTAGTCGTGAAGCGTGGCAATCAGAAATTGCTCAGCGCCGTCACATCGGCGAGGTTGCACTATCCAACCTACAAGAACCGTTGACCGTTAGAAATTTAGAGGACGAAGCAAAAGCATATGATGCTGTTACTAATTTGGTTCTTGCTAGCTCCAAAACCGAAGAGGAAGCAGCGGCTATGATGGAGTACATCGAAGGAATTCAAAAAACAGCCCTGGGGGATAGGCAAGCTATTACGGGCAATCCTTTTCTTGAGGAGAATGCCGACAAAATTCCTCCGCTCATTGATACACGACCTATGGTTATGGCTGATCCGAAAGTGCAAGAACTTATCAACAGCAGAGATATAAGCGAGTCCCATCAAGGCTTAATAGAGGCATGGCCTCATTTTCGAGAAGCATACGTTACGGGGGTTAAAAAGGGCGTTGAACTTGGCTACATACCTGAATTTGTGGAGGACCGCCTGGAAGCCGCCCTTATCAAAACAAGCGTTCGTGTCACCGATTCTGCAGTACTTGATACCTATGGCCCCATGAGTGCTTACTATCGCAACGACCATGATGAAATCGGTGTCCGTCATGATGTTCGGGAAACGGGCGAAAACTTCCAGGATAATCTGACGCACGAATTAACGCACAAAGTCTCTGGGGGAACATTTAAAACTCCGGAAGCCGGTGACACAGAGTTCAAGCGATCTCGCGTAGGTTTTAGCACCGAGCTTAAACCAGAGATGCTAAATAGAACTGGTTTGAATGAAGCAGTTACCCATCATGTGACACTTGGTATTCTTACAGGTGATTTTGAAACACTCGATCCAGATAAGCGCGGAGACAAAGATAATACGTACGTTGGTTATCGCAAAGTGCTGGCTGAGTTCATAGGTCGCTCACAAGGGCTAATAGATACAAAAACTGTCACAAATGCCTTTTTTGAAGATGCTGGCCCTGAGGGCGGTATACAATCGAGGCGTAAGCTTGTGCAAGAAGTGAAGCAGGCTTATGGCCCAGGGGCGCTCAACAAGCTAGACAAACTCATGGATCTAACTGATATGGTTGGTAACAACCGTTTCGGTGAAGTCATATTCAGCCATATACACCCACCCGAATTAGATGAGCAAGGTCGCGTCGTTAAACAGGGTTTTATTGATACGGAAAACTTGCCCACATTCTACGATCTCTACAAGACACCTCAAGAGACACAAGGTAACGTTTTATAGCCAGCTACTATTGCAATTGTTCTGGGCTGGGGTTAGCTTGCTCATTGGGCAGTGAGCCAATCTTATCTAATTCTGACTGTGGTACTTCATTGCGGTGCCATGCTAAATAGTGAATGCACAAAGAGTTGGTAAAAACCACTGTTCAGGCAATAGTCCACGGCTGTACTTTGAGCCCCGCAGGCACAGGTTTGGTGGCCCATAGTTACAACGCCTTCTTCAAACTGACCGCCTATTTCGGCAGAGCCAGTTTTGTGGTTTTGAAAAGCAGCGGCCATTCTCTTGGTTAAGTCGTCAATTACCGGTTCGGCTGATCTTTGGACTTGCGGCTCAATATAAAGAAGCATGTTTGGTGAGGTATCAATCATACGGCAATTATAACAGAGATTGAATGGGTATACTTATTCAGCAGAGCGTGGACCAGCCTTGGTGGCGGCAAGCTTTTGCCGCATGCGTTGCAACTCTTGGTCGGTAGTACCGAGAACATTAGCACTTTGTCGAATAGCAAAATCAGCACCTTTAACTGCATCTTCAAGAGTGCGCCGTTGTTGGCGGTAAAGATCGATAGCATCCTCAACTCGCCTCACATATTGATAGCCATCACGACCACGAGCTGCAAAGTTTTTCATTAGCCGTTCAGACTCTTTAGTCATTCCCTCAATTTTTTGGGTGCCAGTTTTGGCAAAACCGGCATATTGCTCTGCGAATGTTCGTAGCTCACCAATTATTTTAGGTGTAGCGGTAGCCGGCTCCTTTGAGATGAGCTCTAGAACAGCATCTTCTGGGGACTTGCCAGTGGTCTGGGCTTCTGCGATTACGGATTGAAGTTTAGTTGCGGTAGCCTCTTTAACTTCTTCATCAATAACACGAGATAGGTCTTTTTGGTCGCCCTCATAGTCAGGTTTAACGACTTCACTTGCTTCATTTAATGCTCGTTCATGAGCCTGACCTTGCCTGGCCTCATCGTCATACTCACGAGCCTCTTGCTGTTGCGCCCGTCCCCAAGCATCCAGTGTTTCAACATGCTTAGTTACGGCTCCAAAGCCTCTGCGAGCAGTCTGTTCAGCAACTTCGTGGCCACGAGCTGCCCGACGTGTATCTACTTGTCCGTGAAAATGACGACCAACTTCCTGTTCGTGTGCTTCCACAGTCATACGGATACCCCTATTGGCTGCAGGTGCAGTTTGTTGCAATTCTTGGCGAGTTTTTTGGCTGTTATTGCCTAAGTTATCAAGCATTTGCTCACCGGAAGTAACCAAACCACGACGAATCTCACTTCGCTGTTCCCCGGCCAGAAACTCAAAGGCAGCCATTCGCTCAGCTGCTGGCACTAGCTTTTCGGTATCGGCCAGGACATCACCTAAATATTCTTTTACAGCGCCAGGCTCATTAGTTTCGGCAATTCTAACGATGTTGCCAGCTAATAACCTAGCGCCATCGTGTAATGCTTCCTGGCCAGTGCGAATATCCATAGCGGCAGCATCGCTCATAGCGTTCGGGCCCATTTCATGGGGATTTGATTGGTGTGAGGGGATTTCGCCAGACATGTTTATTTTGATTTACCTATTAGTAATATAGCATACTTTAGAAATTTATGCAAGTTTAACGTATTATATTACCGTTACTCAGCCCCAACCCCCAGGCGTAGCCTCTTCCCAGTCGTCCAACCGGTCTTTGGCTTAGAAAATGTCTATTCCAGTGGACGAACTAAAGAATTCGTCATCGGAAGCAGTGGCGGCGTTATATCGCCCGCCTCTAGATCGCATACGCAGGCCACGGTCAAATACCGTGCCCTTGGTTGATCCTATGGTCATACCTGAACCTTTGTTCTTATGTTCCATCAGGTAGATGATGCCGAGTGTTAAGGCATCGAGCAGGTCGTCGCGTTCCACACCGAAGCCTATAACTTGCTGCAATAGCTTTTTACAACCTTCGTAGGGAAACTGGACAGTGCCGTTAATGATCCAGTAGGAAGCCACCTGCAGACGCTCTTCTTTGTCCCGGCCATTCAGCGGGACTGCCTCAGCCCGCATGTTCTCCTGGCTTAACATTTCAATGATAGCCCGTTGCATGCCGACATCCTCTATGTAAATGTCAGCTGAGGTGTGCCGCGCTTTCAGGGAAACTATATCCTTGACTGTTTCACTGTAGAGATTACGCTTGTTAATCGGGTATGGGTGGACGTATATCTTGGTGTCCTTACCGTAGCCGTGTTTTTCCAGTACCACAATGGCGGTATAGTCAGCAGATGTTTTTTTGGAAATAGCCAGGTCAACGCAGATTGCGATGCGGTAGCTACCGCCTGCCAACCAATCGGGTATTTTATCGTAATAGGTAATATTTTCTGGTTTAACGATCTGCATGTTGTCGGGCAGGATTTTCAACAGGTATTCCCGGTAATATGCCCGCTCGCTCGGTGCTTCAGCTTTTTCCCGCTCCACCGCTGCCGGTGTCGGATACTTACCCGGCCACAGACACACCCCTCGATCGTCAATTAACGGGTACTCTTTGAAGACAAACCGGTCAGATTGCTTGTCAGTAAAGGCTTTCATGCGCATCATCAGCGAATCGGTATGCAGGAGGTTACCAATCAACACAAATTTGGTGCTTTTATCACCAACCGGCAGTATCTCGCTATTGTACCAGTCATAGGTTTTCTCGCGGCCTTCACTGGTTTTCACAGATTGGAGGTCTTCTACGTCATCCGCTATCACAAGGTCTGGGCGGTGCGAGCCATGTCGAGTGCCACGGATGCTCTGTTCACTGGATACGGCGCTTATACGTGCGCCATACTTTGGCAACACCAGTGACATCGAACCCCACTCGTCGCTGGTCTCCTTTAATGGCCCGAAGTCATTACGCAGCAGCTCATTGCTGTCAAACTCCTGCTTGGCGTTAGCCAGGTGCTTACGAGCTTGAACTTGGGTTTGACTCGCGATCAAAGCATATTTTTTCTGTTGCTTACCGAGAATCGCCCACATTAAGAAAAATGTAGTTACGATACTGGACTTGCCGCTACCACGAAAGCTAACGATACCTAAGTGTCTGATATCTGGATCTTCTAGGAGGGCATACATTTCACGCTGAAATGCAGCCGTGGAGTATTCAAAATAGCCCGGGAAGTAGATGTGAGCGAAGTTGTATAAGCTTGCTTGTGCCAGCTTTACACGCACACTGCGCTTAGTTTGGATTTGTTGCCATAGTTCTGGTGAAAAGGGTGATTCAGGACTCATTTGATTCCTCGCTTTCTGCCAGCAATAAGCCGGCATTTTTAAGAGCCCGCTCAACTAGAGCGGATTGCTCGGGTGTTAATTCTTCGGTCTGGTGCTTAATCCGGCCGTCAACCCGCACCCTCGTTTCATAGGCTGGGTGACGGTGATTTAGCCAGTAGAACACAGCCGTCAGGTTTTGGTCTTTGATGGCGCTAATCAGCATCGACTCGGCGTATTCGTTCATCAGACTTACGCCTTGGTCAATCGCCTCGTCTACAGCGATCGCAAATTTAGGGTCAAGTTTTTTCCATCTGTAAAAATTTGACCTGGCAATGCCAACTTTTTCAGTAGCCACCTGGATAATTGGCGTTTTCCTGAGCTGCTCCAGAATCAGCTGTTTTTGCTTACTGGTTTTCATGGTTAGCCTCCAATAGCACAGCTTTGTTGCCAGTTAAACGTTCCCAGCGGTCAATTATTGTCAGGCAGTAGTCTGCGTCGATCTCAACCATAAGACACCTGCGCTTGGTCTGTTCACAGGCCAATGCACAACTCCCCGAGCCCCCAAACCCGTCGTATACCACGTCACCAACACTGGTGCTGTTAAGTATTAAGCGACGCAGCAGACCGACTGGCTTCATGGTCGGGTGGAGCTTGCTCTTGTTTGGTCTTGGATAGACCAAGATGCTTTTATCTTTGCTCTTGCCGAAGATATGCGTACCGTACCAGCCGTAAATTATGAGTTCGTGCTGTGGCAGGTAATCCATACGACCAATCACGGCATGGGTCTTTGCCCATATAAGTAACTGTGCAAACTTACCACCACTGGCTCTCAGTGCCTGAATGGTTGGGATCATCATTCTGTCGGAGTTAAATATGTAGACACTGTTCTTGGCTGTTAGGTACGGCTTAACTACCTCTAGCCAATCGAGCATGAATTGCTGATACGTGGCATCGTCAGTAATGCCATCATTGGCAATTACTTTTTGGTTAGCTAACTTGGCGATACCTTGCTTACTTTCAACGTATGAAACCCCGTAGGGTACGTCACAGCACAGCATGGCAATACGATCCTCACCAGCCAGCCGCTTTACTAACTCTGCATCCGTGGCACTGCCACACGCTAGGCGGTGTTCGCCTAAGCATATTATTTGTCCCGTTTTCATAGCTGTACCGCCTTTTGACCAGTCATTTGTTCCCAGCGGTCAACAATGACTTGGCAAAATACTGGTTCTATCTCACAGAGTAGTGCCACACGCTTCATCTGTTCACAGCTAAGTAAACTTGACCCTGATCCCCCATAATAATCTAGGACGATATCCCCGATGCGGGTACAGCGTTTTAGCGGCTTCTCGTGTAGTGTCAGCGGTTTCTGGGTGGGGTGCTGATAGTCCTGACCCGAATCACGCTTGGCAAGCCAGATATCAAAAATATCTAGGATATCGCCTATTGCACGGTTGCCAGAGGCAATGTCTTTATTGAGTATCTCAGTCAGGTTATGAATATCCGACAGATATGGTGTACCACGGGTAGCGTAAACACAGGCCTCATAACCCTTATTGAAGGCAACTCCTGGCACTGGTGAAAATCCGTTCTTGATCCACAAGCATACCCGCCTGTTAGTTAGCTCGTGCTGGATCATGAGACTTTGCAGTAGCCCGATGTACGTTTGGTCGCAGTACATGAAGATATGGGCATTATCGTCCATCACTGCCAGCGCATTCGCCAGAGCGGTGCTCAGAAATTCCGCATACTCGGTATCCGTCTTAGTGTCGTTGGCTTTGCCACCGTAGCTGGCTTTGTTGCCGACGCCTTTATCGTAGTCGAGGGAAATGTTGTAAACGGGGTCGGTATATAACATGACTGGTTTCAAGTCGCCAACCAGTCGTTTAATGACTTCGGGATCGGTGGCATCGCCACAGATAAGCTGATGCTTGCCAAGCTGAAACATCTGCCCGAGCTCTATATTGGTAGACTTGGCCTTTTTGACGGCTTTTTCTTCGTCGAAGTTATCTTCTTCGATATCTAGGCTGGCGTTCCAGATGTCCCAGAGGTCGATATCGTCAAAGCCTGTCTTGAGCAAGGTTTCGATATCGAAATGGTTGAAAAGTAGTTCATTATCAAATTCACCACCTATACGATTTGAACGAAGGTTTAGTAAACGTTCCTGTTCTTCATTAACATCAATAAAAATAGTCGGCACCGTTTTAAACCCCCGCTGTTTAGCTACACGTAAGCGTTGATGACCAGATATAACAATGAAAGCTCTCTTGGGATTGCTATTAGCTAAAATTGGGTGCACAAAACCATGTTCATCGAAGCTTTTACCGAGATGTTCCAGCTGAGCGTCAGAAATAATTCTGGGATTGTACTCAGATGGTTTTAGTTTATTAATAGGTACTTGAACTACTTGCATAGGTACTCCTGTCGTTAGTTAACAACTAACAGTGTACTTACCCCTGTAACATGGATAAAAACCTTATGCGAGCGTCCTTAAGGTTTTGCTTTTTGTCTGGCTTTTTGCATGAAGCTGGCTATATCCGCAGCGTCGTAATCACGATTAAACTCAGCTTTCAGAATCTTAATAATTTCAGGTGTAGATTTGTTTGCTTTACGTAGTTCAAGGACTCGGAATTCCTGCGCATACCGCCCAGAGTAGCGGCGATTAGCTAGTTTTTCGCGATCGCGAATGACGGTATAGGCTCGTTTAACGTCGGAGAGAGTGGCTTCTTCTGCAACATTTACCTTATGGGAGACTTTGCCAGTTACTGGATCAGTTCTTGATTCAATAACAGCGCCACCGGCGAGTATTGAGGGGTCGAAGTTACTCAGCAGCATGATTGGCAGCAGTTCACTCCAATAGTCCGATAGATTATGCTCTTGGCGAGCTTTTCGCACATACATTTTTATATTCGCAGGATCGGCTTGCGCTTGCTGGCGTAGAGCCTGAAAACGATGGTCAGCGAGTAACCGCCTAGCGTGAATGGTAACTTTTGACTCTGGCATATTACTATTGTCGCATCCTGCGTGGCTGGGTGCGAATTAAATATAATCGGGTTTTGAGAATTACTAAAAGCAATGAGCTACAAACAGCAAAATATCCCCTCTCTCGCAAGGATTACAGGGGCTATTCCGCCATAATTTTACCATAAGCCAGCAAGTGCGGGTTTTGTTTGGTTATCGGGCTGGTATGGCATGGAGGTCTTTTCTTGTCCAATGAATGGGCGTGGGACACTTCTTTTTTTATACTGTCCGATTTTGTCCCACTTACCCTTGATAGCCAATAAAAAATGGTACACGGCGTATAATCGCCGCAGGTGTTCCATTCGTCTCATTTACTTCTTAAATTTGCTAAAATATGAGACACTGTCAAAGTTCCAGACCCGAATGTCCCGCCAAAATTCAAGTGAGGAATTATGATAGTAACTATTGATGGCGGTGTAGCTACTGGCACCACAACACTAGCCAGGAATTTATCGATCAGTTTGGGTTTGCCCAGGCTTGACAGCGGCTCACTATACCGGGCCATCAATCTCTTGGCTCTAGCCGACAAAGTAACGGCCGACGGATCGGCCTGCGCCAGTCTGGCCCAAGACGCCCAAATAGAAATGCCGGATGGCGAGGCCATAACCGTTGACGGACACGTAGTAGTGGAATGGGTAGACGGTCAAAGATTAGATCGACTGCATACTGCCCAGATCGACCAATGCGTACCGGTAGTTGCTGGTCATGAGAGTGTCAGAGAAGTCGTTAACAGAAAACAGCGAGAATTTGCCTCTATAAATGGTGCTGTAGTAGACGGTCGAGACGCGGGGACGGTAGTGTTCCCTGAGGCAGAAGTTAAACTATTTTTGACAGTCAGCGACAAAGAAGCGGCCCGGCGCCGTTCAGCAGCTGACGGGCGGATTGTGACAGTAGAAGAGATTCGGCAACGCAACGAAGCAGATCGTAACCACAAGTATGGCGCTCTAGCCAAACCCAAAGATGCCGTAGAGATTGATACTAACGATCTGGACGCTGGCCAGGTGGCAGAACTAGCCCTGAGTATGATTCACTCAAAACAGCCCCCTAGCTCTTAGCCAAAGTCGGCCAATAACTGCTACAATACGCTTATGGATAATGGTGTGCCACAGGATCCACAGAACGAGGCGCCCGCACCCGTACAGGAGGCTGGTTTTGTCTATGCTGGCGCACCCACTCAGCCAATCTACGGGTCTGCCGCGGAGCCCCAGAATGAACCTCAGCCGGCACAAGTCACTGCCGAACCTGCGCAGATCAGCTGGAGTGCCTCGGAGTACGTTGGCCACCAAAAGGGTGCCAGCTGGTTTGGCATATTAATTTTGGCCAGTGTTTTGGTAGCCGGCATATTGTATTTTCTAACCCGCGATATTTTGACGACAGCAGCGGTGTTAGTAGTCGGTGGACTGTTTGCCAGCTTTGCTAACCGTAAGCCACGGGTTCTTAACTATGGTATCGGTGATCGAGCCATCCATATTGGCCAAAAGACGTATTTTTTTGGCATGTTTAAATCTTTTGCCCTGGTAGAGAACGAAGGTCTGCACTACATCGTGCTAACACCGATTAAAAGACTGATGGTACCCATTAATGTCTACTATGATCCCTCGCAAGAGGATCAAATAGCCGACACTCTGGGCGCGCATTTACCTATCGAGGACCACCAACCCGACATCATAGATAGTTTGATGCGCCGCATAAGATTCTAGTGGTTATTAGTACAAGTTACGCCGGTTTGCTCACAACCGAACAAGAGTTGCCCATTTAACGAGTTGTCCTGGATAATAACACCCGCCAGCGAAGGCGTTCGCCTACTGCTTTGATACGCGCTAATCCCCGACCAGCCGTTATCGAGTAATGTATTATTTTTGGCCACCGCGTTCTGGGAATTGATTATCATAATGCCGCCATAATAAGTCAGTCCTAAGGCGTTATTAGATATCACTACGTTATTAGTTATTAGGCCATTGTCGTTAGCTACAGCACCTGAGATTTCATAATGTATACCGGCCTTGGTATTGGATGTCACGTAGTTGTTATCAACTAACCACTGGCCACCGTTACATTCTACGTCACACCAAATACCGGCCCCGATGTTGTTGGCCACCACATTATTTCGGTAGGTACCGGCACTGATAGTCTTGGCGCCCCCCGAGGTGTAGCTTTTGACGCCAGAGTCCTGGGTGTTGCCGTTATATGAGAGCTCTGAGTTTTCAACCACAAATCCACCAACATTGTTGGCGTTGGCGTAATGGAAACCGTTCAACTGGTTGTGTGTCATTTTGACGTTGTAAACATGGTAACCCTGACCACTGTTAATGCCTATACCGCAGTTGGGACAAATAGTGTTACCTGGGGTGGTAGAGTTTTGGACCACAACATTAGCTATGGTAACGCCGGTGTTTAGGTTGTCGGATTCGATGCTACTAGTTGTTTTGTTAGCCGGTGACAGGTTGACGGCATCCAAGATAGTGCGGTTAAACGGGTCGCCGATTATCTTCATGTCAGTCTTGGGGCGTAGTGTCGAGCTGAGCATGTAGTGCCCGCCCGGTTCTAGGCATATTTCGGTACCCGGTGGATGGTTGACTATGGCGCCCACCAGCTGGTCGGCGCTGCTAACACGGACTACATCAGCATTGTTGCTACAGATTATTGCTGGTGTGGCCCATTGGCTGGAGTTGATTGGGCCGGCTGGATCATTGGTACAGACGTGAGTTGTGCCGTCAATAGACCCGTAGGCTACCGTAGCCCCACTAACTGTTTGCCCGTAGTAGGTTTTGCCGACACCATTTACCATTGGTCCGTAGCCGTAGAAGCGCCCGCCCCCACTGCAGTTATAGGCATGCAAGATTGTGCCAAAAGGCTGATCAACAAAACTCAACCAGCCAGTCTTGGCCGTAAAAGTCTTGTTGATGATGTCATAAATGCCGAATCGGGCCTGGCTGACGTTGGTAGGGTTAGCCTGCAAGCAGCCAGTTTTATTAGCCAACGAACTGTCAAAACAAAGGGCATTGCCAGCCACTTTGTCGGTACCAACCACTGTTAGGGCGGTGATCACCGGCAAATTAGTGTCGGCTCCAAACCTAATGTAATGCCCACCCGATGTCGAGCCATTGACCAGTCGTACGGCCGGTCCGGTGATAGCGCCGTCTTCTGGCTGTAGACTACGGCCATTCCCCACGGCCTTAGTTAGCAGTAGGCCAACTAGGCCAATAATGGTGAATGCCAGGATTACAAGAACTAATGAAAAGCGCTTATTTTTTAGCAAGCGCCGAAACAGAGCTTTGGTAACATTTGTAGCAGACTTTGGACTCACCGGCATGGATACTAACCATTATCGCATTACATTTGCAGCAGCGCAAAGATGGCAGCCACACCAGCCACAGCCATAATGACGGTTATGGCCCAGCCTAGCACCGTAGTGCTGCGTTTATTGACGTGCTCACCCATGATCTTGTGGTTGCTACTGATCAATACTATCAACAGCAGTACAATTGGGGCCACAATGCCGTTAAACACGGCCGAATAAATCAGGGCCTTGATAGGGTTTAATCCCACAAAGTTCAACCCCAAACCAATTAGCAGCGACAGGATGATGATGCCGTAAAATGCGTGGGCCCGTTTAAGGTTGCGGTACAAACCCTCTTGCCAGCGGAAACTCTCTGCCAGGGCGTAAGAGCTAGCTCCGGCCAGCACTGGTATGGCTAGCAAGCCGGTGCCGATGATACCTATAGCGAACAGTCCCAGCGTGGCGTTGCCAGCAAATGGTCGCAAAGCTTCGGCAGCTTGGGCCGCGGAATCGATGTTGGTAATGCCGTGAGTGTACAGGGTCGCTCCACAAGCGGCGATGATAAAGAACATCACAATGTTAGACAACGCCATGCCCGACCATACGTCCAGGCGCATTTTTTTGACTTCGTCCCCAGTGGTACCTTGACGCAAAGCCACGGTGGTTTTGCCTTGCTCGATCTGGTCTTCGACTTCTTGGCTGGTCTGCCAAAAAAACAAATATGGCGAAATGGTGGTGCCCAAAATGGCACAGATCAGTAGTACCTGGTCCTTGGTGAATTTGATACTGGGCACTACGGCGTGGTGTAGTACGTCGCCCCAGTTCAGGTGGGCCATCAGGGCAGAGGCCACGTAGGCAAATAAAACCATGGCCAGCCATTTTAAATACCTGGCGTATCTGGCGTACGGCGTGAAGATTTGCAATATCATACTGGCCAGCGCAAAGCCGACCACTAGCATGGGGAAGTTGGCGCTGGGATGGATTAGTTGGGCGCCCTTGGCCATGGCCCCTAGGTCGGCGCCGATATTAAATGTATTGGCCGCAAATAGTGCCATAGCGCTGAAATATAAAACCCGCTTAGAAAAATGGATGCGGATATTGCTGGCTAGTCCGCGGCCGGTGACCAGGCCAATCCGGGCGCACATTTCCTGCACCACCGACATTAGCGGTAAGGTGACCACCGACAGCCACAACAGGCCAAAGCCATACTTGGCACCAGCCTGCGAATAGGTGGCAATACCAGACGGGTCATCGTCCGAGGCGCCGGTTGTCAGGCCCGGCCCCAGCGCGTGCCAGTAGTCTCGACCCTTGCGCACAAACTTGGCTGGTGGCAGGTTGCGACCCAGTTTTTCGCCGACCTCGATAGTCTTTTCCAGCGCTTGGGCGGGAGCTTCTGCGGTGCGTTGCAGCAAGTGTTTGTTGTTAGGGCGTGCCATGTCTAGGCATAACTATAATGCCTGTGGACCAATTTGTAATACTTTAGGCCTATTCTGTGACGGTGACGCTGCCAGTCATGCTGGAGTGGATAGCGCAGTGATACTTGAACGTACCGACAGTATCAAAAGTAAAGCTGTAGCTTTGGCCAGGAGCCACGGTGCCATTGCTGGGGCCATCACTGGTGTCGCCGGCAATGATATGAGTAGTGCCGTCATTGTTGGTCCAGGTTACTTTTGTGCCCTTTTTGACAGTAATGTCAGTGGGCGAAAAGGCAAAGTTAGCGATAGTTACCGAACTGGTGTTAGTCGACGAGCTTTTGGTACTCGAACTACTGTTCATATGGTCCACGTTGCTGCTGGCCGACGTCGACTTGGACTTATGGCTATTGTGATAAACCGCATAGCCTCCACCACCCAGGGCGACAATGACAATGATTATTACTACTGTTTTCATGATGACCTCCTTTTAGATTCTATTTCAATTATCTTTTTTAGATCATTAAGCATTTCTAGCTGATGTTCGTTGATTTTCATCAAAGCCTCAATTTCCGATTTGGCAGCGACGTTAGTCTCATAATCGTGCTGAGCCATCGCGGCGCTGATGGCATCGGCCCGCTTGGCAGCGATTAACAGGATAGCGCCTTGCAAACCGGCCAGCATAGACAGAAACAGGTTTAGCAAAATGAACGGATATTTATCCCAGTGATAGAATGCGCCGACGGTATTCAGGGTGGCCCACACGCTCATGAACACCAAAAACAAACCCACAAACAGCCAGCTCCCCATGCCGTTACGCATGCGGTCGGCGGCTCGTTCCCCAGCCGTAAGTTGTTGTTGATGGTCCTTGTGCCAGTTCCGCGGCACCCGAGTTTTCATGTTACCCAGTATATCACCGCGCGATTAGTGTGTGCACAAATGAAAAGTAGCGGTGCGACGATCCCAAAGGATCATCACTCCGCTACTGGTACACCCGGCGTGATTCGAACACACGACCTTTGGCTCCGCAAGCCAACGCTCTATCCAGCTGAGCTACGGGTGCTTAAAACAGGGGTAATTTTAACAGATTGTAGATGTTTTTACCAGTCAGTATTGCCCTTTGCGGTTTTCTCCGCCCCCATGCCTAGCACGGGTTAGCAGGTATGGGTCTTGGTGCAGGTTGTGAAATCAGGGACTTTAATAGGCTGATCAAACTGGTGTGGCAACGGACCGGCATCTGGTATCTGGACGTTGTGGATATTATCCACTCGTCGAAGCACCAGAACCATGGATGCAATACTCAGGACAGTAAATATGATACTTAGAATGATGCCTAGCTTTGCCGTGCCGTTCTTAAAACCAGCTTTTTTACTTTTGCTGGCAGCCACAATACTGACAATAAGACCTGCCAACGGGACCAGGAACGCAAGGATCAATCCAAAAACCGATAGGGATTTGCCTGGGTCTTCGGCTGCTGGGTTGGCCGTTGGTACGGGTTGTGCCATGACAGGTTGGCTTTGCAGAGGCTGGTCCGGCATCGGGTTAGTCTCTGGTTGTGGTGCTGGGTTCGGATTGATTGGTGGCGTTTCTGGGGGCATAAACTAGTCCTTTATATTACGGTTCCTATTTAGTCCATACTAGCCTCACTATTAACTAAGCGCAACCATGTTCACACATGGCTACGCTCGTGAGCTTATTGTTTGTGGTGACTTATACTAGACAAATATTTTGCGAGCTTTTTTAGGCTTTAGGGCACTGTGCAACAGTTCTTTGTTGAACATTTCAGGCGCTTCGCCCGTAGTGGCCCAGTAAAACACGGCCGTCTTGGCGATAGATGCCAGAACATTCAGCGGGATGGACAGGGCTATCAGGCCAACTGCCGTACCGATGCCCAACCCCATCTCTGCACCGGCACCCAATTTTGTGCCAAGCAAGACAGTTATTGGAATCGTTATTGCCAGGTAGGCCAGCCCACTCAACATGGCAATCACTCCTACACCACCGCTAACCATCAGGCTCTCGCCCCAGATTTTTTTGATTAACGCAGAGGACTGCTTAGTTGCGACTATGGGGCCCAGTGGTTTGTCGCTGGTCATGATGTAGGGTATAGAAAATAGGCTAGCTATCGACCAGGCTAGACTGCCGGCCATTTGCAAAATGGTGCCACCGATTACGGGTAGTCGGTCGCTGATGACTGAAAGCAGCAGGCCCACGGTGGCAGACAGGAGTCCAAACTTGAACAGTGAGCCTAACTTCTGTCGGGCAGCCTGTAGGCTGCCTTTGAGTGTTGGGGTGCGACCTTCAAATCGCTCCAGTGCAGCGTGGACGATGGCTCCGCTAATTAGTACAGAGATAACAATGGGAGCTAGTAGCGCTGCCAAAAACAGACAGACTATCAATAGCATGCTCAGTGCACCCAGGCCCGATCCTGAACCTTTCGGAATCAGCTGAAACAGCCCAAAGCTCCCCGCTGCAGCAACTAATAGGGTCGCCAGAAACAGTGCAAAGCCGATGACCGGCAAAAGGACTAACTTTTTATCGAGCTTTAGTATTCGCCAGGCACTCTTGGTTAATTCTAGGCTACGCTTAAAACGGCCGATTTTTGGCTGAGGTTGATTAGCTACTAACATTTCATATGCTCCTTTCAATGAGCTTACGATTACTGGGGTTGTAAAATACTTGGACAACATTGTGCTTCAAAAAATTCTGCAATACGGTTGCGCCAACTTGGCTTAAGGCGTAGACCTTACGGTCAGGGCCGCCGCCGGGGCTGGGTCGTTCGCTGAACTCCACCATCTCTGAATCGTGGTAACGGCGTAGGGCCCGGTATAGGCTTTTGTCGTCGGCACTGATTCGGTGCTTGGTTGCGTTTAGGATGAACTGTCTGATTTCGGCCATGTACTTGGGGCCGTCTTTCAAGGCCAGCATTATCCACATGGTTAGCTGGCCTTGCTTATGCACGTCTTCCCAGGCCTGCAATAACTTCTGTTCATACTTATCTAATTCCTTCATAGTACACAGCCAGTATACTACACGGTGTATACTATGTCAACCCTGTAGTAGTTCTTTGAGTGGCTTTGCCAAAGCAAAGACAGTATTTACCAACGGTAAATAACCTCAAAGGCTCACTACGGGGTCAATACCCTTAACTAACTTTGTTAGATATACAGAGGTTAAAGTACAATAAATTGGTTGGAGGAGTGCAGGAGTGGTTGAACTGGACGCTCTCGAAAAGCGTTGTGCCCTACCGGGTACCGTGGGTTCGAATCCCACCTCCTCCGCCAATGGTGTATAATCTGAATCAACTTATGCTTAACAAAGTTAAGACGCCAAAATTTATCATCCTGTGCTTCGTTATTGTATTTGCCATTATCGGCGCTATCTTTTTGTTTAGGTCCAGGGCAGCTGTCGGCAATCTGGTCTTAGATCCAGAAAACGGTACTCTGGTGACCGCCACCAAAGTAGCAGACGCTAATGCTTCGGGTGGTTATTACGCTAAATTTGGCACCAGTTCACCAGTAACTGGCCCCTGTACTAGCACAACTGCGCCTCCAAAAATCTACAAGCATGTAGTCTGGATCTGGTTCGAAAACAGAGGCTATAGCCAAGTGAGCGGTAGTGCCAACGCCCCTTACTTCAACAGTTTACGGACGCAGTGTGGCGAAGCCACGAGCTATGTTGATAATCTGTTTGGTACCGCGGACCTGCCCTCGGAACCGCATTACATTGCCGCCGTCTCGGGCAGTAACTGCAACACTGGTTTATCACCCCAAACAGGTAGCACCGGTTGCGTAACCAACGATAATGACCCGGTACTCAAACCCATCACCCAAACTGGTCCTGGGACAAATCAGTTGAGCACCATTTCTATATTCCAGCAGATACAAAACCACAAATTTACGGACAGCGGACAGCAGATGACCTGGAAAGCCTACCAAGAAGGCATGACCAATTCTACTAACGACTCCCTAACTGTTTGCAGGACTGCCAGTAGGGGCAAATACGCCGCCAAACACAATCCCCCACTATTTTTCTATAACATTACCAATACCATACCCGGCAAAGCCACATGTGTTGAAAACGACGTTCCATTTCCCGTTCTCAACTGTAGTTCTACGGACTGTTCGACGATTGGCGACACCCTTGACGATCACCTAAGTAAAGATATAGCCGGCGGTACACTGCCCAGCTTTGCCTTTATTACGCCCAATCTAGATAACGATATGCACGATGGATCAGTAGCTCGGGGTGACCAGTGGCTAAAAGCTTACCTGACCAAAATACTGAATGGCCCCAACTATAAAGCTGGCGATACAGCGGTGTTTGTGATGTTTGATGAATCAGAACCATTCAACACGGCCATGCCCAACATATTTATCGCCCCGACCGTTGGCAAAAAAGTGGTCAAACCCATGTTTAATGAAATCGCCGTGCTCAAGGCGACCGAGGGTATGCTGGGGCTGCCCTATCTGGGTTGTGCCAACAACCAACCCCTGGGCGGAGTGGGGACTTGCCCAGCCGGTAGTGGCGCAGATCTGCGCACTTTATTTAACCTTTAGCCCTGGCAACGTTTATAATTGGCTCAAGCATGATCCATAGATTTACCCGTAACAGATCTGTAATCTTTGTTGTTTTGGGTTTTGTAATAATTGGCACCATCGCCCTGCTATTGACGCACGCTGCCGTCAGCAACATATCAGCCGAAGCAGAAACTGGCGTGCTAGCTGGCGGGGCATACAATGTTTCAGCATCAGGGGTAACTTCTGGTGGCACCTACGTAAAGTTTAAGGCAGCCACACCGCCACATACAATCACACTTAATGCTAACGAAGACGGGCTAGCCGAAGACGGGCTAGGTCCTTGGTTGTGTACCACCCCTGCTCAACCCCCAGACCATCCCCCGTGCAGTGATTCGTCCAATCTAAAACTGAATAATATTCATCAACTTAGAGCTAACGTCGCGCGTACGGATTGTGACCCCAATGGCCTGCCCGGTAACGGTATGGGCCATACGCAATGTCATGGTCACCATAACCGGATTAGCTACTTTAAGTTTGACCTGGCTTCGCTAGACTTTGTACCCCATAGTGTTACCCTTCAGCTTTGGGTGCTGCCTAACGGTGATTGTAATACCAGCGAACCTCCGCCTTTGCCGTACCGCAAAGTCACGCAACATCATAGTGTACATGCAGTATTGAACCCCGACGGTAGTTTCAATAACTCCTGGAGTGAGACAACCCTTACGTGGAACAATAGGCCTGTACTTGATCCTACAATTTTGGGCCACACGGACGTAGACAAAATACTGATAAGCACTTACTTCCAGATACCATTTAGCAACTTGTCATATATAAAACCCGGTATTATGAGCTTTGCCATAGAGAACAATTGGACCTGTCATCAGACGTTCGCACCACATGATAATCATGAAGCTCATCCACCTCAGCTAGTTATCAACCCCTAAGTTATCCACAGCCACACTAACCTTTTAGCTTTACTCAGGTAAACATTAGTTGTATAAAGTAACTAACACTTAAAGCGCTAAAGGTTTAATATGCCAGCAAAAAAACAAGTTAAAAGAACATCAAAAAAATCAAAATCAGGGTTCCTAGAGAAACTCAAAACCGGCAAAGGCCTTTTGGGGCTAGTTGTCGTATTCTTCTTCGTCCTTATCGGTGCTTACTACATATTCGCTACTCACGCGGCTTCTCAACCCGTGGCGGGCATAGCAGCATTACCGGATCACAGTGGCTACTACTTGTTTGAAAATAACGGCACAGTTCTATTATTCAATGGAAGCGGCGCCTCTAAAGGTACCCTAAAGGCTAATCCCGTCAAAACCAGTCAACCGATAGTGGATATGGCCCTAACTAAAACGGGTGGCGGCGGATGGCTACTGGCCGCCGATGGTGGAGTTTTTGGCTGGGGTAACTACGGTAAGTTCTACGGCAGCGAATACCATTCTGGCAGCACTAGTTATAGGGCCATTGTCTCTACGCCCTCCGGTGCGGGATACTGGATCGTAACTGCCTCTGGCCAGGTACTGGCCCATGGTGACGCTACTACCACCTACAAGCTCGATGCAAGCAAGGTAACTTACTCTGCCGGGTCCTACGGTAGCGTATCGGGGGTACACGAAGTCGTGGATGCCGACAGGGATAGCTCAGGCCACATACTTAACATGCTAGACAGAGATGGCAAGATTTACAGCGTAGGCACAAGGAGCATATTTAAGTCCGTAGCGCTACATACTGGTGAGGCCGCCTCGGCTATAGATACACACCTGGCTGGATACAGCTATGTGGCAGCCACGACCTTTGGCAGGATAAGTGCGTTCGGCGGCTATTCTAACGTAGGTGATATGTATGGTAAGAAGTTGTGGGGGCCAGTTATTGGGCTTGCAGTATTTGGTACCACTGGCTCACATGATATGAGTTACTGGATGGCGGGTACAGACGGTGGTCTGTTTAGCTACGGCCAGGCTGGGTTCCATGGTAGTATCGCTACCCCTCAAGCGGCGTCTATTAGCCTGAATGCCTCACCCTCGTCTATATTACTTGGCAAGACCTCTACGCTATCATGGACAACTGCGAATGCCAGAAGCTGCTCACTGAATGGTGTGGCCGTAGCACTGGCTGCTAGTAGTGTACAGAAGCCTAGCTCGACGACCAATTACACGCTAACCTGCATAAGTAATAGCAATATATCGGCCAGTAAGTCGGCAACGGTGTCGGTTACTCAACCCGCCCCGCCACCCGCCCCGCCACCCCCCCCACGCTGTACAAATAACTGTGGCCCAATAACTGACCCAGGTAGTTCATTACTCACTTGTCAGAACATCCTAGATAGATGGAATGCTATGTATTCGACGGAGCTTACTGCTAGACACCGATGGAGTTCAGATGTAGCCGCTGATGCTTACTATCCTACCCTGGATGCGAGCCAATACGTAACCACAGCAAGTAATATTATTAATGGCATTGCGTCACTCAAAGATGACCTTAGCAATACTGCTCGCCTAACCATGGCTACATCTGGGAGTTTGTATGCTGCCGTTGGCTGCACCAGAACGATAGATTCGCATATTTCGGGCGTTGCTGCATCAGACTATGATTCGTTCTCAAGAAATTCGGTTCCGGCACTAGAGAGTGACTTCAGTAACTGGGTAGATGCCATAAAGGCACATAGTCCCTGCCGTGACCCTAAGTTTATTGGTCCCTGTGTTTTAGGAAGTTAAATAGTCAAATGATTTAATAGGAATGGTATATGAATAAAAAATTACTTACATCAGTGGTCCTACTCGTAGTAATAGTTACGGGCGTTGCAGGTTCTGTATATTACATGAGGAATAGAAAGCCGGCAGTCAAGCATGTTAGCCAGCAAGAACTTATGTCCTCTGTTGATCCCGCTTCCAGGGGCAGGCTTGAGGCTGCCAAAAAAGAAGCAAACGAGCTCAGTAGTCTTAACCTAAAAACCCGGGCAGGCTTTGACCGGTTTGTTGCAATAAACAAAAGTCCACTTTAGGTAGCGTGATAGTGCTGTTAACGTTTTGCTGACGACCCGGGTGTGCTTAGTAGGTGGTTGTATATAGTTAGTAGTGCTCCTCCAGATATCAGATAGATGCCACTGGCACATACTAGAACACCGGCGAACGTTTTAACAAGTGACTGAACCCCGGCTACCAGAACGGCTTGGAGCGCGGCGCTATCACTGGTTGAGTGTATAGACTTGGTGGCACCAGCAAGCAGCAACAGGCTGATTAACAAGAGTATGCTGCCATTCACAAGTAGTAGTATGCTGAGCGATTTCAAGCTTCTCTTTTTGTCTTCGGCTAACCATAGAGCTGATCCGGCAAACACTATGGCTAGGCCCATGAGTACCCAGGGACCGATATTAACTGCGTCGTACAATATTCCAGCCTGTTTGGTTTTGGCCAGGTCTAGGCCAATCACCTTGTTTCTGCCCTTGTCGACGCTTTTAGCGTGTGCAAAGTCTAGTTTTATGGTGTCTGGCAAGTCTTTGCTGGTGATGATGTCTTTAGATACTTTTTTCTTCTGCGCCACGATGTTGATGTTACCGGGTTTACATTTGGCGCTAAATGGGTCGACATCACTGCCTTGAGCCAAAAGTTGGGCCTGGCTACAGACTGGTAGTTTGGCTAGTCGTTGAACGGCGTAATTAGACATGCCGGCGGCAAAGACAACCTTTGAACTCCTCAAATCTATAACCACCGACGATTGAGCACCAGACTTAACATAGGCGTAGCCACCATCCAGGGCGGTTTCTACAATTTGTTTTAGCTTGGCCGGTGGCAGTGCTCGGCCAGCAATCTGTTGCACCTTGGGGTCACTTAGTGAGAACCCAGTGTCACTAGATTTATCATTACTGTCCGATTTATTGAACGCAATATCAAAAAATTTGTCATATATACCGCTCTTATCCAGAGCGCGCTCAACGGTTTTGGGGCTGGATATCAAGTTGTTAACAGCGAAAACCAAGACAATTGAAAACAATAGGATTCCGAATACGGTGGTACAAACAACGCGCCCCACTTTGCGCAAAATATGCATACTCTAAAGTTCTGCATCACATTGGCCTGTTGTCCAGTGAACTGGCCATGTCGCCAATGTGATGCAGAACTTTAGAGCTGGGTGGATGGTACACTAAATTTATGCAGGACAGTATTTTTACCAAAATCATCAAAGGCATGGTCCCTTGCCACAAAGTTTACGAAGACGACAAAACGCTGGCCTTTATGGACATCCACCCCATCCAGCCAGGACACGTGTTATTGGTCAGCAAGAATCCGGCCGAGACTGTTTATGACTTGCCAGATGATGATTATCGGGCCATCTGGGAGGCTGCTCGTAAAATTGCCGACAAAATAAAACAAGTTTTCCCAGAAAAAAAACGAGTTGGAATTATGGTCGAAGGCCTTGATGTACCACATGCCCACATAAAGATATTCCCCATTAACACCGGTACAGAGTTTAGGAATGAACCAGACTTAGATGCCGAGCCAGATCATACAGTTTTAACCGAAATGGCCAACCGACTACGTTTTTAACCATCGCTTCATATTCGGAAGTACAATTTCGTCCGATCGGACGAAATTGTACTAGGCTGTGGAGCTTGGGTTGATACCCAAGCTTTGTTAAGATTAGGGCATGGGATCTAATTTTCTTATTGCAGTAGTATTTGGCATAGGCGTTGGCGCCTGGGTTTACAGCAAAATCCAACGGCGTACTGGTGGCAACACTCAAAACAGTCTGATCGTAGCCGGCATGGCGAGCGTGGGCGGCGTGGTGCTGTTTTTGACCCTGTTATCCATCTTGTTTCACTAGCCTTCACTCAAATAACTAGCCGCAAGTGGCTAGTCGTGGTCCCAATAAATTGGTATGATAATGCCAATGGATCCCGTTAGAGCTTTCTGCGGGGCTAGATGGGGGTAGGTTGAATGATTGTCTACAAAGGCAAGGAGCTCTAACGGGATGGATGAAGTGGGTTTGGGACGGTTATTACAAAATGCACGTAAGGCTAGCGGCCTAACGCAGCAGCAGCTGTGTCAAAAGGCGGGGCTTAGCTACTCTACCCTAGCCAAAATCGAGCGTGGGGCCATCAAGGCGCCGTCTATCTTTACCATCCAGAGTATTGCTGGGGCGCTAGGTACGTCGTTAAACGATTTGATGGGCGACTTTGCACCTACAACCCCCCAAACTACCAAGAAACGCTCCAAAAGTGGCGTGCGGTTTGTATATTTTGACGTTAACGGTTGCTTGGTGCGGTTTTTTCATCAGGCTTTCACCAAACTGTCACTAGACACCGGCGTACGGGCCGATCTGGTAGAGTCGGCCTTTTGGCACTACAACGACGAAGTCTGCCGCGGCCAGATCAGTCTAGACGAGTTTAATCAGCAGTTTGCTGCCCGTTTGGGGGTGCCTGGAGTGCGCTGGCAAGATTACTACCTAGAAGCCGTCGATCCCATAGACGAGATGCCAGAGCTGCTCAATTGGGTGTCCCAAAACTATGAAGTTGGTCTATTGACCAATATTATGCCGGGCATGGTCCAGGAACTGATGCAGCGTAGTCTAATCCCGAATGTTCCCTACGCTGCCATAATTGATTCATCACAGGTGGGCAGCATCAAGCCAGAAGCCAAGATCTACGAAGTTGCTCAAGTCAAAAGCGGCGTTCAGCCAGGCGAGATTCTGCTAGTCGATGACGAGCGGACTAACCTGATGGCTGCCGAAAAAATGGGCTGGCACGTCTGGTGGTTCGACGATTACCGTCCAGCCGACAGCGTGCAACAGATCCGCAGCCTATTAGAACCCGAAGCCTAAGATCTGAGCGGTGGGTTGCCGGCACTGGTTGGTGGCTCTGGTCTGCGTGCTTCGTGTCCTCTATCTTCATCAAATGCAATTACCTCGGACAATGCGGCAGAACCGCCTTGCTCGGCAAGTCGTCTTCTGGTTTCAGTTTCGGCAGCTGTGCCAAAACGGGGGTCGTTGGCAATATCTGCCGGCGTGCCCGGTTTAATATTTTGGTCAGGGGTTTCCTGATGTTTGTGAAATATACCCATAATTCCATCCTACTCCACTATCGATTTATTTAAAACGCTTATAGCTTTCAACTAACTTATCTAATAGTCCCTGGGCCTCGGCCAGTTGAGCTTTGGTCTGATCCACAATATGTTTGGGTGCGTTAGCTACATACGTTTTGTTGGCCAAACGGCCCTCTAGATTTTTGACTACCTTCCCCTGCTCTTCGGCCCTGGATTTCAGCTGAGCTACAAAATTAGCCGCCGTTTTAGTGTCCACATCCAGCCAAGCTTGCTCTTTGGTTTGCGACAGTTTAATTCCCTGCCCAGTCCCCTGCTCTATTGCACCCAGTCCAGCCAGCTTAGCAACGAGCTGTGAGTTTTCTTCTAGCAGGGTCGAGGATTCGTAAATTAGATTGGGTTTGTGCAGTTCTAGAGTGTTACAGATGAATCTTACCTCTGTTACCAACTGCTTGATTGCATCAAATTGCAGGGCCTTTTTGGCATCTACTGCGGGCATTTTGGCGATATTTGGCCACGGTGCCGTGATTAACATGGTCTGGTTAGTCCAGCTTAGGTTTTGCCATATGGCCTCGGTCATAAATGGAGCGTAGGGGTGCAACAACCGCAAAGTGCTGTCCAAAACGTAGGCCAGCATATTTAGATTAGGCTGAGTCTTACTGGCTTCTATGTACCAATCGGCCACGTCGTCCCAGACAAAGTGGTACAGCTCATCAAAGGCTTCGCTAAATCGGAATTTATCTAAATGTGAGGCAACTGACTTGGTCGTGTGTTGCAATTTAGACATCATCCAGTGATCTGTTGGTGTATCGATTTTTAGGTCGGCCAGGTCAATTTTACTGTCGCCAATGGTGGCTTCTATGTAGCGAGCCACATTCCATAATTTGTTACAAAAATTGCGGGTCGATTCTAGTTTGGGCGTACTCCAGTTAAAGTCACTGCCCGGCGAGGTACCCCACACCAACGAAATACGAATAGCGTCGGTGCCATATTTTGGTATTAAAGTCAGCGGATCAACAATCGATTCGGGTCGGGATTTGCTCATCTTTTTGCCGTCTTCGGCTCGCACCATGCCGTGCAGGTAAACGTCCTTAAATGGCACCTGCCCTGTCATAAAAGTAGTCGCCAAAGTCATCCGGGCCACCCAAAAGAACAGGATGTCCCAACCGGTCTCCATAACAGAGGTCGGATGATAGGCCTGAAAGTCCGGACTGAGCTTAAATAGCTCCTCTAAACTTAGGGAATAATCAGCTGCTTTTTCTTGGTCGATTAGTGTACTCCAGGTCCACAAAGCACTACTAAACCAAGTGTCTAACGTGTCCGGATCTTGCTGCCACGGTTCGCCAGATTTATCGTCTTTGGGCGGCCTAGTACCAACGTAAGTTTGTTCTTGGCTATCAACCATTCGGTACCAAACCGGGATACGGTGGCCCCACCAAATCTGGCGTGATATGCACCAGTCACGCAGGTTATCTATCCAGTGGTAATAAACCTTCTCGAACCGCTTGGGCGTAATATTGATGTCGCCAGACTCTACAACGTCGCGCATAACCTGTTTTAAGCTCTTCTCGGCCCCTTTCCAGCGTACGGCGGGTTTGTTTACGTCTACAAACCACTGCAGGCGAATCTGGGGCTCTATTTTGCCCTTGCCGCGGCTATTTATGGCCACATTGTGCAGATACCCCTGCTCTTCTTTGACAACAAGCCCCTTGGCCCGAAGTTTTTCGACAATTTTGGGGCGGGCGGTTTCTATGTGCATACCGGTAAATTCACCAGCAATTGGCAATAATTTGCCGGTAAAATCAATGATCTGTTCTTTGTCTAGCTGGTGGCGTTCGGCAATGTCAAAGTCGGTGTGGTCATGCCAGGGAGTAATAGTCATAACACCGGTGCCAAAGGCCATATCGATGGCTTTGTCTTTGATAACCGTGGCGCTGATAGGCCCATTGATCCACTCTGCCTCAAAGGTGTCGCGATGTTTGTACTGGGCGTAGCGTTTGTCGTCTGGGTGCATGACCACGTATTTGTCGCCAAACTTAGTCTCTGGCCGAGCGGTGCCGATTTGGAATGGGCCGTATTGAAAGGTATAAAACACACCCTCTTCTTCTACATGTTCTAGCTCGTCGTCAGATACATTTGTCTCTAATTTTGGATCCCAGTTTACAATTCGGTGACCCCTGTAAATCAACTCTTTTTGATACATTTTTTGAAACGTTTCGTTAACCATGCGGTTCAGTGAATCATCTAGGGTGTAGCGCAGACGCGACCAGTCGGCGCTAAAGCCCATAGCCCGCATTTGTTTGATCATAGTGTCGCGGCTATCGCCTACGAATTCCCGGGTCCGCTTCAAGAAATCTTCCCTGCCGATCTGGTGCTTGTTGGTGCCTTCGTCAGTTAACTTCTTCTCAATGATGGCATTTACAGCCAGGGCGGCATGGTCTGTACCGGGCAGCCACAGGGCGTCCTTTCCCTGTTGGCGGGCGTGGCGGACCATAATGTCTTCGATTGTAAACATAGCGTGGCCCAGGCTCAGAGTGCCGGTTTCGTTAGGGGGTGGCATGGCTATCGAAAAACGTTCTTTATCAGAGGTAGGGTCGGCTTTAAAGGCCCCCTTCTTTTCCCAAAGGGCGTAAATATCATCCTCGTATTTGGCTGGTTCGTAGACCTTAGATAAGCTCATATTTTACCTTTGATCCATCATATCACCTCTGTAATTAAAAGGCCACGCTGTTCCCCGCTCGGTTAGATTACGGGTATCCCAGTCAGCATTAGTTTTACCACTGACTTCACGTGAAAACAGACAAAACTACACAAGGTTTCTTCGCTGTCTAGCGAACGAAAACCCTCTGTACTTCCCTGTTTAGCTAACTGATTTTGTGTGCGACCACGATGGACTTCGTGGTAGTACCCGTGGAGTCCATCTCACTACCGTTATTGACTGCAAAATCCATCCAGCTACCATCTCTGTCTTTTTTACTTCGCGGCTTAGTGCCAACTAAACCTTGTCGTAAGAAAAGTCAGAGCTTATAGCCGGCTGAACTTTTCGTCTTCAATCCCAGTAGTGAAATGAACTCCGTGTTTGTTTTCAAAGCTATATTAACAGAGGCGAATAGCATAAGCAACATTGACAAAATGCTTATATTTTGCTATAGTACATCTGTAATGTCGAAAAATATCAAAACTCCCGAACACCTGCCCCTGGACCTAGAACACCTAGAGCCTAAAAGTAGTACTGGACTAACTATGCGAGGACGTAATGGTAGGGGTCACGACAAAGGGGTTAGGACTGGCAGCGTACAAGCCTTTGACGGTATTCGCGATGGTCACGAAGTTGATGATCTTGTTGATAGGTTGTCGAAAGTACGAAGCCTATTCAAGGAACTCAAGGACGACTTTCATGTACCGCATGCTGGCTTTGAGCCTATCATTGGTCATTATCGTGATCGACAGATTGGGTATGTGGCTGTGAGTGACTACAAAGACGGCATCGAAAGCACGTCCGATCATGCGCTTGCAGAGGTGGCCCGTCCGGCTGCACGTAGGTTGCTGTTTAATTTGACAAACTATTTGCTAACAAAGCACGCGAGTGAAGAGTTGTTTTTGTCGGATATAGGCCATATTGGGCAATATATTTATGAGCCAGATCAGGATGAGATGATTCTGGTAGACATGGACCCCTACGCTAGCTCTGGCTATGCAGCCGAAGGCATGATGCTCAGCAATATGAATTTATGGGCAAAGGATGTTCTGGAGCCGGAAGAGTTCGCAGCTTGGCACAGAGATATGGTAGAAGAAGTTAGACCAGTAGAGTTTGTTGCCTAACCTACATCGAAAGATTAGGGGCAATTTCTAGAGAGTAGGCCCTGTAGTAAGCCTTTGAGGTTATTTACCGGAGGTAAATACCGGCTTTGCTCTGAGCAAAGCGACTCAAAGATCTACTACGGGGTAGGGGTGTTACATGGACAGGTTTGGCTGAATCTCTAGGCTGTAAGGGTTAACCATGGATTGTTTGTGGTTGGCCTTAAAACACCCGAGTGCAGCAATCATGGCCCCATTATCGGTGCACAGTTTTGGATCGGTGTAGCTAATGGGCAAGGGGAGTCGTTCGGACAGCTGCCGACGCAACTCGGCACTGCTGGCTACGCCACCACCGATGATGACACTTTTGGGCGCGAACTCTTGGTAAGCCCGAAACGCCTTATCAACAACCGTTTCTATGGCCACGCGCTGAAAGCTCGCGGCAATGTCGGCCTTCTGACGCTCATTTAGCCGTTCTGGCAGCTTAAATGAGGGGAAGTCGTAACTTTCCCCGACTTCTTGCTGGGCTAGGCGCAAAACGGCCGTTTTGATGCCGCTAAAGCTGAAGTCGTAGCCCGGCATCTTGGCTTTGGGCAGTTTATACTTCAGCGGATCACCGTCTAGTGCCTTTTTGCTAACGCTAGGGCCGCCGGGGTAGGGCAAACCCAAGATCTTGGCCACTTTATCAAAGGCTTCACCAATGGCGTCGTCTTGAGTTTGACCCAGCAAATCATAGTCAAAGTGATCCCTAAACAGCACCAGCTGACTATGCCCGCCACTGACGATCAGGCCTAACATGGGGAACTGGGGCTGTTTGGCAGGCAGGGAATAAGTCTGATTGCTCAATTTCCAGTGTTTCACGTCCACTGGAGTCCGAGGCGAGACAAGGCGAGCGCGAGCAACGGAAGAAGCTGTAGATATACTACTGCGACTGAGTAGCGGAGCTCTCAACGCCGCATCGGCCGAAGAGTCTTTGTGTGGCAGAGAGCCTTGCTCTTTGGTAAGCAAAAGCGTTCCAGCGGCCGTGATAAAGTTGGCGTACAAATGAGCCTCTACATGGTTGATGGCATATAGCGGCTTGTTCTTAGTAATCGCCAGCGTTCTGGCCGTCATGACACCAATTAACAGGGAGCCTCCCAGGCCGGCACCGTAGGTCACGGCGATTCCGTCTATATCTCTCCAGGTACATTTAGCTTGATCTAGTGCCTGCTGGATCACGGGGTTGATCGATTCTATGTGGCTGCGAGCGGCTATCTCTGGCACCACACCACCGTACTGGGCATGTAAATCCATGCTAGTGGCAACGACATTAGATAGTAGTTTGTGGCCGTCTTGCACCACCGCGGCAGCAGTTTCGTCGCAACTAGTTTCTATTCCTAAAATCTTCATTACTTATAGAATAACACTATGGCTGGGTTATAAGTTTGCTAAAAACACAAACAAGTGACAATATAGTTGACAAAGTGCTCATGTTTTGCTAAAATAGGCTTATCAGAACATATAAAATAAATAAAGGAACTAAACAATTATGAATGAACAACTACCACAGGAACCACAGATCAATCCTCTAGAAATGAGTCGAGCATATGCTGGCCATAACGAAGAGGTTAATTCACAGATGGGTCGCCTGCACAATGAGTGGTTGGGTAGCCAGCCCGGTGAAGTTAACAAAAACACCGCACAGGATGTTGCCGATTATCTAGGTGGTCGCCCAGATGTTTATACAGAAGGTTCTACGCGACATACATTAAAAGTAGAAAAACATGATCTAGCCGAGAACGACTTTAGTCATGACCAGCGTCGTACTGAACACGAGGCCGAGACTCGTGGTAAAACATCAGCCCAAAAGAGCCTGAATGAACTAATTAAGGATTGGGCAAAAGCTGATGATGGGGGTGATAAGACCATTGCCAATGATGTTCAAGACGAGATTGTGAAACGTCTGGAGAATGACTCTGACACCAGTGATGAAGACAAAGTCAGGGCCATTGATGATTTATACATGCGAAAAGAAAGTCTACGCAAGCACGCCGATTTTAGCAGTGACAACAAAGACAAGAGGGATAACGGGCCTACTCCTGGCATGGAAGTAGTGCCCTACAAACGTGGTGAATTAGAAAAACCTAGCGACAAAAAAGATGACAAAGCAGAAATCGTTCCCAAAGACGATGCTGCTATAGAGGAAGCTCCAAAAACATTAGACAACAATGATCCAGAGTTAGTAACCGCTAGCGAGGCTATAGATGTAGCTAGGGATAAGTTAGCTGCGGCTGCGGCTCATCGCCGACGTCGATTGTTCAGTCTTAAGGGTCAGGATTCGCAGGAAAATTACGACCAGGCTAAGAAAGAATACTTGGCAGCCTGTGCCGGTTATATGAAAGTTTACTGCGGTAAGCTCCGCGAAGCTGGGATTAGGCTGACTAATGATGAAACCAAGATCGTTATAGACGCCAAAATGACTAATGAACACAAACAACTTGCTGATAAGCAGCAAGAAATCCTAGAAGGTACTAAGTTTGGTAAATTCATGGCTTGGTACAACAAGGGCGGTAAGGTTAGAAAGACTGCTATTAACCTTGGGCTTGGTGTCACTGGTGGTGTAGTTGCCGGCGTTACCGGATTAGCTGGTGGTGCGATCGGTCTGGGTGTGGGTGTAGGCGCGGGTGTGAGTGTAGCAATAAGATTCGCTCGTGGTTTCGTAGGAAGCTCGTCTCGTCGATTAAAAGACAGCCGTGATGAAGACGATTCTATTATGCGAGGCAAAGTGGATGATGTGATTACAAGTATGAACCCCGACGGTATGTACACATCAGTTACAGATACGCTTGATAGTCGGATTGCTAAAGACCAGAAATCGATGCGCCGAGCAGTTATTGCCGGAGCTGGCACAGTAGCTGCTGGTGCAGCACTGGGTTACATCGCTCATGGATTCTTTGGTGGCCACGGTGGCGGCAAGCATGTAGGCGGTAGCAAAAACCCTAGTGGTACTCGCCCATCAACACCTCGTGCAGTACCTCACGCTGGTGTTGATCACCGAGCTGCCGACATTGCTAAGTTCCGTGCTGGTATGAGTGCCGAAACCAACCGAATTGCCGGTGTAAATGGGGCTTACCCATGGGATCGAGCCGCTAGCTTATACGGCCCAGAACACGCCTCAACTAGATTAATACAGACCGTAAACCACATGCGTGCCAACGGCGCCAATGTACAATGGCATGGCAACCCGCTAACTAGCCGAACTGCCTGGATTAGCGTAGATGGTCGTGCTGATACCGGCTACGTCTGGGGCCACATGGCGAACGCCATGGCCGCCCAAGATTTTGAAAATTACGTCAACGCCGCTAAGTAAAACGTAGTAAGCTAAAAACATAAACAGGACAAAAATCATGAAAGACAATAAACTAGCCAAGCAACTAATCGACCGCGGTCTAGCCGTAGTCAGTGAGCAAGATCTACTAGTCAACCAAGACTTCCTAGACGCCTTTAACACCCATTTGGGTTTGCGTCTGGCCGAAGAGTTGGGTGACAAAGTCGACGAGTTTAACCAATTGCCCGACGATGAAGATCAACGAATCAGTTGGTTGCAACAGCAGTTGCCAAACCTTGGCGAAATCGCTCAGGACGAATGTAGTAAGTTGGCCAAAGAAATCAGTGATGACTCGGACGAAGTCATGAAACTAATGAACGAAATGTAAGACCTAGAGTGTCTTACATCGGGGGATCTCGTGGGTTACACCACGAGATTTTTTTTGACCTCCACAACGTGGGATAATGTCAGGTAATGGGTGTGAGAAGTATTATCAAAAAGGTGGTGCCAGGCAGTGTGTTTGGCCGTATAGAGCCAACTGGCCATAAGTTAGAGGCTATGGTGGAACAAACGGCTTATGGGTTTCCGGGCCGGGGGCTAAAAATCATCGGCGTAACTGGTACAGACGGCAAAACCAGCACTGCCACACTGATAACCCAAATGCTACGCACCAGTGGCTACAAAGTAGCCATGATGACCACCATCTCGGTCGATTATGGCGATGGCAAGGGCGAACAGCCCAACCCCACCCGGCTAACTAGCCTAGGATCGCGTGATCTGATAAAGCAGCTAAAAAAGATCAAACACGCTGGTGCCGAGTGGTTAGTCCTAGAGACTACCAGCCATGCCTTGGCTCAGCACCGGGTGTGGGGCGTGCCGTATCATTTGGCAGTGATGACCAATGTCAGTCATGAGCACCTGGATTATCACAAAACGTTCCAAAATTATCGTGATGCTAAGCGCCAGCTGTTCAAACTGTGTGATAAAAATGCCAAAGGTCTGAGGACGGGAATTATTAATGCAGAAGATCCCAGCGCAGAATTGTTTGCCAGTGACATCCGCAATAGCATCAGTTACGGCCAGGCCAAGGGTGATGTGGTGGCCCAAAATATCAAACTGACGCCGCAGGGCAGCAGCTACACGGCCGTGTCTGGTACCCAGAAATTCAAAATTAATTGTCATTTACCGGGCAGTTTTAACGTTAGTAACAGCTTGGCAGCCGTGTCGGCAGGTATCGCTTTGGGCTTGAGCCGTGAACAGATAGAGCAGGGCATTGATCGCCTGCAATCGGTAGAGGGCCGCATGGCGCGGGTAGACGAGGGCCAAGACTTTGCGGTGATTGTAGACTACGCCCACACTCCGGAAAGCTTTGAAAAGATATTTAAAGAGCTGAAGCCCCTGGTAAAGGGCAAATTAATATGCGCTTTTGGCAGTGCCGGGCGTAGGGACGAAGCCAAGCGGGCTGCCCAGGGCGAGATTGCTGGCAAATATTGCGATATCGTTATTGCTACCGAAGAAGACGATCGTGATATTGATGGCCAGGAAATCCTAGATCAAATAGCCAGCGGGGCAGAGCGGGCTGGCAAGAAGCGGGCCGAGAATCTGTTTTTAATCCATGACCGCGAAGAAGCCGTGCAGGAAGCCATCAACCTAGCTGTGCCTGGCGACATGGTAATTTTGCTTGGCAAGGGCCACGAAAAGTCTATTTTGGGTCCGGGGCCAAAAGCCGCCGAACTGCGACATTTGCCACAGAGTGATGATGACTCCCAACGGGTGGTCAAACGTGATTATGACGAAGTGCCAGTGGCTAGGGCGGCTATAAAAAAACGTCTAGGCCAGCGTTAGCGGGCGTGATCGGCCAGATAGTTGGTGTACCAACTATAGTCACTACCTAGCAATTTGGCGGCTAGCTCTATGCCAAGTTCGGCGGTTTTGCCGGCTTCGTCCTGCGATGGGTTTAGTTCTACCACATCCAACCCCACTACATTTAGATGTTGGCCGATGTAACCGCAAATAGTGCTGATTTCGCGGTAGGTTAGCCCGCCACGGTTAGGCATGGCCGCACCCGGGGCGTAGACCATGTCTATGCAGTCTAGGTCCAGGCTGACCCACACATTTGTAACTTTGGATTTGAGCTGATCAATCATGGGTAGCAGTGGCCCTAATCCCCTGGTCATTAGATCAAACATCGAAAAGTTAGCAATATTTTCACGTTCGATTAATTCAAGTTCCCCGGGGTCCATGTCTTTGCCGCCAACGTGTAGCAAGTGGTCTGTGTTTAGCAGTGGACCAGCCGACCCTACGTGGACTAGTTCGTCTGGGCCAAAGCCCATTAGGGCGGCCAGATGCATGCCGTGGATGTTACCAGTCTGGGATGTTTGGGGGGTGTTCATATCGCCGTGGGCGTCTAGATAAATTAGGCCAATGTTCTGATTGAACACCTGGGCGGCGCCGGCAAAAGCACCCAGCTGAGCAGAGTGGTCACCGCCCAGTGCCAGTACCCGCTGGTGGCTATTCAGTGCCTGGGCACTACGACTACAGACCTCTTGGCTGACCCGCACAATCTCTGCTAGATATTTGGCCTTGGGGTCGCCGACTTTTAGATCTTTGCGAGGTTTGACCTCTACATCACCACCGTCGACTACCTCTAGCCCTACACTGGTTAGTTTGTCGATAATTTGCTGGGCCCGAAAGGCGGCCGGGCCTTGTTCTACGCCCAAGTTTTGGGCGCCTAGGTCTAGCGGAACGCCCAGTAGGGCGACTGGAGATTTAGCCATAAGCATCTTTATTATTATACAGAAGCTACGAGTCGACCTGGACTAAAAATCTAAATTTTACAGCCAGTCGTTAATCCGGCTGGTTTTTGTTTCCCCGTGGTAGACCCAGTAGTGAGCCTTTGAGATTATTTACCTTCGGTAAGTAATTACTTTGCCACGGGCAAAGTGACTCAAAGATCTACTACGGGGCTCACCACGGGATTTGCTAATAAAAAAGGCTCCTCAATGGGGAGTCTTTTGTAATTTCTAATGGGGTGGGTGTTTGTCGGGCTTGGTGAGGGTTGTCGTTGTGTCAGCGGCTGCTGGCAAAATCGACTTTCCGTCAAACCAAACCCGACACCCGAGCGGTGCTCATCACGAATCACGTGAGTTCGTGTGAGCCACCGCTCGGGGTCCGGTCACCTAGTGGTCGTTGTTACTCGAGTGCACGGCCATCGCGGCACGGGTGAGATCCGCCTTGCTCTGGTCGATGCGGTTCATTGCAGCTCGGAGACCTCCGATAAAACGCGAGTGCACGTTCGCCGGCTCAAAGCCCTTGCCACAGGTTAGTGTGAACTGGCCTGGTGCTGACGATGGGCCGAACGCGAGCCTCTTGATGCCATCGATGCCGTTGGCGACCTTGGCGATTTCTGCCTTGGTCTCCTCGGTGAGGGCCTGCGAGCATCCGTACACCAGGGTGTTCGATGCCTTGGGGTCCTTGCCGTGCAACTCGGTTCTTCCCATCCTGGGGATGTCCGAGACCTTGCCATGCGCGCGAACGCTCATGTGTTGTATCCTTCCACTGGTTGGCTGGGACCACAGAAGCTTAATCATAAAGCACAATAATGTCAACTTGAAAAAGTAGCCTGAAGATTATATAATGCAATTGTTTATGACATGTCTACAACCTGAGGGGTTACCAGAGGTGGAGCCCACAACCAGATCTGCAGCATTTGAAAGCCTGACTACTTTTGTAGATGGTTTAACTTTGCGGTTTGGCGAGGCTAGGGACAAGGATGCCAGACAAGAAAGTGGTAGCCAAAGTGACCCAGAGTCGGCCATTGGCATAGAAGACCTAGAAGAAGCCACCGGCCTTAACCGTCATCGTCCGCAACTCCCTCTGCTCCATCGTAGAAGTTCTCCACCAACACCCGAGGTTCCTGTGGACCATGATTACATAGAGCTAATACCTAGGGGTAACGATCCCGAGTCCAGGGTTGGCGACATTGAGTCCGTTGCTTTCTATGTTCAGGTCGTAACCAAACTAGCTGTAGACGGTGATCCAGATACTAGTTTTGAATTTCTAGAACCCAGCAACGATGTTCGAATAAGGTTGAATCGGACTAGTGGCGAAGAGCAAAGGTACATTATTAGGGGCGGCCGTGTTTACGAATATGATGTGATTGATGGTAGGGAGGTTATTGATGAAGAGCCACTACCGGTCTATGATTGGCTGACAGAGGGCCCACCTTTGGGCGATGACGTGGATCCTAGCCTGGACATCCTATCTTTTATACTTTATGGCTACAGATTGGTTACTCAGCAGGTACAAGTGGAGATCTCTGACAAACCTACCAAGCTACACAGTGCTTGAATAATTCTAATAACAGGGTATAATCTGTATTAAATTTGATCAAGCGATGCTTTTATTGCTTGGTTTAATTTATCTTCGCACCCTGTAATCTCGACGTAACACCTATGTATTTTGCAAGCTCAGCCCAGCGGCTGAGCTTTTTGTTACATCAACAATGCCTATCCAAAATCCCCCATTATTGTCCGATCGGACCATTTGTGGGGAATGTTGATTTCGTTTGCCCTGGGGGCTATATTATTAGCGAGGCTAGCCTGTCGAGTTTACTCCGGGCCAGTTAGCGGAGCGTTCATGCTCCACATTAACAGCACAGACAGGACGATAGAGAGTTGTTGAGTGAAGTACAGCGTTAGTTTAACTAGCTGGCGGCGTACTTCACTCAACGAGTGATATTGGGACCCCAACCCGGGTAGAGGGCGATCATGGATGATCGCGGTAATCCTCGAAAATGGTGCAAGAGCAACACATCAGAAACCACGGAAAGGTGGTGACCGTGCCTCCGGCTATACTCATTTGACGATCAAGATGTCAGATGAGTAAGGCAGCAAATGAACACCTGTGCCGGTGCGGCGATGTCGGAGCCAATAGCCCCCGTCGCACCGGTTATGGGTACAAAAACTGTTTAGGTCTTGTGATCACCCGCCGCCGCCGCACGGTAGCAGGGTCGGTCCGGGAGGCGAGAAACATGCTCTCTGGGAGAGAAAACCCAGAGGGGGCGACATGTTGCATCGTTAGAGCGTTGTTTGGTTGGTTCGGCTGCTGCCTTTCTCCGCCCTCGCGGTCGGACCAACCCTCGCTCCCACCGAGCAAAATCGTCCTGTCTGTGTAACATCCACGAAAGTTCAGTGGCTCCCGCACGAGGAGCTGTTTTTATTTGCTTCATAGATGACGCCGGTTGTTAATATACAATTTCGGCCGA
>JBBQSV010000001.1:0-71974 GCA_038213615.1 Saccharimonadales bacterium (SeqCode) | reverse complement strand
CTTACGCCCAGGCAAAGATTAGTAACCCGGCCAAGGCCCAATCGACTTTGGGTGCCGAAGTAGTAGATGCCGAGGTATTTATAGATAACGACACACCCAAAACCAAAAAAGGCCGTCGCAAATTCTGGCTATTTGGCAAGCGAAAACCAGCCAAAACCGACAAAAAGCCAATGGGCCGCAAGAAAAAGATAATCCTGATTAGTGGCGGTGTATTAGTTTTGTTGTTGGCCAGTGGAGCAGGCTACGCCTATTTCAAACTACACGGCGTTTTAAAGGGTGGGTCCAACGGTGCACCAGCCCTAGATGCCAATGTTGACCCATCGCTATTAAAGGGCGAGGGCGATGGTAGAGTAAACGTGCTGATTTTGGGCAAGGGTGGGCCGGGACACGATGGGCCAGATCTAACTGACACCATTTTGATTGCCAGCATAGATACGGTTAGCAACGAGGCAGCATTACTAAGCGTGCCCAGAGATTTGTATGTATTAAATAATGGCTACCACACTAAAATCAACGCAGTTTACGCCAATGCCAAGTACGCGGTCATAAATGGGCCTAAGATTCCTAACCAAAAGGATAAGGCCGAAAAGGCGGGTCTGGCAGCTATCAAAAGCGAGGTCCAGAATGTACTCGGCATACCCATTCATTATCAAGTGATGGTGGACTTCGAGGCTTTTAGGCAAGCTATCGACGCTGTGGGCGGGGTCACCATAAATGTCAAAACACAGCTGTACGACCCAAGCGTAGCCTGGGAAAATAATTGGAATCCAGTTATTGCACCGATTGGTATTCAGACAATGAATGGCAAAAAGGCCTTGCTCTATGCTAGGTCTAGACACGGCAGTGCCAGGGGTGACTTTGACCGTACCGAGCGACAAAGGCAAGTGCTGGTGGCCCTAAAGGACAAGGTCCTAAAACTAGGTACGTTTTCTAACCCGGTTACCATAACCAGGCTAATCAATGCTTTTGGCAACCACGTACGAACTGATTTTAGCCAGAGCGAACTGACACGGGTCTATGACATTGGCAAGAACATTGATTCTAGCAAGATCAAATCCATCGGTTTGGCGGATCCGCCAAACAACTACGTGACTACTGGTACAATTGGCGGGTTGTCGGTTGTCCTACCTAGGGCTGGGGTAGATCAATATGCTGCTATCCAGGCCTATGTACGGAATGCTCTGCGTGATGGGTTCCTAAAGAAAGAGAATGCCCGCGTGGTAGTCCTAAACGGTACCAATAATGCCGGTTTGGCTAATACTGTGGGTACTACTTTGAAATCCTATGGCTATAGAGTTATCAAAGTCGGCGATGCTACACAAAAGAACTTCACAACCACAACACTCGTGGACCTGACTGGCGGTGTTGATAAGTACACCAAACACTACCTAGAGAACAGGTTTCATCTGGCGGCTACCGGTAATTTGCCGGCCGGTGTATCTGGCTACACCAAAGATAACGCAGACTTTGTTATAATAGTTGGACAAAATGAGAGCACTTCCCAGCATTAAGCCCAGCAAGGGCTTTGGACACATCCTACATCTAGTACTGACTGGCTTGATTCCAATTTTGGCCTACGTACTAGTAAAGATTGACTTTGTGCCAGTGGCTTTGGCTTTGGTGCTACTGAGCAAATGGCGGATGTTTGCCGTTAAACCCAGATATTGGCCCGCCAATTTACGGGCCAATGCCGTGGATCTGATGGTTGGCATGTCTTTGGTTTATTTTATGGCCCCACACGGCGGCAATGCGGTTAGTTCTTTTTGGCAGTTGGTGTGGGTAGTGGCTTACATAGTGTGGCTGCTAGCTATCAAACCCCGATCTAGCACATTGATGGTATCAATCCAGGCATTTGTAGCCCAAACGCTGGCCCTGACAGCCTTGTTTATTGCGTGGGGTGATGTTAGCGCCTGGATATTAGTTATCAGTGTCTGGAGTATCAGCTACTTGGCGGCCAGGCATTTTTTTACTAGTTTTGACGAGCCAAACTCGCCGTTGTACGCCTACACCTGGGGTTATTTTAGCGCATCACTGGCCTGGGTGTTGGCGCATTGGTTGATTTATTATGGATTCCTGGCCCAGGCGGCTTTGTTACTGAGCATCATCGGTTTTGGCTGCGCCAGTTTGTATTATTTGGACGAGACAGACAAATTATCGACACTTTGGCGGCGGCAAATCATATTTGTGATGATTGCCGTTATAGTAGTTTTGCTTGTTTTCTCAGGTTGGGGTGATAAAGCTTACCCAAAGTATTAAGTTTTGGAGGAACATCATGCCACTGAGCCCGTTAGATAATATGCAGATTAGAGATAAGTTAAATAGTGCCAGCCGGGCTACCGTCAGAAAGGCTGATAAAAAAATGGTTGGCTTGGTAGTGCTGTTGTTGTTAGTGGGCGGTGGGGGATTTGCCGGTGGAGTTGCTGGGTCAAACTATCACAGTAAAAGCAGCGCCAACATACAAAGAGTAGTGTTGAACGAGGGACAACTAATCAGCACCATAGCCAAAGAAGTAGGCCCTAGTGTGGTGTCTGTAAACGTTACGAGCAAATCCGTGCAGGCCGACCCCTTTGGTTTTTCCCAGCCTGTTAGTCAGCAAAGTGCGGGGACAGGTTTTGTTATCAGTTCTAGTGGGATTATTATTACCAACCGACATGTGGTGCCCAGTGGTACATCCTCAGTCAGCGTGACGCTATCGGACGGTACGGAGTTAAAGGACGTAGAAGTTCTGGGTCGTACAGCAGACAGTGACCCGCTAGACGTAGCTTTTTTAAAAATCAAGAATACTCAGGGTAAGAAGTTGGTGCCTTTGCGTTTGGGAGACTCTAGCAAGTCGCAGGTAGGTGATAAAGTGATAGCAATCGGTAACGCGTTGGGCCAGTTCCAAAACACGGTGACTTCTGGGATAGTGTCTGGGTTTGGTCGTGATATACAAGCCGGTGATCAGGGTGGTAGTAGTAGTAGTGAAACCCTGCAAAATCTGATCCAGACCGATGCGGCTATCAACGAAGGTAACTCGGGTGGCCCACTAGTAGATATGAGCGGGCAGGTAATTGGCATTAATACAGCGTTAGCTGGTGGCCAGGCGCAGAACATCGGCTTTTCTATACCTATAAATGACGTTCAGGGCTTAATCAAAAGTGTTTTGGTTAACGGTAAGTTAGAACGACCTTACCTGGGTATCCGATACGTATCGCTAACCGATGATTACGCTTATCGCTATAATTTGCCAGTCAAGCGTGGTGCTTACGTGGCACCTAGTTCTGAGGGTGGTTCGTCGATACTGAGTGGCAGTCCGGCTGCCAAAGCTGGTTTGCAAGAAAAAGATATTATTTCCAAGATCGACGGCGTAGCCATAGACGACACGCACAGTTTGACATCCATAGTTGGCAGTAAGTCGGTGGGCGATAAGGTGTCATTGACTGTCATTCGTGATGGCAAAACCCTGACACTGTCGGCCACTTTGGCGGCCATGACTGGCAATTAGCTTTTGGTGAACAGCTGGATGAAGTCGGCGGTTTTGCTTAGGTTATAGCCATGATTCTGGGCAATCTTAGCTAGTTCTTGATGCTGTGGTGGCAAAGACTCGGTCAGTATAAATTTGGGTTTGTGTGGCCGCTCGGTAATTTGATCAAATAGTTGCCGGTATAGATCTAACCCATCTGATCCGCCAAAGATAGCTAGCTTTGGCTCCTGCATGGCGGCTTGGTTGATAGTGTGGCTGTCTGGTACATACGGTAAATTGCAGAGAAGGGTAGTTGGTAGTTGGAAGTAGGAAGTTGGTAGGGGTTGGAGGAGGTCACCCTGCAGGAATTTGACATCAACGTCGAGTTTTTTGGCATTTTTTTGGGCAATGGTTAGAGCTGGCTTGGATATCTCGGTACCGATCACTTTTATTTTTGGTAGTTCTAACTTGGCAGTAATAGCCAAAGCGCCAGAACCGGTGCCTACGTCGACAATCAGGGTCTTGGCAGCCAGGCCTAGACTTTTTAAAAGTTCTATCATGGTTTCGCTTTCTGGTCGGGGCTCTAGTGTATCTTTGTTTACCAAAAAATCACGACCATAAAACTCGGTTTTACCTCGGACGTAGGCCAGTGGCAAATGGCGTAAACGCTGATTTAATTTACTAGACAGTAACTTTTGCTGAGCTAGGGTAAGGCTGAGGTCCAAATGGGCCAGAACGTAACTTTTATCGGCCGCCAAGGTGTCGCCCAGCAGCACCAGAGTGTCTAGGCGGGCGGTGGCAATGCCAGCTTTTTTTAGTTTCTGAGTGCTAGTTTCTAGCCAGGCCTTAACCTTCATGACTCAAAAGTTCGTGTTCAGCAGTCTGAAGTTTTTCGATGATGTCATCTATTTGGCCATCCAGTGCGCCGGGCAAATTGGAGCGGCTGTAGCCAATGCGGTGATCTGTAATGCGGTCCTGGGGGTAGTTATAAGTCCGGATCTTTTCGCTGCGGTCGCCAGACCCGATTAGTTTTAGACGAGCATCGGATAAATCTTTTTGTTCTTGATCTATCTTTAGTTGCAACAAACGGGAGCGCAACACACTTAGCGCTTTGGCCTTGTTTTTGATCTGCGATTTTTCATCCTGGTTGGCGACCACTAGGCCAGAGGGCAAGTGGGTGATGCGCACGGCTGAATCGGTGGTGTTGACGCTCTGACCACCGTGGCCACCAGATCTAAATACATCGATCCTCAAATCTGCGGGGTTAATTTCTATATCGGTTTCTTCGGCCTCGGGCATGATGGCTACAGTAGCTGTGCTGGTGTGGATGCGGCCTTGGCTTTCGGTGACTGGCACACGTTGCACGCGGTGAACACCGGCCTCGAACTTGAGGTTTTTGTAGGCATTTTCGCCGCGGACGGCAAAGATTATTTCCTTGAATCCGCCGGCTTCGCTGGGGCTTTCACTGATGAGTTCTAATTTGTAGTTGTGGTTTTCGGCCCAGCGGGCATACATCCGGTACAGTTCGCCGCCAAACAAGCTAGACTCATCGCCGCCAGCCGCTGCCCGGATCTCTACAATTACGTCACGCTCGTTATTGGGGTCTTTGGGGGTCAGGGCCTCGTTTAGGGCGTCGCTGTTGACCTGAATCTTTTGATCTAGCTCTTCTAGTTCGCCAGCTGCTAGGGTAGCCATTTCTGGATCGGCACCACTAGCCAGTTCTTGGGCCTGGTCATGTGCGCTACGTAGGGTGGCAGATTCATCAAATAGCCGAATTAACTCTTCTAATTGACTCTGGCGGCGGGCCAGTTTGGGGTAATCTTTGGACGCAAAAATAGATGGATCCTGCAAGCGGGTCTGCAGGTCGGCTAGTTCTTGACGCAGAGATTGTTCTTTGGCTTCCATTAGTGTTCCTTGATTAGTATAAATAAAAATCACTTCTATAGGTAATAGAAGTGATTGAGGTTGGTGTGGCTAGCTAACGGTTGGCTGTTTGGTTAGAACCGATTTTTTGAGTTTCGTCGACCTTTAGGGTCTTGGTACGGCTTTTGCCGGCAGCATGTTTCATGGCTTCGGCGCGAGCCTTGGCGGCTTCTTGGCGAGCCTTGAATTTGTCTACGCGGCCTTCTACGTCAACTAGTTTTTCTTGGCCAGTAAAGAACGGGTGGCTAGCACTAGAAATATGTACCTTGATTAGCGGGTATTCGTTACCGTCTTCCCACTTGATAGTTTCGTCAGTAACGGCGGTAGAGCGTGTCAAAAAAGACCAGTCGTTATTGAGGTCCTGAAAGACCACTGGTCGGTAATTGTCTGGGTGAAGTCCCTTTTTCATTGCTAGGCTAGTTTAACAGATCAGGCCGACATAATCAACACCGGTTGTCAGGATTGTCTGTATCTGTTACAATTAACTCATCAATTATTAAGCAGCCCAGGGAATTGATCCTCTCGTATGCACTCCGTGCAGGAACATACGGGTACCCAGGGTGAAGATAAAGGAGAAAATCATGGCTACAAATACTGTAGATATCAAGCAACTATTAGAGGCCGGTGCGCACTTTGGTCACAAGACCAGTCGTTGGCATCCCAAAATGGCGCCCTACATTCACTCCAAGCGTGACGGTAGCCATATTATTGACCTAACTCAGACTGTAGAGGGCTTAGAAACAGCTCTGGATTTTATTCAGCAGATTGTGACTGACGGCAAGCAAGTATTGCTAGTCGGTACTAAACGCCAGGCTCAGGACATTATCAAAAAACTGGCCGACGAAACCACTATGCCCTACGTTACGCAAAGGTGGCTGGGTGGCATGTTGACCAATCGCAACACCATTGGTGGCCGCGTAAAACACCTCAAAGACCTAGAAGCCAAGATGGAGAGCGGCCAGTTAGCCAATAAATATAGCAAGCTCGAAGTACAGCGTTACCAGGAAGAGATCGACGCCATGAACAGCATCTATGGTGGTATTAAAGATATGGCGCCAAAAGTAGGTGCCGTATTTGTAGTAGATATACTGCACGATCACAACGCTGTAAAAGAAGCCATCAAGCTAAACATTCCAGTGGTAGCTTTGGTAGACACCAACACCGATCCATCGATTATTAAGTACCCAATCCCTTGCAACGATGATGCCATCCGTGCCATTCAGCTGGTAGCCAACCATGTCAAACAAGCCATAGAAGCCGGCAAAGGCCAGGCTGCCAAAAAGGCTCCCGCTCCAGACAAAGATGAAAAGGTGGAAGCTAAAACGGAGGCAAAATAATGGCTATGAACTCAGGTAACATCGCCGACTTTCCGGCAGGTGCTGAAAGGCAAGCTGAATTAGGCCGCAGGCTCGACGCTATCGCACATTATGTTAGTCATGGCACACCACATTTGTCTGAAGAGGAAGTGCGAGAGCGGGCTGTCCAGTTAGAATTATGTGATGTAATGCTAGACTTGGGCGTGATACATGAAGGGGACAGATAATATGGCTATTTCTATAGATGATATCAAGCGGCTAAAAGACCTGACGGGTGTGGGGTTAACTGATGCCAAACGCGCCCTAGAGGAATCCAAAGGTGATTTTGATAAAGCCTTAGCCGCCATGCGCAAAAAGGGCCTAACCAAGGCCGAGAAACGTGGTGAGCGAGAAGCTCGAGCCGGGATAATCGGTAACTACAACCACGACGGCCGGATTGGCGTGTTGGTAGAAGTGAACTGCGAAACCGACTTTGTGGCCCGCAACGAAGTCTTTACCAACATGGTCAAAGACATTGCCATGCACATAGCTGCTAGTAGCCCAGAATTTGTTAGTGTCGACCAAGTAGATGCTGCTACCAAAGAAGCCAAAACAGGTGAATTTGCCGACAAGGCCAAAGGCGAAGGCAAGCCCGACAACATGATTGATAACATCGTAGAGGGTATGCTCAAAAAGCACTTTGCCGAACGCTGTCTGCTAGACCAACCATTTGTCAAAAACCCCGACCAAACGGTAGGTGATTACGTCAAAGAGCACATTGCCAAACTGGGCGAAAACATCGTAGTTCGGCGCTTTGACCGTATGGCTCTGGGTGAAGTCTCAGAATAGTCTATGAGTTTTCTGGGGCGAAAAGACCACAAGATTGCTTTGTTTGAGGGTGTGCATAGTCCTGTGCCTGGCGCTGTAACAGGCACTTATGTGGATGAAAGGGACGGCAGGCTGGTCCGGCAGGAGCTGTGTGATCTCGAGAGAGATCAGCTCGGTACGGATGAGTTATGCATAACATGTCCGGCACGCGCTTGCTCGTCGGCTACTAGGTTGGCGCTAGAGCAGGTTTTTATAGACCTAAACCGCGGGGCAAAGCCAAATCGGGACCTAGTAGACGATATGCTGGCACTCTACGATGCACCAGTCGCAGATAGTGATCGTGTAGATTCTTGCCTATGGAGCCGCATTGGCGGAGTCTCTGACCCCCAAGCGGATAGCTAAATTATCAACTTAGGGTAAAATTATAACCATGAATCCAAACCAAGCTGTTGACGCCGCCAAGACCAAGTTTCAAGCTGCTGTTACACATTTTGAGGACGAGTTAAAAAAGCTACGCACAGGCCGAGCTCATCCCAGTATGTTAGACGGCGTCATGGTAGCGGCTTACGGTACCCAGTTGCCGCTGAATCAAGCTGCCACGGTTACCACTCCAGAGCCTACGCTTATTCAGATTAGTCCTTTTGACCCTAACAACATAGCTGCTATTACTGCAGCTATCCGTGACAACCAGAGCTTGGGTCTGAACCCTAGTGATGATGGCCGAGTGGTGCGTGTACCAATTCCTTCATTAACAGAAGAACGTCGTCGTGAAATCACCAAACAGGTAGGAACCAAATTAGAAGAATGCATGATCGCCATGCGTAACACCCGCCACGAGGCCATGGATGCTGTAGACAAAGCTAAAAAAGACAAACAACTGGGCGAGGACGACGCCAAACGCCAAAGTCAGCAAGTAGACGATGCCATGAGCCAGTCCAAAAGTTTGGCCGAATCGGCCGCCAAATCCAAAGAATCCGAAATCATGAGCCTGTAAGCAACCCAGATGTTTAAAGCCAAGCTACCCCAAACGATATGCTTTTTGATGGCTTTCCTTGTGGTTGTAATGTTTTGGCGTCAAACATATATCGTGAGCTCGTTACTGGTTGTCGTCTCTCTGCTTATGAATCTTGTAACGCATTGGGAATATATTAAAAGCTTCATATTTTGTGCAGTGGCTGGCAGTTTGGCTGAGATTATTTGTATCAGAGCGGGTGCTTGGCACTATGGTAACCCGCAGTTTTTGGGTATACCAGTTTGGTTACCGTTGATTTGGGGTATTGCTAGTTTGTTCTTTACTGACATTCATAATTATCTGTCAAAAGACACCTAGCCTCGCATAGTCCACAGTGATTTAGGTGATTATTATTGCTATAATAGCTGGACATGTCACAAACACTAAACGTGCCAAATCATATTGGTTTTGTCTTAGACGGCAATCGTCGCTGGGCTGCAGCAAATGATCTGCCGATAATCGAGGGCCACCGAGAGGGCGCCGTTACTCTAGAAAAAATCGCTAGTGCGGCATTTAAAAAAGGTGTAAATGTAGTGTCGGTCTTTGTATTTTCTAGCGAAAACTGGGATCGGGGGGATAAAGAGGTTAAGCCGTTGCTGGGGCTGATAAATGGCACTGTTCGTAGATATATGGACAGCCTGCACAATGAAGGAATCAGGATTGTGATAATGGGCCGCCGTGACGGATTGCGACACCGAATCCTAAAGACTATTCACAAGGCCGAGGAAAAGACCAAAGACAACACCAAAGGCACCTTGGCGTTGTGTTTCAACTACGGTGGGCAGCAAGAGATCATTGATGCTGTTAAAGCATTGGTCGGCCAGGGATTGTCGCAGGATGAGATTAACGAAAAAGCTCTGTCTGATCAGTTATATCACCCAGAGATTCCCAATATTGACCTGCTAATTCGGACCTCTGGCGAGCAGCGTATTAGTAACTTTATGCTTTGGCAGGCTGCCTATTCAGAGCTGCTATTTATTAAAAAAAATTGGCCAGCGTTTAACGAGGCCGATCTAGACAAAGCTTTGGCCGAATTTTCGCGTCGGCAGCGGAGGTTTGGCAAGTAATGTTACTGGTTTTGGCGCTGATTTTATTTGTCAGCCTAGTAGTTTTGCATGAACTGGGGCACTTCTGGGCAGCCAGACACAGTGGAGTAGAAGTAGAAGAGTTTGGTCTGGGCTTTCCGCCACGAGCAAAAAAGTTATTCAAAAAAGGGGGTACGCTTTATACGCTCAATTGGCTACCACTAGGTGGTTTTGTGAAGTTAAAGGGCGAAAACGATTCGGCCAAAGAAAAGGGCAGCTATGGTGCTGCACCCCTGTGGGCTAAGGTCAGAATTATGCTGGCTGGTGTGGCAATGAATGTAATTGTGGCATTTGGGATGCTGACGTTTTTGGCATTGGTGGGTATGCCAAAAATAGTAGACAATCAGTTTAGCGTTAGCAGAGATACCAAGATCCTTAGAAACGATGTGTTAGTTGGTTATGTCGAGCCCGGGTCGCCGGCTGAGACCGCCGGGCTAAAGCCCGGGGATCGCATGGAAAGCATCGGCCTGCCGGGCCAGGGTCAGCACACTATTCAAGCGGCCGAAAACTTGCCAGCGTTAACCCATGAATTTGCTGGTAAAAAAGTACAGATAGAGTATCGGCATAACGGCCTCTTGCAAACTGTTAGTGTGCAGTTGATGTCTCGTGACCAAGCCGATAGTAGTCAAAAAGGCTACCTGGGCATATCACCAACTACCTTTGAATTAACTAGGTCCACTTGGTCGGCGCCAATAGTTGCTGCTGGGCTTATCAAACAATTCACTGTACTGACCTATAAGGGACTTGGAGGTGCGATATCGAATGTCTTTAGTCGTCACTTTGCTGCGGCCAGTAGCGAAGTATCGGGGCCAGTAGGGGTGTTTATGTTACTGAAAAACGGTAGTGTTTTGGGCTATCAGTTTATATTGATGATTATTGCTATCATATCGCTGACGCTAGCACTCATTAATGTGTTGCCCATACCGGCATTGGACGGCGGGCGGCTGTTTGTGACACTGCTTTATCGGGCTATGCGTAGGCCACTCAGCAAACAAACAGAGGAACGCATCCACGGCACTGGCTTTTTAGTGCTGATGACGTTGGTTGTTTTGATTACTATAGTTGATATAACGCGGCACTAATGAAGCCTGCCGGTGCACCAGAAGCAGACTTGCCAGCCCCGCCAAAATCGGGGTTAATAAATTGGAGTAGCCTGACGGGGCTGGTCTATTCTGTAGCAGTATTTTTTGGATCACAGCTGGTGGTTGGGTTTGTGCTGTCGGCAGTGGTAATAGCCCTGGGTGGTGATCACCAGGCTACCATAGACCGGCTAAATAGTTCTGTGACGGTAGAGTTTTTGTCTATCTTGGCAGTTGAATCTATAACCGTGTTGGGTATTGTGGCGTTTCTAAGGCGCCGCAAGACGGGGCTGAATTTTATCGGTTTGGATCGTCCAAAGTTGACCTACATTGCCTACGCACTGGCAGCCTTTGGGGCCTATCTACCTATTTATATAGTGGTGCTTACGCTGGCGCACAATCTATTTCCGCAAATCAATGTTGATCAGCACCAACAGTTGGCTTTTGGCAGTTCCACATCTGGATTTGGGCTGGTGCTAGTGTTTATCAGTCTGGTGGTTTTGCCACCAATTGCCGAAGAGATTTTGTGTCGTGGCTTTTTGTACACTAGCCTAAAAAAGAATTTGCCAAAAGTTGTGGCAGCTCTAGGCACTAGTGTGTTGTTTGCTACTGCGCACTTGCAGTTTGGCAGTGGCCGGCCACTTTTGTGGGTGGCAGCTATTGATACATTTGTGCTGTCTATGGTGCTAGTTTATGTACGCGAAAAGACAGGCAGCTTGTGGCCGGGCATCCTGCTGCATGCCATAAAAAACGCCATCGCCTTTGCCAGCTTGTTTATCTTTCACCTGAGTTAACAACCATCATCAGTTATAATTAGGTCTAAGTTATGAGTAAACCTATCGCTGTAGTCAAATACGGTACCTCTAGCATTGTCACTGGTGGCGTGATTGATAAATCCAAACTAGAGGCCTACGCCCAAAAGGTAGCCAAGCTAAGCGCTGAGTTTAGTGTGATTTTAGTCACGTCTGGATCCATAGCCCTGGCCCGGGAGGAATTGACAGCGAGGGGTAGGCCGATCGAGGACGAACAGATCCTGGCCATGATAGGTAGTGCTGGCTTGGTGGTAGCTTGGCAGCAAGTTTTTGCCGATCTAGACATGGTTGCGGGCCAGCTATTGGTGACGCACCGCGAAATAGCCGATACCACAGAACATCAGAGCCTAAAGGTTGCCCTAACAAATAGCATGCAACTAGGGGTTATTACGGTGGTGAATGAAAATGATGCCCTGAGTGTGAAGGAGCTGGCCAAGTTGGCTTACGGCGGCGACAACGATGGTCTAGCATCGCATATTGCCAAACTAATGCAAGCCGATGTGGTGTTGCTCTTGACCGATTCCTACGGGCTCTTGGATGCATCGTCCAGCTTGGTTCGTAAAGTCGCCAATAATGACAAACAACATGACCAGGTCAAATCTTGGGCTGGTCCATACAACGAGCGTGGGCAAGGTATGCTCAGCAAAGTAGAGGCGGCCATAGATGCTGCCAAAAATGGGATAGATGCGTACATAGCCGGTTCAGGAGCCGATTACAAAGATGTTATGTCGGGTAAAACAGGTACTCACTTTTTAGCCGCGTGATAGAATAACTCCCATGAGATCGTCTAAACTATTCACAAAGACCCGTAAGGAAGTTCCAGCTGATGAAACAGCCAAGAACGCCAAATTACTGATCCAGGCTGGCTACATTGATAAAGAAATGGCTGGAGTCTATGCCTTTTTACCCTTGGGTTTCAAGGTAATAGAAAACATTAAATCAATCGTCCGCGAAGAAATGAATGCTGTTGATAGCCAAGAGTTAATAATGACCAACCTCCAGGCCAAAGAAAAGTGGGAATCAACCGGTCGTTGGGACGATAAGGTCGTAGATGTGTGGTTCAAGACCAAACTAAAAGACCAGAGCGAGATCGGTCTGGCTTGGTCACACGAAGAACCAATTGTCGAAATGGCCAAAAAGCACGTCAGTAGCTACAAAGACCTGCCGATTAGCGTGTATCAGTTTCAGGTAAAATTGCGCAACGAACTGAGGTCCAAGAGCGGCATATTACGCGGGCGGGAATTTATCATGAAAGATATGTACTCGCTAAGCGCCAATGAAAAACAACACGATGTGTACTACAACAGAGTGATCGAAGCCTACAAAAAGATATACCAACGACTAGGCATAGGCAAAGATACGTACGTAACTTTTGCCAGTGGTGGGGCATTTACCAAGTTTAGCCACGAGTTCCAGACTGTTTGTGAGGCCGGCGAAGACACTATTTACCTGCACCGGGCCAAGAATTTAGCAGTCAACGAAGAGGTATTGGACGACAAGAATCTAAAAGAATTAGGCATCAAGCGTGATGAGTTAGAGAAGGTAAAGAGTAGCGAGGTAGGCAACATATTCAACTTTGGGACAGACAAAAGCGAACGGATGGATTTTGCGTTTACTGGCGAGGACGGTAAAAAGCAGTTTGTTCACCTGGGGTCGTATGGATTCGGAGTTAGTCGAGTGATGGGGCTCATAGCGGAGAAGTTTAGTGATGATCGTGGCCTGGTCTGGCCAGAAAACATTGCCCCGTACAAAGTCTATTTGGCGCGACTCGGTGATGGTGCAGACGTGGTCAAGGCAGCCGATGATCTGTACGACGAACTAACTAAAAAGGGTGTAGAAGTTTTGTATGACGACCGTGATGCGCGTGCTGGAGAGAAGTTTGCCGATGCCGACCTGATAGGTTTGCCCTACCGGGTGGTGGTCAGCGACAAAAGCTTAGAGCAATCTAAATACGAGCTGAAAAAGCGGACGGCCCAGGAGTCAGAACTGCTTTCCAGGGAAGAATTACTAAAAAAGTTGGTTGCCTAGCTACAAATTGCTATAATCCCTGCGTAAAGAGAGACAAAAACCTCCGATAACATCTATGAAATGGTAACTGGAGAGTTGGTTAATTATGAAAAAACAATTTAAATTGACTAAAGAGGGCGTGGATGAGCTAGAGCAAGAGCACGCTGAATTAATATCCCAGCGCGAGGCTGTGGCTGATCGTATCAAAACAGCTCGTGAATTCGGTGATCTAACAGAGAACGCCGAATATGGTGCTGCTCGTGACGAACAAGAGCGCGCCGAGAGCCGCATAGCCGAAATAGACAACATTTTGATCAATGTGGAGGTTATCGGTAAACCAAAGGGCGATAACAAAGTTCAGCTGGGTTCTAAGGTAAAGCTAAAATCTGGCGCCAAGACCAAAGATTTGCAAGTGGTTGGCACAGTAGAGGCCGATCCGCTAAACGGCAAGATCTCTGACGAATCACCAATTGGCAAGGCATTGATGGGCAAGACCGTGGGCGACACTGTAGAGATCAAAACTCCCGCCGAATCTACCAAGTACAAAATTACCGAAATCAGCTAGCTGGTCAAAGCAGCTGTAAACCGCAGGCCAAGACTGTATACTAATTAGCAATGTCTACACTAAAAGATTACCGCAACGAGCGCCTGCGCAAGCTAGATGAGCTACGCAAATTGGGGGTCAATCCGTACCCTAGTGACTCAGTACGCACCCATCACAATCGGCAAATTATTGACGATTTTGCCAAGCTAGAGGGCAAATCTGTATCTGTTGTGGGTCGGATTGTGAACATCCGCAAAATTGGCAAAATTGCCTTTGTGGTGATCCGCGATGCTAGCGGCAGTCTGCAGTTATTTATACGTGACGGCGAGATTGCCAAACTGGACCCCAAAAATAGTCAACTAGGCCTAGACGAATTGAACTTTCTAGATAGTGGTGACTTTGTGCAGGCTGACGGCGAGGTCATAAAGACCCAAACTGGTGAAGTGTCTGTGAACGTGCGCAAATTGCGGATTCTAACCAAAGCATTGCGGCCGATGCCCAGCGCCCAAGACGGCTTTACTAATAAAGAAGAGCGCCTGCGCCGCCGCTACATAGACACTAACGTGAACTGTGATGTTTACGAGCGGTTTTTGCGCCGCAGTAAGTTCTGGCAGGCTACCCGGCAGTTCCTAGAAAAAGAGGATTTTGTAGAAATTAATATCCCAGTGCTGGAACACACCACTGGCGGGGCAGATGCCACTCCGTTTGTAACTCACATGGATGCACTGAATCAAGATTTTTATCTGCGTATCAGCCACGAGTTGCCGTTGAAGCGACTTATTGGTGGTGGCTATGAAAAAGTATTTGATATTGGTCCACGCTTTCGTAATGAAAATTATAGCGACGAGCATTTACCAGAACACGTGGCTATGGAGTGGTACTGGGCTTACGCTAACTGGCAGGACGGCATGGCTATGATGGAGCGAATGTTTACGGATGTGCTAAAGCAAACCTTTGGCACACTGAAATTCAAAGTGCATGGTCACGAAGTTGATATGGAAAAGTCTTGGGAAAAGTGGGATTACGCCGACACGCTAAAGAAACATTACGATCTGGATATTCACGAGTGTAGTCTGGCTGAGGTTAAGGAGCTGTTGACCAAGAATAACCTAGAAGTCGAACAAACAGACAACAAAGTTCGTGGGATCGATAAGCTTTGGAAAAATATTCGCAAAGATGTGGCTGGACCTGTTTGGCTAATCAACACACCGGCGTTTATTTCTCCGCTTAGCAAGGTTAGTGACGAGGACCCTGACAGTGCTCAGCGCTTCCAGGCCGTCATTGCCGGTAGTGAGATGTGTAATGGCTATTCAGAGTTAAATGACCCCCAAGATCAGCTAGCGAGATTCTTGGAACAAGAAGCAATGCGGCAGGCAGGTGATAGTGAAGCTCAAATGTTAGATGTCGATTATGTAGAAATGCTGGAATACGGCATGCCGCCAACTTGTGGGCTTGGTTATTCAGAACGTGTATTTTGGATGTTCGAGGGCGTAACTGCACGCGAAGGTGTGCCATTTCCACAACTTCGTTCCGAAGTTGATGAAGTCACCAAATCCATCTACCCAGAAGTGTTCAAAAAACAATCGAAGCCTAAAAAGTAATGGCTGATCAAAAAGCGTTATTGGGGGCAGGGTGTTTTTGGGGAGTTCAGTTTTACTTTGACGAAGTACCAGGCGTGATGAAGACGACAGTAGGTTACACAGGAGGTCACACCACCGGCCCGAGTTACGAGGACGTTTGTTATAAAGATACTGGCCATGCCGAGGCAGTACTAATAGAGTTTGACCCCAAACGGACGGACTACAAAACCATTCTGATGCAATTTTTTAGAATGCATGATCCCACGCAGTTAAATGGGCAGGGCCCAGATGTTGGGGATCAATACCGTTCGGCCATTTATTATTTTGATGACGAACAAAAAGTTATTGCAGAGCAAGTAAAACAGTCTAGCCAAAAAGACTTTGAACAACCAATTGTTACAGAAATCACCAAGGCCAGTGAATTTTACGAAGCGGAAGACTATCACCAAAAATATGCCCAGCGTACTGGTCGTGGCATGTGCCACGTACCTTATCAACCGCTAGGCTAGCCATAAAACTCAGAATCCTTTAACATATTAGTTAATGGCAAACAACAAACGCATAGTCCTAATCGGTTTCGGTGGCACTATTGCTATGGTGCCGAATGACAAGGGCGCCCTAGCACCAGCTACATCAGCCGAAGAGCTACTAGAACACGTTCCAGGTTTACAGAAGATGGGTATTGATCTGACTGTGGTTGATTTGCTAAATAAAGATAGTACTAATTTGACGCCCGAAAACTGGCAGCTGTTGATCCGTAAAATCGCTGAACTTTATTCTAGTTATGATGGTATCTTAGTAACTCACGGTACTGACACTATGGCTTACACTGCAACGGCCGTTTCTATGGCTTTTGGTGATTCTTTAGGAAAACCCATCGTCTTTACGGGCTCGCAGTTACCAATGGTAGACCCGGGTAATGATGCCAGAGTAAACCTAGAGCGATCGGTTAGGACTTTGACGGAGGCCATTGATTGCAAGGTTGCCGAGGTAATGATTGTATTTTCGGCTGTAGTCTTGCGAGCTAACCGCACTATAAAGATTAGCGAGGCCAAGTTTAATGCATTTGACTCACCGGCTTTTCCCCACTTAGCGGACATTTCGGCTACCGATATTACATTTAGCCCTTTGGCCCTTAAAAAGAAGAACGTTAAATTATCTCCATCTAGATTAAATCCAAAGCTTAACTTTGCAAACGGGATTGTTAGTATAAATGTTAGACCAGGTTTAAACCCGGAACTTTTGTTATCGATCGTGCGTTCCGATGAGTGCAGTGCGTTGATCTTGAAGTCACTAGGTGCCGGTAATGTACCATCAGAGGGTAAATATTCGTTGCTACCAGTGATTGAAGAGACAGTTAAACTAGGCAAGCCGGCCGTGATTGCTACTAAATTTATCGGTGGTAAAACGGTCCCCGAGATTTACGAGACTGGCCGAGCCGCTCTGGAAGCTGGAGCTGGCCAAGCCAGCATTATGACTGATGTAACGGCCGAAGTTAAGTTGATGTGGCTAATGGGTCAGGGCATCACTAAACCAAAAGACGTCAACAAGGCCTTAGTTAAGTCATTCATAGGTGAGGTTGGCTAATTAGTTGCCAGTCGATAGTATTGTGTTATTATTGTGTCAATGAGTAAGAAAGTGGATTACAAGCTGCAATTGCAGCGCCTAAACTTGGCGAGCGGGGTATTGTTTTTGGTAGCGGCAATTTTGGCCGGAGTTTTTATGGGTCACCAGACTTTTCCTATCACCTTGGCCCACCTAACTCAAGACAGCTTGGCCAAACAGCAAATTGTTCCAGCTAGCAAATTAGTTATGGACCTGAGTATCAAGTGGTTTGTGGTTGTTACCTTTGTTCTGGCAGCCGTTGTACCGCTACTAAACGCCACCAAATGGCAAAAAAGTTATCAAAAAGTTCTAAAGGGCAAAGTAAACCTGTGGCGCTGGATCGACATGGCCGTTGTTGGAACGGCTATCTACACCTTAGTTGGCATGCTTTATGGTTGGCACGACTTAACTGCGCTAAAGATGACCGGTACGCTAACAGCAATTGGCTTTATTCTAATGTGGATTACCGAAAAGCAGACCGTAGTAACTAAAAAGTCAGCTTGGTTGTTCTACATTTTGGCGGCTGTTTGTTTGGTGATGCCGCTGTTTTGGCTAGCCAACAGTGGTGTGGGCACCATGGTTTATGGCATGATTCGGGCCAGTTGGTACGTTTACGCTTCATTCGCAATCCTGCTGCTATCAGTTGTGGCTATCGCTTTGAACTACAAAATGAATTTAGCTGGCAAAAAAGCCTTCAAGGATTACCTATTCGTTGAGCGAAATCACGTTTTTGTAAATCTAGTTAGCCGTGTAGCTCTAGCTGCTGTGCTGATCATCGGCCTGGCCAAATAAAACAACACATAGTTTAGCCAAGAGTCGTCTACGGCTTGTTACAATATACCTCTATGGCAGGAAATTACTGGGCAGAGCGCAACAAACCATATCAGCCAGGGCAGGCTGATTTATTCAAGCTGTCACGATCCAAAATAGAGCTGTTTATGCAGTGTCCGCGTTGTTTTTGGTTAGATGCCCGGCTAAAGATCAAACGACCCAGTGGGCCACCGTTTCAGATCAACAAAGCTATAGACGAACTGTTCAAAAAAGAGTTTGATGACTACCGCCAAAAAGCCCAGCCGCACCCAATGATGACCGACAATCAGATCAAGGCCATCCCGTTTGCCCACAAAGACCTAGACAAGTGGCGACACAACTTCACCGGTGTAACCGCGTTGCATCAACCAACAAATCTGCACATCTTTGGCGCGGTGGATGATGTTTGGATAAATGACGACGGCGAGCTAATTGTGGTGGACTACAAAGCTACATCTAAGAACAAAGAGATTACTCTAGATGCCGATTGGCAGATTAGCTACAAGCGCCAAATGGAAGTCTATCAGTGGCTGCTACGACAAAACGGATTCAAAGTTAACGACACCGGTTACTTTGTGTACGCCAACGGTCGCACCGATCTAGATGGGTTTTATAACAAAGTAGAGTTTACTACCATAGTTATCCCGTACACCGGCAATGATAGTTGGGTAGAGCCGACCATTCAAAAGATGAAAGACTGCTTGGAGGGCGACATGCCAGCTGTGGGTACTGCTGCCATGGGTGGGGAGTGTGACTACTGCCTGTATGCCCGCCAACGCACCGAACTAACACTGGCGCATGTAAAATCTAAGTCCAAAAAGAAAAAACCCTAAAACACGTCTTTGCTGTAAGTGGTGCGTCGTTCGATTAACCAGTCTTTGGCATTTAAAATATCGATTTCCATCTTGAAGCTGTCGAACTTTTTGTCTTTTTTGTCGGCCTGGGTAAACGTCATCCATTTATTAGCTCCGCCTTCAAAACGCTCCAACGTATCACCTCGTGGGTTAGTGCCATGAACCACAAAAAATATTTTGTCTTCGAGCATTTCCTGGGACTCTTCTTGCAAAAATTGTTCGTGATAAACGCCAGCTACTCGCCAGTCAGCTGTTAGGCCAGTTTCTTCTAAAGATTCGCGCATGGCCGTTTCGGTGATGGTTTCGCCCCAGCGGATTTTGCCACTAGGCAAACCCCAAAAACCAAAGTAGGGGTTCTTTAGCCGTTCCTGAAACAAAAACTCTTTTTTGCTACCATTTTTGCGCTCCAAGGCCAATATCACGGCGGCTTTTGGCTGGCGTTCTACGGTGTTATTATCGGTGTCTAGACGATTAGCGTATTCTTTGCCGCGAGGAGTTAGCTTGTATAGCCCGCGCGATACTTTTTCTACCAAGCCCAGTTCTACCAGCCGAGAAATATGAAAGTTAAAGTGGTCACTGGCCAGGCCGGTGGGCTTTTGCAATTTGGCGTAGCCAGCGTGTGGGTGAAACAGTAGCTCTCGCAAAATACTGGTTTGGGCGTCATGGATTGATACTTCGTGGCTCATAATCTCCCCTAAATTTAATCTATATCTGACAATATAGAAATTGCTGGAGTTTAAATCTAGTAAAGTGCACTTTAGTAACCGATCAGAGTAGATGCGTTATAATTAGGGTATGCTAGATATTCAGTTCATTCGTACCAACGCCGAACTGGTCAAACAAAAATCTGCCCAAAAGAACGAAAAGGTGGATATTGACCGCCTACTAGAGGTAGACAAAAAACAGCGCGAGTTATTAGAAAAGATCAATCAGCTTCGTGAACAGCGTAACAGCAAATCCTTGCTGGGAGCAGACCAAAAACCTAGTGCCGATCAAATCGCTGCTGGCAAAAAGATCAAGACTGATCTGGCCAAGCTAGAATCTGAACTAGAGCCATTAGCCAAAGAGTTGCAACAGCTACTTAGAGCCGTGCCAAACATGCCATTAGACCACGTACCAGTGGGCAAGAGCGAAAACGACAACGTGGTGTCACGCACCGTAGGAAACAAGCCAGATTTTGATTTTTCGCCCAAGAATCACTGGGAGTTAACAGAGCCACGCGGATTGATAGACAAACAACGTGCCGCTAGAGTAGCTGGTAGTCGATTTGCCTACATCAAGGGCGGGTTGGTAGAGCTGCAAATGGCCATCATGCAGTGGACCATGCAGACTTTGGCCGACGAGCCAGTGATTGCCAAAATCATCAAAGACAACAATCTGGATCTAGACCCCAAACCGTTTATCCCAGTTTTGCCACCGGCACTTGTTAACACCAAAGCCTACCAGGCCACTGGTCGGCTGAATGCCGAGGAAGTCACCTATAAACTGGCCGATGACGAAATGTGGCTAAACGCCAGTGCCGAACATAGCATGTGCAACATGTACATGGACGAAGTTTTACCAGAGGCCGAGCTGCCCATCCGCTACGTGGCCTACGCCACCAGCTTTCGGCGAGAGGCCGGCACTTATGGCAAAGATACCGAGGGCATCATTCGCTTGCACCAGTTCGACAAACTAGAGATAGAAGTTTTTTCTACCGCCGAAAAGGGGCTAGAAGAGCATAAGTTATTGATTGCCATCCAGGAATACCTAGTACAACAGCTGGGGCTACATTATCAGGTACTAGATAAATGTACGGCCGACATTGGCAAACCAAATGCCGCCGGAGTGGATATAGAAGTTTGGGTACCAGGGCAAAACAAGTACCGCGAAACCCATACTGCCGACTACATGACTGATTTCCAGGCTCGTAGCCTAAAGACGCGTGTCAAACGCGCCAGTGGCAAAACTGAGTTTCTGCACACCAACGACGCCACGGCCTTTGCGCTAGGGCGGATCATGGTGGCCATCATAGAAAATTATCAAACTAAAGACGGCCATGTGCGCATCCCCAAAGTGTTGCTACCATTTATGCCGGGCAAGGAGCAAATATGATCAATAAATTAGAAGTTAGCGGAGTTCACTTTAAACTAGACGATAAGCTTACCAAATACGCCACCAAAAAAATTGGCCACCTGGACAAATATTTGCCACGCCACGCCCGTGAAAGCGCCCATGCCGAGGTCATTCTAAAAGAGGTCAAATCCAAAGACAAAAAACAGTGCGAATGCGAGGTGGTTCTGCATTTACCCCGCGAAACCATCGCCACCAAAGAGGCCACGCTAAATATGTTTGCTGCGATAGATATCGTAGAGGCCAAGCTAAAGAACCAGCTAAAGAAGTACAAAGAAAAACAGGGCAGTCTGCGTCTGCATCGCCGTGTGCTAGCGCGCCTCCGCCGCAGGGGCTAGAATATCTTGATTTTGGTGTGGGTCACGTGCAGTAGTAGGGCATATAGGGCAAAGGTGGCGGCAAAAAAGCCTATCATAGTGTAGATCTTTGCTCGTTTAGACTTGAGCTTGCTGGATTTATGCCTGGCCCCAGCCACATCTAGTATGTCGTCGTCAAACAGTACGTTTACATACGTACCTATAAACGATAGCACCACTATGAGCCCCAACGGCCAGGGGTCGACTATGATTTTGTGAAACAACTGTAGCAAGGGAGTTTTGTCAAAAACATGTACATTGGTCATGAATGCTAGGGTTACCATGCCGGCTGCCACAAACCATACCGCAATCTGGGTTTGCAGTATTTTTATGCCGGTAATCAGCCGGATGGGGAAGGCCACTAAAAACCCAGCATCGGCCACTGGTGTGCAATACACAAAGAACGCCCAAGTCAAAGCCGTGACCGATAAGCCGTTCTTAATGCCCAGGCTGTGGATGGCATACAGACAGTAACCCACCACCACAGCTAGTACCAGCAAAAACTTTTGTAAATTAGTGGTTTGTTCTTTGTCCAGCATAAGGGGTCTACAACGTTAATTATATCAATTGCTGCAAGTGTCAGAAATAACGACATATCCACCGGGGATAATCAGTCACGCAGGGTTGCGTTGCTTCTAAAATTGTGGCAATATATTGCGACCATGGCAAGTGAAATAATTACCGATATGCTAGAGGTACCCTCAGGCTTTGGGGTCTCGGGGTTAATTGTCGTTGAGCAAGGGGCTATTGAAGCTGCCAAGCGATATGTTGAACTATGCGCAGCGTTTTATAATGATCCGCAAACTTTGCAGGTGAATATAACGGCGCGGGTAGAGGGCAGGGCACGGCATCGTGCCAATTCGGAACTTGGGCTTGTAGTAATGCGGCGAACTTTAGAGCATAACCCACCAAGACGACTACTACGCAAAAAGCCAGCTTCAAGAATTTGGGAAGATGTAATAGAGATGACCGTAGAACGCCCTGATGGGGACATGAAATTGGCTATAGATTTTTCCAAGCCTTCGCTACCTAATCTGGCAGAAGATCCATATGCCGAACATGTCATGGGTGTTTTCCGGAGCCACCTAGCCGCTGCATAGGTAGGAGGAGTGGTCAAAAGCGGTAAAAACAACTCCTGTAGCCCAGTAGGTTATTGCAAATAACGTACACTGAGGTTATGCTTAAAACGATGCTAGAAAATCCAATACCAGATACACAAACAAACCCTGTTACTGGTGAGGTAGCGCAACCAAATCCTAGCCCGGTGCCACCAACTACAAACCCTGTACCTGCGTCTGCGAATATTAATCCACAATCTGATACCGAAAAAGCACTTAAACACGTGCACACTACGGGCACCTGGTCATTAGTACTAGGCTGTTTAGTCGTGGCAGTCGTGCCAATTCTGAGTCTGGCATTGTATGCCATGAGCAAAAGTAATGACAACCCCAACTTAACTGTAGCCAAGTCTAATCTGACAGAGGTACTGGCAGTATCTGTGGTATTAGGGCTTATCCAGGGTGGCATACTGATATGGATGGGGCTCAAACTAAAGAAGGTAGATACTCAAACACTTGCCACAAGCGACAAGCTATTAGTGAGGCTGATGATTTACCTGATCATATTGGCTGTGCTGGGGTTAATAACTAGCGGTCGAGGGTTCGGTATATTGAACATAATACTGTTTGTTGATGCTATGCGGGCACACAACGACATAAAGAGTCTGGGGCAGGCTACGCCCACGCAAAGTGCTCAAGTCTAGGCCCACCACAAAAGTGGTAAAATTACTTCTGAAATTTAACCCCTTTGGGGTACAATATTCGCAGGACTTTTATATCATCGGCCAGCTTCAGCCGCCACATGAAGGGCTGCAAAGATTTTTTCTTTTATCGATGTAACCTTGGTTACACCTCAAAAAGATAAAAAACTTTTCGTAAACTTCACCTGTCAGCTGCAATCTAACCTATAATATAAAGGTCCTGCGTCTAGTATTTTACTGAGTTTGCAAAGAGGATGGTGAATGAACAACAAACTTGTTAAACGTGTTTTAGGTGATCCACAAATCAAGACCCTCAAGCGTATGCGACGCCGGGTTAAAGATGTTAATGCCTTGGCCGACAAGTACAAAAACTTCAACGATAAGGATTTGCGGACCCAGACCGAAAAACTAAAAGAACGACTCAAAAAAGAATCACTAGACAAAATTTTGCCTGATGCTTTTGCACTTGTGCGCGAGACAGCCACTCGCACTCTGGGCCAGCGGCACTTTGATGTTCAGCTAGTGGGTGGCATGGTGCTGCACGAGGGCAAAGTGGCCGAAATGAAAACTGGTGAAGGTAAGACTTTGGTAGCTACGCTACCGGTGTATCTAAATGGCCTAACAGGCCAGGGCGTACATGTAGTGACGGTCAACGAATATCTGGCTCAGCGTGATGCTGGCTGGATGGGGCAAGTTTATGACCGTCTAGGGTTAACCACCGGGGTTATCATCGCCGACGAATCATTTATATTTGACCCCAAGTTTGATAACAAAGATCACGATGATCCACGCATGCGTCACCTAAAACCAGCCACCAGGCAAGAGGCCTATGCGGCCGATGTGACCTACGGCACCAACAACGAATTTGGTTTCGACTACCTGCGTGACAACATGGTGCGCGAGGTCGACCAGTTGCGCCAACGTCCCCTGAACTACGCCATTGTGGACGAGGTAGACTCGATATTGATAGACGAGGCCCGGACGCCACTGATTATTTCGGCGCCGTCCGTAACTAGCGGTAGTTCTTATTCGCAGTTTTCCAAAATTGTGCGCCAGTTAAAAGAAGACACCGATTATGAAAAAGACGAAAAACGTAAAACTGTAGTCCTGACGGATGAAGGTATCGATAAAGTCGAAAAGGTTTTAGATATCACCGGCCTATATGACACGGCAAACATCCGGACTATTTATCACCTAGACCAAGCTTTGCGGGCTCAGGCTTTGTTCAAACGAGATAAAGATTACGTGGTGACTGGCGACGGCGAGGTAGTGATTGTAGACGAATTCACCGGCCGTTTGCTAAAAGGTCGTCGTTATAACGAAGGCTTGCACCAAGCCATTGAAGCCAAAGAGAACGTAGAAGTCCAAGAAGAATCCATGACGCTGGCTACCATTTCTTTCCAGAACTATTTCCGTCTATACGAAAAGCTATCTGGTATGACCGGTACCGCCAATACCGAGGCCGAGGAGTTCCACCAGATCTACAAACTAGACGTGGTAGAGATCCCGTCCAACCGACCAATAGTGCGAGAAGACCGACCAGACCGTATATATAAGACAGAGCTGGGCAAGTTCAAGGCCATTATCAAAGAAGTCAAAGTGCTACACCAAAAAGGCCAGCCGGTACTCATTGGTAGCGCATCTATAGACAAGAACGAGGTGCTGAGTGATTTGCTAAAGAAATCCGGTGTGCCACACCAAATGTTAAACGCTAAAAACAATGAGCGCGAGGCCACTACGGTTGCCAAGGCTGGCCAAAAGGGAGCCGTGACACTGGCCACCAACATCGCTGGCCGTGGTACGGACATCGTGCTGGGCGAAGGCGTCAAAGAGGCCGGTGGACTATTTGTGATGGGTAGTGAACGGCACGAATCACGCCGTGTAGACAACCAGCTACGTGGTCGTGCTGGACGTCAGGGCGACCCAGGTGTGACACAATTCTTTGTCAGTACCGAGGACGATCTGATGCGTATCTTTGGTGGGGACCGGATCGGTTCCATTATGAACCGCTTGGGAGTAGACGACGAAACACCTATTGAGAACCGCGTTATCAGCAAAAGTCTAGAATCTGCCCAGGAAAAGGTAGAGGGCTATAATTTTGATTCGCGCAAAAATGTTGTTCAGTATGACGACGTCATGAACCGCCACCGCAAAGCTACCTACGCCATGCGACGCGAGATTTTGCAGCAAAACGATATCAGCAAGCGTATAAAGTTATTTATTGCTGAAGAGGTCAAGGCCCTGGCTGGTTCACCACAGATGTTAACAGATCAGTTTGAATCAATAGTAGTCGAATCATTCCCATTTGATAGTGCTACCCTAGACCGTCTGTTCGACACCGAAACCAGTGCTTTTGCCAAGGTATTGGGCCAAGAGGCCGATAAACTGTACAAAGCTCGTGAAGCAGACTTTACTCCAGAGATTATGCGTAAAGTGGAACGCGATATATATTTACAGATTCTAGATAATTTATGGATGCAGCACTTAGAAAATATGGACCACATGCGCGAAGGTATCCACTGGATTAGCGTCGGTCAGCGAGACCCGCTGGTGGAATATCGTCGTCAGGGTCAGCACATGTTCGAGGAAATGCAGAACACCTTACGCCACGAAGTCGTCAATGCAATGTTTAATGCTCAGCCAGTCAGCGAAGGCCAGGCTAACGCGCCAGTAGAAACGGAACTGACCAAGGCAGCCCGACATTCTGTAGACAATGCCGATCGGATTATCGAGGCCGATGAATTTCATGAAACTGACTTTGTGCCAGTCAAAGAAGAACACGAAACCGCCCAGAAAAAGAAGACTAAGATCAAAAAGGCGCGTAAGGCCGAACGCCAGCGCCGGGCAAAAGGTAAGCGTAGAAAGTAGAATGTAGAAGATGGAAGTCAGAAGGTTACAGTAGTAGTAAGTTTATGAAGCACAAAGTCACAGAAGTTAAGCTAAAAAACGGTGGACGTGGATTGTTTATTCATGTGCCAGATGCCACGGTAATGACCATGGAAATCAACTTCCGAGCCGGTGAATATCTGGTAACAAAAAAGAAGTGGGAAACCCCACACCTGATGGAACACATTTTACTAGGAGCCAACGAGCTGATCCCACGGGCCCGGCAGTTCCAGGCGGAATTCGAAAAAAATGGCGCCTACAATAACGCCAGCACCGATGCTTACGACATTATTTACGAGGCCGAGTGTGCCGATTTTGAATGGGACCGCATAGTAGAACTGTTGCTAACGGCCATCACCAAGCCACTGTTTTTGGACGAGGAATTCGCGTCAGAATTCAGTAACGTACGCGAAGAGCTAGAATCTAGGTCTAACAATCATTTTCGTCATCTCAGCCTAGCCCTGCGCCAAGCCAGTGGTTTTTACTGTGCGCTCGACCAAGAGCGACTAAAGCTGATGGACAACGTCACAGTAGACGACGTAAAGAAACATTACAAAAAGACTCATACCACCAGTAACATGCGTTTTGTGATTGCCGGCAAACTAACCCAGGCTCGCCAACAACAGCTAAAACAAATGCTGAATGACATGGAACTAGACAAAGGCAAGCGCCTAGATCTGCCAGATGAGAAGCCAGTAAAGCTCACCAAACCCCTCTACATACCCAACAAAAGCGTGAAAAACTTATATTTTTACATCAATACTTTTATGAATCGCCGCCTGACAGAGCCAGAAAGCGATGCCTTGCAGCTGATCAACAGTATGCTAACCGAGACTTTGTATTCCAGAATCTTGGGTACGGCCCGCGAACGTGGGTTGGTGTACGGTATGAGTTCTGGGCTGGGCGAAACTAAACTCAGTAGTAACTGGTGGTTTGGTGCACAAGTGACACCCAAAAATGCCGAACTACTTTTTGCCATAATCGTGGAGCAGTTGATGCAGTTGTTTGAAGGCGCTATATCGCAAGATGACATTGTGGCTGCTCAGCAATACGCCTTGGGCAGGTATCAACGTAGTGGGCAAACCGTCGGTGGGGTGGCTAGCGGCTACAGCAATCGATACTTTTTTGACGAGCAGGTAGAGGATTACTATCAGGTACCAGAACGCATCAAAGCCATTAGCCGCGAACAGATTGTGGATATCACCAACGCTATGTTCAAGGACGGGGTGTGGGGCATTGGCATCTTGGGCAGCCCAGGCAACGAGTTAGTAGACAAACTACACGCTCAAATTTCTAGCCTGTGGTCCTGAACCAGCGACTGTTATAATCGGGATTGTTATGCAAGATGTAAATAAGTCTGCTACCGAACTGCTGGCCAGCGTACAAGCTGCCATGGGCAAGCTAAAGATCGACGATTTGGCTACCCAGCTAATCGAGTTAGAGGCCAAGTCTAGTCAGGCTGATTTTTGGTCTGATAATTTGCAGGCCCAGGAAGTGATGAAGCAAAAATCTAGTCTAGAGGTTAGAGTAAAGCCCTGGCAAAAATTAGAGGCGGCAATTAAAGACATTGTAGAAATGGCTAGTTTGGGCGATGCCAGCCTAGCTGACGATCTAACCAATCAATTAACCCAGGCCCAAAAGGATTTTGATGATTTGCGGGGCGAGCTAAAGTTTGCCGGCCCACACGACAGCTATAACGCCATACTCAGTATTTACGCCGGTGCCGGTGGCACCGATGCCCAAGATTGGGCCCAGATGCTACTGCGTATGTACGTGCGCTGGGCTGAAAAACACGATGTAGAAGTCAAATCTATCGACCAATCAGATGGCGAAGAAGCCGGCATCAAAAGTGTGTCCATGCAGCTAAGTGGCAAGTTTGTATATGGCCAACTAAAGAGCGAGCACGGTGTGCACCGGTTAGTACGGCTCAGCCCGTTTAACTCTGATAACTTGCGCCAAACCAGCTTTGCCAAGGTAGAAGTTCTGCCGCAAATTGATCAGCCCAACGAAGTAGAAATCGACGACAAAGATTTAAAGATCGATGTATTCAGGAGCGGCGGCAAAGGCGGCCAGTCAGTAAATACCACAGACTCGGCAGTGCGTGTCACGCACTTGCCAACCAATATCGTGGTCTCTATTCAGAACGAAAGGTCGCAGCTGCAAAACAAAGAAACAGCCATGACAATCTTGCGTTCCAAACTAGCCCAGCTGTCAGAAGAGCAGCACCAGCAAAACGTGCGTGACCTAAAAGGCCCCAACGAACAAGCAGCTTGGGGTAACCAAATCCGCAGCTACGTATTGCACCCCTACAAACAGGTCAAAGATTTGCGTACCCGCTACGAAACTAGTGATATAGACGGTGTACTAGATGGCAATCTAGACGATCTGATCGATGCCTATCTGGAACATTCCTTGGGAGGGTAGTTACTAATAGCCAGTTTTCAGTTTGTAGCAGACTTCACCGGCTGGGTGTGAATAGCTGTCTGGACTTGTGGTGTAGCCGTCGCCTTGCAGAGAATTGCTATAGTTTGGTGTCGTGTTGTAGAACGACGACTTCTTTTTATAGGTTACACAAAATGTGTAGTAGTAAACAGTTGGTATCTGCGACTGATTAAGGTATGAACTACTGTTTAGGCTGACCCCCGGGTTGGTTTTGGCCTGTAGGGCGCTCTGGAGGCTATTGGTTGATTGTGTGACTGGAGGTGTATTTGCGGTATAGCGTATCAGGTTGCGGTTAACCAACGTCTTTGCGTCACCGTCTAGGGTCAAGGTTTGTAGATTGTCGGGGAGCTTGCTGTTGGTGGTGGCATAGTTAGTTACGGCCGTGGTTACAGAGGACAGGCCAGACTCTATTAGCTTGTCATCTTTGGTCTGGTGGGCTTTTGCCACTGGGCCCACAAAACCAAGAATGGCAATGACACCAACAAAGACAACCATGAATATGCTGTAAACACGCTTGATCCAACTAAACTTAGCCGGGTGTAGGGTTCTCAAAAAAGTGACTGCATAGAATACGGCAATGATCATCGCACTGTAAAGAGCCACTAATGTGCTGGTGTGCTGAGAGCTGTCGGTAAATAATCCAACTAGGCAGAATGCTACAGCTATTAGTGACCCAATGCCAAAAAACGCAAAGAAGACAGCGTGGATAACCATGACAACCATAGCCGCACCAGTTTTTTTGTCTGGTTCATGTTTAGAGTAGAAGACATCGCAGATTACAGATATTGGTAGCAACACTATAACCGCGGCGATGGTGTAGGGTGCGATACTAGAACCCAGGTCGTTATTGTTCATAAAGCTACCAATAACTGTGCTGGTTAGGAATGATAGAGCCAATACCGTCCAGCCCCAAAAGGCGTAAGTCAACCACTGTAAAACTACCAGCCCGGCCGAAGTGGCCTGATGCTGAGCAGGTGCGGGTGTACCAAATACCTGGGCAGGTTGGTTGTTCGCTGGGGCGGCTGGCGCCGCAAGGGGACTAGTAGCAACCATAGCGGGGTGCTCATAAACCGGATTTGGCGGGCTTGGTTGTTTGGGGCTGTTAATATCCATTGTTTACCTTAATTGATTCTAAGTATTGATCCTAAGTTTACTTGCAAATAACGCTTATGTCTATAGTTTGGCTTATGGTTCAGCAAATTTTGATATCGACGAAGGTAATTCATATGGGCAGGTTCACACATCAACACTTACCCGGAACACACAGTCGGCTGGCAAAACAGGGGTCCTTGGCTTGAAGTATTAGTGAAAAAGTATATAATATCTGTTACATGACTGATAATTTTGATCAAACTGCGGAATCGGGCGAGGCGGTTAAGTACCCTGTGGATTTACAGGGGGTTTTACAAGGTGATAGTGATCAGATACTGGAATATATTTTGGCCCAGCTGCCTAGTGACCCAGACGTTGTACTGGACAGTAATCGGGATAAGTTTATAGAAAGTTAGCTTGAGTACGAGTTAACGACATGGTCACGTTTTTGACATATGTGTAAAAAACAGGTATAATATAAATAATCATGACCGTAGATAATGGCGACATAGTCCTAGGCCCTAATAACGAAGCAGTAGATTTGCATTCTGTATTGGCGGGCGAAACGGGCGAGATACTTCAATATTTATTAGATCAGCCGCTTCCCAATACTATAGTTGGTAGGTATGAGCACTCGGTTTCATTCCGGTTTGGACGAGCCTGGAATGATTTTCATGATCCTGACAAAAAAAACTATGCCAGCGAAGCCTATAAGCGAGATGTCATAAATGCCAGTAAAGAGGCTCAGGGTCTGGGTGTCGTGGTGGGAAACTACACTACTTTTGAAGCCTTTAAGAAAGAAGCTTTAGTTCGTTTGCGACAACGGGATGAGCATAGACTTTACGTAAGGACGCTCTTAAAACTAACTACACTGGCTGAAGATACTGCCCAGCTATCAAAGCTAACTGAAGTCTATGATTTTGTAGAGGTTAACTCTGTTTGGCGTGAGCCAGCGCCCCGTGGCTTGACGCGTGCACTGGTAAGTGCCGGCGTACGTTTAGTAGAGAATCCTGAGACGGCTGAGGCAGACCCCAAACAGGCCGCCGAACTAGTATTGCCAGTTTTCACGCAGTTGATTGAAGCAAGAAAATTACGTTCGCCTGATGAAGCACAGGTGACTTGTAGGGGCATCGCAGAGGGACTAGTAAGGTCACGGGAGGATCGACTAGACACAGCAGAAGTATTTACAGGTGTAAGGCTACGGGCCTTGCTTGCACATGAAGGTTATGAAGGCTTTGGTAATAGGCCAAGCCAGCAGCTAATAGAGGATTATAATCCGCCACCGCAACCTACAAAAGCTGGATTAGAAAAGATTGAGGGGGACCTTAGGGCGGAAGGCTTTATTGGACTTGGGGATCTATCAGAAGTTGTCGATCACATGCCAGAAGTCATTTTATTTAGTATTGTGAAAATTGCCGAACATGATCAAGTTGCTAAGACAATAGTGGCTGCCTATGATAAGCTACGACATACTCGAGAAAAGGGCGATATACAACTTGGCATCCCAATCACTGCCACCATACAGATCGCAAACCTGATTACGGACAAGCTCAACCAAAGCTTGCAAGGCGATCAACTGCTTGAGAAGTTTGGCTCTCAAGATTTGGGTGATTTGCCGCAAGCTTTCCTGAGGATTCTATATGGTATTGATCCATCCTTGGTGGTAGAGGCCACAAAAGGTTCACTCGTGGACGGTACTTGGTTACGAAAAGCCATGATTTACTTAGAGTCCTGGGCTCAAAAATGGCGAGATACTATGGGTGTTGCCGGTCCAACGCTTGGCGACCACCTATTACTACTTAAAGCCCAGGGTTGGTCTGATAATGATATTGCTGAAGATGTAAACAATATGTGGCACCGACCCGATAGTCGGGCGACAGTTGAAATGCGTCGCATAGTATGTGACCCCAACACGCGAAAGAACAGGGTAGTCTATAGCCGCTTAAGGCCAGGCTATGGTGCTATAAGCTAGAAACTCTTGCAGCTTAAACAGTTTGCTATAATGGTTCTACATGATTTTGTTGGACCGAGTTACCAAAACCTATAACCAAAATAGTACTGCCCTAGACCGCATTACTTTGCACGTCGAACCCAAAGAGTTCGTGATTGTAATTGGCAAGAGTGGGGCGGGTAAATCCACGCTACTAAAGTTACTCACCCGCGAAGAGCGTCAAACCGCTGGTAAGATTGTTGTTGGTGGACTAGATTACGACAAACTAAAAGACCGTGATATTCCCTTGCTGCGCCGCAAGATAGGGGTAGTGTTCCAAGACTTTAAACTGCTAGCCAACCGTAACGTCTTTGAAAACGTAGCCTTTGCGCTAGAGATCGTAGGCTACGGCAACAAAGAGATCAAACACACCGTGCCTAGGGTGCTGGACATTGTGGGACTGAAGGGCAAAGAAAAGCGTATGCCACTAGAACTATCTGGTGGTGAACGCCAACGGGTGGCCATTGCCAGAGCCATTGTGCGCCAGCCCAAGATTCTGATAGCCGACGAACCTACCGGCAACCTAGACCCCAAACACGCCTGGGATGTCATCAAGGTGCTAGAAAAAATAAATCGCTACGGCACCACCGTGATTCTGACTACCCATAACCAAGACATAGTTAATAAATTGCGCCGTCGGGTTATTACCATTGCTGATGGCAAAATTGTCAGCGATCGGGCCAACGCACGCTATAACGTAAAGCCGGGTAAAGCATCATGAGCCACAGGCTTATAACGCTGTGGCGCATTATCAAAACAGGGGCGCAGAACTTTATTCGTAATGCTACTTTGGCTATTGCGGCCATAGCTGTGATGGTTATTACTTTGTCGATAGTGCTGTTTTCGCTGATTACCAACGCCACGTTTACCCACACTGTTAAGCAAATCACCGACAAAATTGATGTATCAGTTTATCTGAAAGATACAGTTACCGAGCCCCAGCGAAAGAAGTTAATCAGTGATTTGCAGGCTATCTCAAATGTCGACACTGTTAACTATGTATCCAAAGACCAAGCCTTGCAGATATATAAAGAACAGAACAAAGATAACCTAAATCTGCTTGTGGCCATATCAGAAACGTCCAATCCTTTGCCAGCCAGTTTGCAGGTCAAACCCAAAGACCCCAATAGGATCCAAGAGATAAAAGATTATCTAGAAAAGCCAGAAATCAAGTCTGAGCAGTCCGACGCTACGTCGTACTCTGGTGACCGTAAAGAGGCTATCGACAAAATAGCCAAGGCCACTAGGTTCTTTCGACAAGCCGGATTTGTGGGTGTTATCGTATTCGCTCTGGTGTCGATGTTGATTATCTTTAACACCATCCGTATGGCCATATTCAATAGGCGTGACGAGCTAACTATTATGCGTTTACTGGGGGCAAGCAGTTGGTATATTCGGGGCCCATTTGTAGTAGAGACAGTGTTGTACGGTGTAGTGTCGGCTATTTTATCGGTCACGCTGTGTAATACTTTGTTTCTGGTTTCGTCATCAACCTTCAATGCCAGCAGCCTGGGGCTATTAGACATTCAGTACGCTAACAACTACATAGCCAAGCATTTTTGGCTGATTTTGACCTCGCAGTTGGGGGTTGGTATACTAATAGGAGCCGCATCGTCCATAATAGCCACGCGGCGATACCTCAAATTTAAGACTTCAAAATAAAGCTCTAGACCCCAAGCAAAATAACTAAGTTCTTTCTGTCGTCCCCAAGGGTGAGGGACTTGAGAAAGACGGAATGGCGTGGTATAATCCTAATGTTTACTAAGCTAGCCAAAACGGGCAAGACTATGAAACAAAAACAGTCAAAACTAACAATTACCAAGAAGTTCGCTTTATTGCTAATGGCATCGGTCAGTTGTGCCAGTTTTTTGGTGGTGCCGTTCGCCCGAGCCGATTCGTTTGATTCCCAAATCAACAAGCTGTAGCAGCAGAATAATCAAAAACAGGGTCAAAATGACAAACTAGCCGGTGTTGCCAATAGTTTGCAGACCACTATTGATCAACTAGCTGGCAAGATAAACTCTCTACAAAAGCAGATAAATCTCTACACTGCCAAGATAGCCGATATTAATAAGCAGATCAAAGAAAAAGAAGCCGAACTAGCTTACCAAAAAGAAACTTTGGGGCAGAGTATCAAGACCATGTATCTAGAGGGCGACATCAGCACCATAGAGATGTTGGCGTCTAGTAATAACCTCAGCGACTTTTTAGATAAACAAGAATACCGCAATGCTGTACAGGCCAAAATTAGTACCACTGTTCAGACCATCACCACACTTCGTAATCAGCTAAAAGATCAAAAAGATCGGGTTCAGAAATTATTGGGCCAAAAGAAAGATGCTCAAGATGGTCTGGCTAGCCAAAAGGCCGAGAAAGACCATTTGTTGTCCCTGAACGAATCACAACAGGCCAAAATAAATGCACAGATACAGGCCAACTATGGCAAGATCGTTAACTTGCGGAATGCTCAACAGGCTGCCCTGGCCGCCGCCGGCGGCGGTGGGGCCAGTTTTGGGTCGGTTGGCGCTTTTGAGTTTAGGAACTTGAGTGGTGATAGCTGGTGTGGTGGTGGTTATCACTATTGTGGAGCTACCTGGGATTCATGGGTTGATGATACTTGGGGCCTTCATTTGGCCCGGGAGTGTGTTCACTATGCTGCCGATCGCGCTGCTAGGGGCATAGATTTGTCTGGTTATTTGGCCGGGCGAGGCAATGCCGAACAGTGGCCATCTAGCCTAGGCGGGCATTACCGAGTTGACCATAGTCCAGAGGTCGGGGCAGTAGCTGTAGTAGCCTGGTCTGGTGGCAGCGGACATGCCATGTATGTCGAATCTGTACAGAGTGGTGGCTGGGTTCATGTCAGCCAAATGAACTGGCGAGTTAACGGTATGTATAGCACTATGGATGTCAAAAGTTCTGGCGTGTTGTTTGTGCACTTTCGTTAGAAGTTTTCAGCTTTAGACGATACAATAGTCTGGTTATAATGCTTTAGTTAATGCGAGGGACAGTAGGTAAAAAGAGCATGGAGTTAAAACCAAAACCTAGTATTAGTTTGCTAGCCAGACTACTGCGTGGCGCCGTTACGGTTGCTCTAGCGGCGGCTATATTCTTGCTTGGAGTAGGAGTAGGCCAGGGCAAGATTAGTTTGGGGCGTGACTCTGTATTTCACAAGTCCGAAAACGCTGGTTTATCTTCCAAACTAGATCTAAGTTCGGTGCAAAAGGTTTACGACACCTTGCGTCGTGATTATGATGGTAAACTGACGGCCGACCAGTTGCTTGACGGCCTAAAGCAGGGCCTGGCTACTGCTGCTGGGGATCCGTACACCGTGTACATGAACAGCAAAGCAGCTACTGACTTTAGCAATCAACTAAGTGGTACATTCAGTGGCATTGGCGCCGAACTAGGCAAGCGCGACAACAACATCGTAGTTATATCGCCGTTAGATGGGTTCCCAGCCCAAAAAGCGGGGTTAAAGCCAAAAGACATTATTGAATCAGTTGATGGCAAGTCAACCACCAACCTGGGTGTTGATCAAGTGGTTACCCAAATTCGTGGCCCAGCCGGTAGCAAGGTGACCCTAAAGGTCGTTCGTAACAACAAAGAGCTTAGCTTTACTATTACCAGGGCAACGATCTCTATACCAAGTGTTAAATCTAAAATCTTACCTGGTAACATCGGTTATTTGCAGATATCACGCTTTGGCGAGGACACGGCCGATCTGTCCACGGCTGCGGCCAACAAGTTCAAGGCCGCCCATGTACACGGCATAATTTTGGACTTGCGCGGCGACCCCGGCGGCTTACTAGATTCTGCCGTAAAAGTATCTAGCTTGTGGCTGCCTAGTGATAAAACTGTTCTGACCGAACGTCGCGGCGGCCAGGTTATTCGCACCTATCAATCAGATGGTACCGATACACTGCAGGGCATACCAACAGTTGTACTGATAGATGGCGGTAGCGCCAGTGCCAGCGAGATTACCGCTGGAGCTCTTAGGGATAATAAAGTCGCCACTCTGATGGGCGAAAAATCATTTGGCAAAGGCAGCGTACAGCAGGTAGAGGATCTAAATGACGGCAGCGTACTAAAAGTTACTATCGCTCGCTGGTATACCCCGGGTGGCAAGAATATCGATAAAGAGGGCATAACCCCCGATAAAGTAGTAAAGATCAGCGACGCGGACATTAAAGCTGTTCATGATTCACAGCTACTTGCAGCCGAAGCATCACTGAAATAATTATTTGTTCAATTGTCAAATACTGGTGTGGTATTTTCCACCATTGTAGCCGCTGATTATCTAGGTTAATCTACGATCATAAAAGAGGGATAGACGTGGCAAAACGGCCGGTTAAGTATATATTCGTGACAGGTGGGGTGTTATCTGGTTTAGGCAAGGGCATTACGGCTGCGTCTATCGGTAATCTACTAAAAGCCAGAGGACTAAGAGTAAACGTACAGAAGTGCGACCCGTATCTAAATGTGGATGCAGGCTTGCTGAATCCAAGAGAACACGGTGAATGTTTCGTGACCTATGACGGTGCCGAGACGGATCTAGACCTAGGCCACTACGAACGATTCCTAGATCAAGAGCTCGACAAAAACAGTAGTCTGATGAGCGGTCGGGTGTTGCAAAAAGTTATCGCCGATGAGCGCGCCGGCAAGTACCATGGCGATGATGTACAGGTGATACCACACCTGATAAAAGCTATGGAAAAGTTCATCATAGCGGCCGGTAGCGGTTTTGATGTACATATTGTAGAAATTGGTGGCACAGTGGGTGACTACGAAAGCCTTAGTTTTATAGAGGCAATTCGTGAGCTGGGCCTGAACGCTGGCCCCAAAAATGCTATCTACATGCACGTGGTTTATCTGCCATTTTTGGGAGCCAGTAAAGAAACCAAGACTAAACCAGCCCAAAATTCCGTTCGTGATCTGCGGGGTATGGGCATACTGCCAGACTTTTTGGTGGCTAGGAGCGAAGGCCCAGCAGAGGTCCGGGCCCGTGAAAAACTGAGCCTGCTATCTGGCGTGCCAGAGCCAGCCATTGTATCTTTGCCCAACGCCCAAACAGTTTACGAAGTTCCACTGACACTAGAACAAACTGGCATTGCCGATCTGGTCTGCAAAAAACTGGGGCTGAAAGTTAAACGGCCGGTTCTAAAAAGTTGGCGCGAGACTGTAAACAGGGCCAATACTACTTATAAAAAATCTGTCACAGTTGGGGTGGTGGCCAAGTATATGGACAATCAAGATACCTACATGTCGGTGTTCGAAGCGCTCCGTTCTGCAGCCTGGTGGAACGACGTAAACGTTAACATTAAATGGATAGACTCGGAGCATCTGACCAAACAAAGTGTAAAAGCGGCTAGTGTTCTGCGGGCTTGTGATGGCGTTGTGGTGCCGGGCGGTTTTGGTACTCGTGGTCTAGAAGGCAAGATCAAGGCAGCCCAGTATTGTTTGAAGAATAAAACTCCGTATTTAGGTCTATGCTTGGGCTTACAAATGGCAGTGATAGCTGCTGCGCGTAACGCTGGGATAAAAAACGCTACTTCAGAAGAGCTAAATCCCAAGGCTAAGGATAAAGTTATTAGCACCATGGTGGGCCAGGAGGGCAAACACAACACTGGTGGCACCATGCGTCTGGGGGATTATCCGTGCCATATTGCACCCAAGACTCTGGCTGCCAAAGTTTACCATCAGGCAAATATTGTAGAGCGGCACCGGCACCGGCTGGAATGCAATAATGACTACCGTGATCTGTATCAAAAGTGGGGTATCCTGGCCAGTGGCACTAGCCCCGACGGTGAACTAGTAGAAATGATAGAAGCCCCAGGGCACCCGTTTTTCTTGGCCAGTCAGTTTCATCCGGAGTTTAAGTCTAGACCCAACCGGCCACATCCTATGTTTGATGGCTTCATAAAAGCTATCAAACACTAGTTTGTTAACCAAGCAAATCGTGATAGCATTAGCATTATGGATGACCAAACTAAAAACGAAGACCAAAACACTCAGCCACCAGTAGCGCCCAGCCAACCGGCTAGTCCATCACCGTCAGCCTCGTCCATTGCAGCTCCGGCACCCGCTGGACCCAGTGGTACAACCAAGAAAATCCTGATGGTAGAAGACGACGATGCACTAGCCAGTGTTTACATCACTCGCATGCAGGCGGAGGGCTTCGATGTGCGTCGTGTGCCCAACGGCGAAGATGCGCTGGCTGCGGCCATAGAGTACAAACCAGACCTAGTTTTACTAGATGTTATGATGCCCAAGGTTAGTGGTTTTGACGTTTTAGATATTATGCGTAACACTCCCGAAACGACTAATCTAAAGGTTGTTATGCTGACGGCACTAAGCCAAGAAGCCGACAAACAGCGGGCAATTAGTCTGGGTGTAGATGATTATTTGGTCAAATCACAGGTAGTTATTGCCGATGTTGTAGACCGCATCAAGCGGCACCTTGGTTTAGCGGCGTAGTAATAATGTATTTTGTTTGCACAAACATATAGTTTGTGACACACTAGGTTTGTTAACATTAATATAAAAAAGGAACCATATTATGGATGGACAAGTACCAGACCCAACTCAACAACCAGCTGTTGATCCTGCGGCTGCACCAGCAGCTCCAGTTGAACCTGTAGTTGGTGGCGATGTTTCTGCAGCTCCTGCTGCTGACGCACCAGCAGCCGATGACGGCATGGGCGCTGCACCAGCAGCCGATGCTCCTGCAGCTGACGCACCCGCCGAGGGTGTTGACGCCGGCACAGCAATGTAATCCAACTTGGTTTACAAAAAAAACCGCCCCGAAAAGGGCGGTTTTTTTATTTCATTTGTAGCTTACAGAGGTGCTACAGATTGACTTTTTATAAAGCTTATGCTATAGTTACGTCAGTTAATAGAAAACAAAAATGAGCGATGAATCATTACCGGTTGAAGACAATGAGCAAGCAGGTCTGAGTGCTAACTTTAGTCTGTGGCAAGAGCAATTAGATAGACTTGAAGCAGAATTACCGGCTGCTCAAGCGGAAGGTGACTTTCCTGAGTGGTGGTGGGTCCGATCTCGGATTGACCTAGATAATGAGATAAAAGACCAGATACGAAATGGCGGGCCAGGGGCCGAAGACGTTTACACTTATTTTCAGCTTTATACTAGGCAGAATGAGTTAAAGGGACAAGTACAAAAAAACAGGTATGTTTATGATCCTCTTAGAGTAGTAGCAGGCGAGTTTGGTGCGGGACCATTGGGGCAAGCTCTGAACCAAGAAGCCGAAGATGGTCCTCTTCACAACAACATTCTGAGAGTGTTGGCAGATACTGGTAAAAAAGATGGTGGTGTAGAAGTTTGGTCAGATCCAGAGATGGAAGTTCTTAAGAACGCCTATGGACTAGATAGCCTTAAGGGTTTATTTGGTATTGGCGGTGATGCTTTTAAAGATAAAGTGCGCGGTATGATGGTGTCGGAAAGTGTAGTTACTATAATAAGGCATACAGAAGGCGACGAAGAAAAAAAATGGCCTGAATGTCAAGAAGATAATCATCAATGGATGACAGAAGTTTTATCACGGGCAACCGGTATTGATGAAGCCGAGGCGTCCAGCTATGTTTTTGGAGCTTCTCGACGTAATACTGGCCCCAGCAAAGTCCCCGATATAATTAGGAAGTTTGAACACTTTGGTAGTGATAAGATTCGTGCTCTAACCAATCGTACTGGCATTTATGGCCTCTTTAGTTATTCTATTGATCAATTAGAGCGGATGGATAAGTTTGTGAGCGACCCAGCGGCCGTTGCTAGCCAACTAGAGGATCATGATGTAAATGTAGTTATGATTAATCGATTTGGTGATCACAGTGGTATATTTGAAGACCTGCCGGATGAACTGGATGCGGGTGAGCGCACACTATTCTTTGAAATAAGCTCTTTAAGCGATATTTATAGAACGGGTTCCGCGCTAAAAAAACATGGGATCAATCCCTCCACTATTATTCTTGCAGCTCATAGTGGCCCAGGCGAATTTGCGACGGCAGACTTACGAGACCCCGAAGCCAAAAAATATGAATTGGCTGTGGTGGCTGGCACCACAGCGGTATCACGGTTAATTAATGAACAGACAACAGGTAACCCGCTTGAAATAGAACGTCCTATACCACAGGCTCAGGGAATCGGTCGATTTGTGGCTGATTACATGAAACCAAGTCGCTCAATTGACGATCCTGCTGAGGATGAAGGTAGGAAAAAGATTATTTTTGTGGCCTGTAATGTTGCCACAGATGTAGATGTAAATACGCGGGAAGTGTTGGATGAACAAAGCCACGAACCAGTGGACTCTGTAGTGAGTAGTCTTGGCAAGAACTTAGCTGCAAAGGGAGTTAATGGAGTAGATATTTACGGTGCAGCCTCTAAGATGCAGGCTGAGAAGACAACTCTAGGCATAATCTTTACAGATGATAATGTCACTAATGTAACTAGGCGTAGGCCTATTGATGCGGTCAGGGTACGAGTTGACAGAGGCAGTATTACTAAGGATGCAGTTAAAGAAATAGGACTGCGAAGAGCGGCCTAATTATTCGACGGTGACTTCGGTACGGAATACAGATTTACCGCTAAATAGGCGCACACGACGGCTACCATACTTGACCTCGCCATCCTTGGCAGCGTGGATGGTGAAGTTACGGCTCAAATAAGTGCCTTTGCCGGCACGTTTGGTCTGGCCAACCTGGCGGACAATAACCTGACCATTTTTGACTTTTTCACCACCAAATAGTTTAACCCCAAGCCGTTGGCCGGGACTATCGTGATTGTTTTTGCTGGTTCCACCAGCTTTGACGTGTGACATATTACTTCCTTGTTAGTACTACTAGTTCACGGCCGACTATTTGGCCTGGGCGTCGGTAGATTAGTGGTCTATCGCCAGCCTGAACAAAACTCACACGAGTATACCCCATATCTGTTAATTGGTCAAGAACCGGCAGGTGTTTTGTTTGGCTACCCACAAACCAAGCCGGCACGGCTATGCATAATCTAAAACCTGGCTGAGTTTGATTGGCTAGATTTCGCAAAAATTTTTTGATTATGATGTTGGCATCGCTAGTCACAGTTTTCAACACGTCGGGTTTGGGTTCGGCAGAGAAGGGCCGACCTAGATATGCTTCGCAAGCCACCAGATTGAACCCGTCCCATTTAGCTGATGTGGCATCAGCAACCGCGAGTTTGTACTCACCATGGGCTTTTAGCCAATCTAGGTTTTGCTGGGAGTAATCTACCATTCTGGGTTCTAAATCGGTGCCGATTACCTCGTACCCCATCAAAAGAGCTTCTTGTAACACTACACCCGTTCCACAAAAGGGATCCAGAACAACAGACCGGGGATAAGTTTTATTAGGATCTAGGTTGGCGTCTTCTGGTCGCATATGTGAACCAGCTAGGTTGATGATGATCTGGGCTAGTTTAGGGGGTAGCATGCCTACACGGGCGTCACGTTTGGGTCTGGCTTGATCACGGGCGGCGTAGGCATTGATATCTTGTACGAACATAGTCTGGGCCAGTATAGTTTTGTTGCCGTCTTTTATGATCAACAGTTCCCAGGCAGAGGGCTCGGCTAGTTTGTTATGCAAAACCTGGGCGGTGGATAGTTCTTTTTCGTTGTTTGGGATGACTCGGACATTGCGGTGTTGTTTCATGACCTTTTTTAATGCCAGGGCCGTGGCATTGATCTGCCTGGGGGCAACATCCAGCCCATAAACACTCAGGCCCAAGCGAAACTTACCCTCTGGTGCGCGCTGAACATGGGCTGGCGAAACTTTCACCAGATAATCTTGGATCTTGTGCCAGTTGGTGGTGTCTAGGGCAGTTAGGACCTTGCCCAGCTTTAGGCTGCCACCTAATCGGTTTATGCCAAAGCCGCACAGATCCACATCAATCAAGGCCACGTTGTTGCCCACGGACTGAACCTTATCTGCGCCTAACAGACTTTCTAACTCGGCCTGGCCTAGTTCTGGCTGGCGGCCCAAAATAGCTACTGATTCAAACATTTAAGTTTAAGTATACATCGGTGGGCACGAATGACGTATAATGTAGCATAAAGTGAAACTAATAAATAAGCGCAACTGGAAGCTAGTTTTAAATGTGTTGACTATTGTGGCCCTGGCCGGCCTAGTGGTTGCTGCGCACCATCAAATATTTGATGCGTTTCGCAATCTACGTGGTGTTCACTTGTGGGTCCTGCCGGCCATGCTGTTTTGGCAGTGGCTAGACTATTCTAGCTACGCCCGGATGTACCAACACCTTTATGGCTTACTGGGTGAAAAAATCAGTCGCCGCACCCTGGGGCGTGTGGCGCTAGAACTAAACTTTGTTAATAACGTATTCCCAACTGGGGGAGTATCGGGTGTATCGTATTTTGCACTGCGCATGCGCGATGCCGACGTGCCTACTAGCAAGTCTACGGTTCTACAGGTATTTAAATTTATTCTAATATTTGTATCATTTCAGTTTTTGCTAGGCTTAGCATTAATATTCCTGGCCTTTGGCCACCGCGTAAATAGTTTCACAATCTTAGTAGCTAGCTCACTGGTTACACTTTTGTTGATTGGTACCATGGCTTTGGCATTTATTATTGGTAGCCAAAAACGCATAGATGCCTTTTTTACCTACATAACCCAGTTACTTAACCGTTTGATACATGTTGTTAGACGCAGCCACCCAGAAACTATCAACGTTGGCAAAGCTCAGCGGTTATTTAATGACCTGCATCAACACTATGTTCATTTGAGGTCCAAACCCAAGGAGCTCTGGAAGCCGCTGATTAATGCACTACTTTGTAATATCGCAGAGATCATGACTATCTACACAGTCTATTTAGCCTTTGGCCATTTGATCAATCCGGGCGCGGTGATTTTGGCATATGCGGTAGCTAGTTTTGCGGGTGTAATTTCTATTTTGCCCGGTGGGGTAGGAGCGTTTGAGTTTTTGATGACGGCTGTGCTGATAGCGGCCGGCGTGCCCAAAGGTTTGAGTGTATCTGTCACACTGGTGTACCGTGTATTGAATATGGGTATCCAGTTGCCAGCAGGCTATTACTACTATCACAAAGCCCTCCGCATGAAGCGTGCTAAATGAAGACAGTATTCATTACAGGCGGTAGTTCGGACATAGGCAGTGGCATAGCTAGCCTATTTGAATCTAAGGGTTGGCGAGTTATATCGCCATCGCGACAACAATTGGACCTGAATAATTTGGATCAACTTGCAAAAAGTCTCAAAAAAATTTTGTCTAACACAGATAAACTTGATGCGGTGATTCACGTTGCTGGCGTCTGGCATGATAAAGACGAAGTCTACGCCGGCAAGCCATTACAAAAGTTTAGCCCAGACCAGATAATCCAGACAATTAATGTTGGCCTAACTAGTTTTGCAGTTCTAGCGGCGATCTTATTGCCACAGATAACCAAGAGCGGTAGTGTGATCGCTGTAACTGGTACCTTCGTCGACGGTGGAGCAGGCTGGCTACCGTATTTCACGAGTAAGCGTGCACTAGAAGATTTCTTGGTCGGCCTATCACAAGATTACCCCGACGGACCAAATATATTTGGCGTTTCACCAGCCGATACAGCCACAGAGGCATACCTAAAATTTTATCCAGAATATGCTGACGAAGCTCAGCCTGTAGGCAACGTGTCCAGGTTATGTTTTGATCTGGCAGAAGGTAACATTAATTCTAAGACAGGTGATATTCTAGAAGTCCGCGGTGGAGAAATTAGAAATTCTTTCCATGCCTAAGGTTTTAAAGCGGACGCAATTTGGCAATCCTATACTCAGGCAAGTGGCTGAGCCTCTCACCAAAGAGCAGATTTTGTCTAAACAAACCCAGAGCTTTATAGGTGATATGTACTACACCCTAGAGAAGAAAAAGTATGGGGTAGGCATAGCTGCACCACAACTAGGAAAAGGCATTGCTCTGTCAGTAATCAGTACTAAGCCCACCCCAACTAGGCCCGAGCTTATAAAACAAAAGTTGACGATTATTAACCCCAAGATTATCGTGTATTACGGCAAGAAGACGGGTATGTACGAAGCCTGTATTAGTGGCACGCTACTTTATGGCAAGGCCATGCGCTATAAAAAGATCAGACTTAAATGGTTGGACGAAAAGGCAGTGAATCACGAAGAAGACTTTGATGGCTTTATGGCCCATGTCATTCAGCATGAAACAGATCACCTGAGCGGAATTTTGTATGTAGACAGGGTCAAAGATTCTAAAACCTACATAACCCAAAGCGAATACAAAAAACTTGGTCAAAGAGAAAAATAATGGAAGAAGTTGTACTTTCGGTTTCGGACTTTGTGGCAGTGCTCAATCAAACGCTGGAGTATGCCTATCCGAATGTTTCGATCGTGGGGGAGCTAGCTAACTTTAGGATAAGCAAGAATCGCTGGGTTTACTTTGACCTAAAAGATGAATTTTCTAGTGTGAAGTTTTTTGGTACGGTCTATAATCTGCCTGGACCATTAGAGGACGGGCTAATGTTGCAGGTGCTCGGTGCGCCTAGACTGCACCAACAATTTGGTTTTAGTGTAAATGTGCAGTTTATTCAGCCAGTGGGCGAGGGATCTATCAAAAAGGCCTCGAACTTGCTGCAGGCTAAACTGACGGCAGAGGGCTTGTTTGCCCCAGATAGAAAGCGAGCTTTGCCATATCCGCCGCAAACAGTTGGGCTGATTACTTCTGGCCAGTCAGCTGCTTACCAAGATTTTGTAAAGATTCTAAATGCTCGGTGGGGCGGTGTGGACGTGCAGTTAGCGGATGTGCAGGTGCAGGGCGAACCAGCGGCCGGGCAAATTGTAGCCGCTATTGAATATTTCAACACGTATTCCAGTCCAGTAGATGTTTTGGCAATTGTTCGTGGTGGCGGCAGTGCTGATGATTTGGTAGCTTTTAGCACCGAACAAGTAGTGCGAGCAGTGGCCGGTAGCCGCATACCAACGATTGTGGCTATTGGCCACGAGGTAGACATTAGTTTGGCAGAACTAGCGGCTGATCAAAGGGCCAGCACACCCAGTAACTGCGCAGAAATGCTAGTGCCTGACAGGAGAAATGAGCTGAGGGCCCTTACAACTGCGAAGGACACTTTAGTCAGAGGCCTAGAGCATTTTCTACAATTACAGGCCCAAGAAGTCAGCCAATATGTGCATAGACTGTCAGAGTTCATTAGTATGGTAATAGTAGCTTCTACCAAGTCTCTTGCTGACCAAAAGCGACTAGTTGGGGTCCTAAACCCAGTAGCTGTTCTTAGAAGAGGCTATACTTTAGTTAAGGGCAGAGAAGGGCACTATGTTAAGTCTGCAAAGCAGATACGCCATGAGGACAGGGTTAGCATTGAGTTTTCTGATGGGTCCGTGCAGGCCGATGTTGTATAGACAAACGTTGACGAGTAGTATTATTCGTAACACAGGAGGTTTAGATGTTAGGGATTAGAGAAAAATTGATGGGTATTTCTAAGGCAGAGATCAAAGAGGCGGATCGTGTCAATGCCGCTGCTAGACAGCATGAACAGGCCGTTCGGGACACCAAGCTCGCCAGGGTCTTACTAGCCGAATGCAACAAACGTCAACCGTCAGCGATTGGGAGGTGTTCGGATCCGTCTCAGGTTGATTTACTGCCAACAACTGAGGAGGCTGAAGGACGCTTTAGACAGGAACTGTCATTGCCCGAGGCAGTCAATGTTAGAAAGTTGCGTCTTGGCTTTAGCCCGTTGCAGGTAACCGATAGACTCTTTACTCTTAGCTACGACCAAGGTAAGCCAGACTTCCTGGCGCTGAGCAAGTTTCTGGTCAACTCCGGGACAGTACACAACCCCACACAAGGTGTGACCGGCTTTCAAGTAGAGGATAACGATGGTAGGGGTATCAATACAGTAGTCGCAGTCGGCAGTGAAGATTATAGGGTTATATACAGCACTATCAGTTTATTTTTACCAACTATCATAGATCAAGTAGCAGCAGATGGTGACATCCCCAATGCCTAATAAAGCAACAGTCGAAACCACTTATAGTGATCTGAAAAAGGCTATCGATCAAGCTTTGAGCATGCTGGAGTCAGAGGACATCGATGTCGACCAAGCTATAAAAGCTTATGAGCGGGGCATGAAAGCTGCAAAAGAACTAGAAACGTACCTAAAATCAGCACAAAACAAAGTGACCAAGATTAAAAAATCGTTCGAGAAGTAACCAATGGACTGGCTGATGCTAACATTGGCTGCAGTTGTTTTATTGTTCGGGTTTGTAGTACTGTTTGGAGCGCCGTTTTTGCCGACGTTAAAAAAACAGCTGCCGGGCATTTTTGATTTGTTAGATCTAAAACCAGGGCAGACACTGCTGGAACTGGGTTGTGGGGATGGCCGAGTACTGAGATACGCGGCTAGTCTGGGTATAAAATCTGTGGGTTACGAGCTAAACCCGGTGCTGGTAATCGTCGCTAGATTACGAACTTTCAAGTACAGGCGGCAGGTTAGGGTGGTGTGGGGCAATTATTGGACAGTTAAGTGGCCACAGACCGACGGCATTTTTGTGTTTTTGCTGGACCGCTATATGTCGAGATTGGATAAAAATATTGTTCGGACATATAGTGGCAAAAATGTAAAATTGGTCAGCCTGGCGTTTAAGATACCCGGCAAAAAATACACCAAAAAGCGTGGCGCACTGTTTTTGTACGATTATTAACTGGTCAACAGTTTAATACGTTGCGTAATTTGTGGTAACATAAGCGGTATAATGCCTCCCGCAAATTCATATCATAAAAAGGGCAGCGGTGTTCTGATCGCCGTTATAGCTGTGCTGGTAATTGCTTTAGTGGGAGCCCTGGGTTTTGGCCTGTGGGCATTTGGTGGCATGCAGGACTATAAAAACAATGTCGACCAAAAAATCCAAACCGCCATAGTAGTGGCCAATCAGAAGCTGAGTACCCAAAAAGACAACGAGTTTATCCAGAAAGAAAAAAGTCCCTACAAAACCTATCAGGGTCCTGACACTTATGGCAGTATTTCGTTCAGGTATCCTAAAACCTGGAGTGGCTACGTGGACACAACCAATAACTCAACCCCAGTAGATGGTTACTTTCAGCCTGGGGTGGTACCTGGCATAAGTTCATCTGGGTCGACGGCTTATGCTCTAAGGGTCCAGGTATTGGGACAGTCCTATGATCAAGTTATGGGTCAGTATCAAGCCCAGGTTCAGTCTGGCAAGCTAAAAATTTCAGCATACCGGGCACCAAAGGTTAAAAGTGTATTGGGCTCGTTGGTGCGGGGCGAGGTTAATCCGGGCCAAAGCGACACCATGGTGGTCTTACAATTGCGTGACAAAACTATCGAGGTTTGGGTCGAAGCCGACCAATACGTCAAAGACTTAAATGCGGTTATACTGCCCAGTTTTAGCTTCTCGCCTTAGTTAATCTAATCTGTAGTCAAATCTTTGAACTAAAAGGACTCGTTAACGTATACTGATGCCTAGAAGAGAGAGGGTATCTGAGGTATGCAAAAGGCGGTTGTTGCTGACAATAACAGATTGTTTTGGGCCCTGGCAGAGCAACTAAAGATACCGCTTATGCAAATAGCCCAAGAGGCCAGTTTGGGCCAGATCGGCACGGTGGCTGATTCTGCAAACATAGTTTTAGAATTGCTAGAAAGCTATCAACTGGGTTCTACAGCCTCGGGGCAAGATAGTCTGGACCTTCGGCCAACAATGGTGTCGGTGGCTCTTGAAGAAGCTGCCCATAAATTGACCTCTCACGCCAGAAACTATAACTGCGAAATAGTGGTAGAAGTAACTGGACACAATCAGCCGGCCATGGCCGATAGCCGATATCTAAGATCAGCCTTTGTGGCACTAGGCTATGGACTTATAGAGGCCCAGTCTGGGGCCAAAAAGCCTAGGCTAGTGCTCAGCACCCACCGCACCCACCGTGGTCTGGCGGCTGGAGCATTTGGCAGGCAAGATGGATTATCGTCGACATCTTTTAATAAGTTCAAACAACTTAGTGGACGTGCACAACAGCCTTGGCCACAGGGTTTGGCCTACAGTGGGGCAGGCATATTTATTGCCGACACTCTGTTACAGGCTATGGCCATGCCACTAAGGCTAAGCCACCACGGGCAGCTCAACGGGTTGGCATCTACGCTGATACCTAGCCGGCAACTGGAGTTAGTTAGTCTGTGAACATTTTGTTAATAGAGCCAGATATTTTGTTGGCCCGTGTGTATAAAGAGGCTTTGTCTAGGGCTGGGCACCGGGTGACAGTTGTTGGTGGAGCCCAGCAGGCCGTACAGCAGGCCGATAAATTAATTCCGGATGTCGTAGTGGCCGAGCTGCAACTGGCCGGGCACAATAGCGTGGAGTTTTTGCACGAATTTAGGTCGTATCCAGAGTGGGACACTGTGCCAGTCATCTTGCACACGGTTATTCAGCCCCAAAAGTTAATAGCCGTCAGCAAGGTTCTAGATCTCATGGGAGTCAACGATATTCTGTACAAACCAGCCACAACCATGGCCCAGCTAATCCGGGCCATAGAAAATACTACCAGAGTAACTGCCTTATGAACGGAGTAGTTGCATCAGGGATAGTGCTGACACGCACTGACTACCAGGAGTCCGACAGGATCCTGACGGTATTGACGGCAGATCACGGCAAGGTCAGTCTGATGGCCCGCGGTGCCAGAAAGTCAAAGTCCAAACTTGCCGGTGGCATAGAACTTTTTACTATTAGTGATATCACCTTTTTGCCAGGCAAGGGCCGAGTTGGTACTCTGATTTCATCCAGGCTGAAACAGCATTTCCCCAACATCGTCAAAGATATTGATAGAACAATGTTTGGTTACGACCTACTAAAAAAGTCCAACAAAGTTACCGAAGACGCCGCTGGGCCAGAATACTTTGATTTACTGTCGCAGGCCCTGGCAGCACTGGATAGTGGTATAGATTTGGACATCCTGGCCCTATGGTTTTGTGTGCATTTGCTAAAAATTTCTGGTCACGAGCCCGATTTGCAGCTGAGTAGTGATAGTGAGGGGATTTCAAAAACCTCTAGTTACAAATTCGATCAAGACACCGTGGCCTTTGTACCGGCACAGGGCGGCAATTACACGGCCAACCACGTCAAATTATTACGCCTAACAGCCAGGGCGGGCAAGCCAGAAATACTAACCCAGATACAAGATCTGGATAAAGTGTTACCCCAGGTTTTGGTACTGGTTAAAAACTTAGTCAGTTTTTATTTACATATCTAGCCAACATGTACGGAACTATTCCCAGGCGGTATCTACCTCGCGAAAAAGGCCTTGCCAAGCTTGAGGACTTTGCTCACGTACTGTATTAGCTTTGAGAAGTTCTAACAGCTAACGTATAATCTCTAGCAAGATGAGTCATTATTTGTATGATACTTTTGCAATTGAGCCTATAGGTTGTTTTTTGATAAGCAGCGGAATGAATCGTACAATGAGGTACGAAGAATGAGTAGTGAAGAAAAAAAACAGGTTGTAGGCCAAGAGTCTGGCGAATCTGCGGCTAAGCAGCAGAGTAAGCCAGGCGGTGCAGACGTATCATTAGAAGACATTGTATCTTTGTGCAAACGCCGCGGGTTCATATTTCAGGGCAGTGAAGTTTACGGTGGGCTAAGTGGTACCTGGGACTATGGCCCATTAGGTGTAGCGCTAAAGCGAAACGTCATGGACCTGTGGTGGAAGATGTTCGTGGGTGATCGTGATGACATGTACGGCGTGGATGCGGCGATTTTGATGAATCAAAAAGTTTGGCAGGCCAGTGGGCATGTAGATACTTTCACAGATCCGCTTGTCGAATGCTCTAACTGCAAAGGTCGTTTTAGGGCCGATAAAATTGATACCAAAAAATGCCCAACATGTGGAAAAGAAAAAACTTTTGGCGAACCCCGTCAGTTCAACATGATGTTCAAGACGAGGGTAGGGCCTACTGCAGACGAAACGGTCATTGAATTTCCTGAAGCTATACCCGCAGGTAAAAGGATAACATTTAAAGAGGAAGGGGCTGTAGGCGCCGGAGATCCCACGAGAATTTATCTACGCCCTGAGACGGCACAAGGAATTTTTACTAATTACAAAAACGTAGTTGATACTATTTACCCAGATTTACCATTTGGTATTGCCCAGCAAGGCAAGGCTTTTAGAAACGAGATTAGTCCCCGTGATTTTGTTTTCCGTTCTCGTGAGTTCGAGCAAATGGAAATTGAGTATTTTATTGAACCCAAAAACTGGGAGTCAGAATTTACCAAGTGGCAAAAGGCTGTGCACGAATGGCTAAAAGTACTCGGTTTACCAGCTAGTAGCGTGCACGAGCTAGAGGTGCCCAAAAAAGACCTGGCTCATTACAGCAAACGAACTATAGACTTTGAGTTTGATTTTCCGCACGGTAAAGATGAACTACTGGGCCTGGCTTACCGCACAGATTTTGACCTGACTAATATTCAAAAGGCCTCCGGCAAAAATATGGAATACCGGCCAAAAGATGGCGGAGAGGCATTTGTGCCGCATGTGATCGAACCAAGTTTTGGTGTAGAGCGGGCAGTTATGGCTGTTCTGACTTCTGCGTACTGGGATGATAAAGAAAACGATCGGATAGTTTTAAAGTTACCGCCACATTTAGCGCCAGTCAAAGTTGCCGTGTCGCCTTTGCTAAAGAATAAGAAAGAACTGGCCGACAAAGCTAAGGAAGTATACAAGATGCTCAAAAAAGAATTTGGGGCAGTCATGTGGGATGACAACGGTAACATTGGCAAGCGCTATCGCCGCCAAGACGAAATTGGCACACCGTACTGCGTAACCATCGACTTCGACACATTAGAAAAAGACGATACTGTAACTGTCCGCGACCGTGACACCACTAAACAAGAACGCGTAAAGATCAGTGAGCTTCCTAAGTTTATGAAACTTGATTGAACTAAGATGAGTTTGTCGGTTGAAAGTTACAAAAATCTAGCCGTCCTGTCGTTGGGGTTTTTCTGGGCCTTCATTAGTATCTTAGTGTGGCGGCTAAAGATAGATAAGTCCACATCAATAAGTGGCCACATAGCAGCCAACAAAAAAGTCTCTGTTTTCTTTGGGGTAATCAGTTTGCTCGTAGCGCCTCTTTTGCTCGTTTTCTTTATAAAGTGGTTTACGCCTACGTTTCATTTTGGCTGGGTATTTAATGTGCTTATTGCAGTGATATGGTTTTTGTATTTTGTTGCTGGAGTTGTACCTGACACTAAAGGCCTGGCGCACAAAATTCACAGGAGAGCAGCACTAGCTGCATCTATGTTGTTGGTGCCAGCAATGGTCATTATGGTCGCCAACAATCACATTGGTACTTTTGCCAGAGTCTTTATGATTTTTGGGCTATTGATAATGCTAGTTACTGGGGCTGAACTACGTAAAAACAATTACACGTCCGACAAATTCTTGATATACCAGGCAGTTTATTTTTTGAGCTTTGACATATCAATAATCATAGCCACCTACGTAAGATAAAACTGCTACAATTGGATCAAGATGACATGAGTGGACGTATTTCCATAAAACTTCCGCAATATAATCAGCGCGAATCTATCGAAGCTAATTTTGAAAGGTTTTTTGAGTGGGCTCTTGGCTTGGTTGACCCAGCAAAGGACATCATTGAGGCTTCGGCCAAAGCTGGTTTTGAAACCAGGATACACCCACTGGGTTTTAGAGTAGTGTATTTATCGCCGAGGGATAAGGGTCTAGAAACTGCCTGGCTAACTGGTGTGGCCAGGGCAGATATTTATCCACCGGGTGCAAGGATAAAGGACGACATCCATAGTCATGGATTTAGTTTTGTATCTGGAGTTGTGGCCGGTCGGCTTACCAATGTGCCTGAGTACCCCGATTTTAGTCAGGCGGTTGTCAATGGTGAGGGTTATATAGGCTATGAGACACGAGTGGATGCCGGTGGCAACAACCATCTAGAGCAGGTAACCGATGCTACAGTAGCTGTCAGTCATTTTGAACCTCAAGAATTAATGATGGGTGAGACTTATGGGATGGGTCCAAAAAATGAGTTCCACCATGTAAAAGCCAGTGATGCTGTGACCCTAGTCTGCAAAACCCCCAGTGATGAGTTGTCGTTAGTCCTCCGTAAACCCGATGATCTTGTTACGGCTGTCCAGTACTGAGTGGGTTTAGCGCATGATAGACTTGAGACAGAATGAAAATTGCTGGACAAACAAGAAACCGGTTAGTTAATCACAAAACCTATGGCAAAGAAACAAAGCCAACTATTTATTACATACTGGGTTTCACGGGCAGGCTAGGGCAATACCAACCACATATTAAGGTTTTGGTTCGGCTGGGGTTTAGAGTAGTGGCTTTTGAATATGACGATTCAGTGCTGAATGATGGTAACCCACAAATTATTATTGGTGCTATTCAAAAGATTTCAGACGTTGTTAGGGCCGATCAAAAAACTCACAAGGTAGCTGGGGTTTACGGAGTTAGTTTGGGGGTCTTTATGGGCTTGAATATTTTGGACCAAAATAATATCCGTACCGGCATGTTTAACAGTGGGGCTGCACCGTTGCGGGATACGATTTGGAATAATCCTTTGCTTGCCCATCAAAAGGCGGGTTTTGTAAAAAATGGCTACAGCTTTAACGACCTACAAAAAGCCTGGCAGGCTTACGAGATTAGTCCTGACCCCACCAGGTTCAAAGACAAAAGATTATTGTTTATGAACTCTAGGGCCGACAGAACAATCACGTTTGATAGGGTTTATAAAAACTTGAGTGCCTGGCAAAAAGCGGGTCTAGACATGAAACTGATTGTTTTTGATCGGCTAGGACACGCCCCAGCAATTGTTAGAAACATGTTTAGGATCAGTGCAACAACCAAGTTTTTTAAATCGGTGCTAGACTAGAGTAAAGGAGTAAATTATGGCAAAGCTTGAATTCACTGGTGTTGGGGTACACGTAAAAGTAAAAGACATCAAAAAATCACGGGCGTTTTATGAGGGCTTAGGCTTTACGCCTATATTTGGTTATGGGTCAGAAGAATATCGTAAGACATTACCAGACGGCTGCCCATCCGCACCGGAAAAATATCAAGGCGTGACTTATAAGTTGGCAGATGGCGCGGAGCTCGAGATTGCCGATGGTCACATCGCTGCCAAACCAGAAGTCTTTGGCCAGCAAATTACATCCGGCAAAATATCGGCCATGGTTCGGGTCAAAAGTATCGTTCCAGTTTTAGAGCAGTGTAAAGACGTTATTAAATTCCCAGTGCGCAAATATTACTGGGGTAGTATAGAAGTAGCTTTGCGAGATCCAGACGGATTTGTATTAATATTCATAGCGCCATTTAGCGATGAAGAATTGGCAGCAGTTAGCAAATTAGTGACCGTCGAAACTGTTAATCCATAATGAACCAGACTATTATCTCGGCGGAACCAGATGCTACAAATGGGCCGGTACGTGTTTGGGCAGATGGCACACAGGCAACTGCCAAGGATTTATTGGAAGTCAGGGCGGGGCTAGACGAAGTAGATGCCAAACTAGTACAGCTACTACTAGAGCGCTTGCCGTTTGTGATGGATGCCACATTGTTTAAGCAAACAGCGGGTGAAGTTCTGGCCCCTAAGCGCCAGGCAGCGGTTATTCAAAAGGCAGTAGACGAGGCTAAAAGACTGGCACCAAACAATACTGACTTTCACCAACTAGTAGCGAATGTTTATGCGGTGCTGGTGCCAGAATTCGTGAATATGCAGGCCAAGGTCTTTGATGACACTAAACTTATGTAGCCGGAATGCCGGTACTATGGCTGCGGTGTTATGATTTAAGGATTAAATAAGGGGGAATTATGGCTGATGACAAAAAATGGGATTTTGGCGGACTAAAGGCGATCTACTTTAACTGCACGCTAACCAAGTCACCGGCACCTAGCCACACAGAATTATTAATAAACGTCAGCAAAAAGATCATGGACAAGCAGGGTGTGGATACAGAGGTTATTCGGCTAATAGACCATGATGTCGCCACCGGTATTTACCCAGACATGACAGAACACGGTTGGAAGTCAGACGAATGGCCGGTTATTTATAAAAAAGTTCAGGCTGCTGACATTGTGGTTTTGTGTGGCCCAATTTGGCTGGGTGACAATAGTTCTGAAATGAAAAAGGTGATTGAGCGGCTGTATGCAAATTCGCACATTTTAAACAAAGCAGGGCAATATGCCGACTATGGCAAGGTGGGCGGTTGTTTGATTACTGGCAATGAAGACGGTGTCAAACACTGTGCCATGAACGTGCTGTACAGTCTAGGTCATTTGGGCTACACCATACCACCACAAGCCGATGCTGGTTGGATAGGCGAGGCTGGTCCAGGCCCCAGTTACGGCGACAAATTAGACGATGGCACTAGGGCGGGGCTAGACAATGACTTTACTAATCGCAACACCACGTTCATGACTTGGAACCTAATGCACCTAGCCAAAATGCTAAAAAGCAGTGGTGGCATCCCGGCCCAGGGCAACCAACGCAGCGAGTGGGATGCCGGTGCCAGATTTGATTTTGAAAACCCAGAATATAGGTAGATGTATAATTAGGTTTGTAAAATTAGGAGGGTAGCATGTTAGCAGATTCAACAATATTTTCGAACATAGCGGTCAAAGACATCGCTGCGGGTAAAAAGTTTTATGGTGAAACTTTGGGACTAAAACAAACTGACGAGAACATGGCCGGTGCGGCCTACGCGTCCGGGACGGGTAAGGTGTTTGTTTATCAGTCACCAACGGCAGGCAGCGGTCAGGCCACCTGCGCCACCTGGGAAGTAGCTGACATTGAGGCTGTAGTCGCCGACTTAAAAGGCAAGGGCGTCAACTTTGAACATTATGATTTGCCTGGCGGCAGTTGGCAGGGTGACGTAGCAGTTATGGGGCCAATGAAGGCCGCCTGGTTCAAAGATCCAGATGGCAACGTTTTAGGACTAGGTTCAGCCGGTAAATAGTTGTAGCAAGCCAGCGTTGGCTATATAATCTTACAGATGATAAGTAAAGGCATGGAGGCCCAGCCGGGCTTGTTCGGTGGGGGCACGGCAGGAATCGATAATATGGATCCTACAGATCCTGTGGGCCGTGCCAATTTTATGGCTACGGCAATAACTTATGGTGGCGAGCTGAATGTGGCCAGTTTGCCTGCAAAGGATGTGATGGCAAGGCTAGATGCAGTGGCGGCTAGTGCCCAAGCTTTGCCAGCTAGAGCCAGGGCAGCCGACCTCTACGCGCTACACTGTGAGGCCACCAGACTTTGGCGGCATTTAGTTAGCCTCCCAGAAGACCAACAGCCAATAAATGTCTGTCGCTCGGCTTTAAGTTTGGCTAGCATCTATGGTAATCGACCAGGTTTTGAGTCCGACATAGCCCAAGCCAGGGATTATGTGGGGAGGTACCACAAGGAGTTAAATAACGGCCAAGCCACCGGCACGCCCGTTGCGGCAAGCAATGATTTAGTAAGTGAATTTTGCCGGCTGTGTGTGATCAGCCAGGACCCGCAAGACATCGCGTTCATGTGCGAAACTCTTCATGGTGATGCCCATGCACAGGGCAAAGCGTCCAAAAATTACTCGGCCTTAGAAGCTGCCAAATCAATCTGTTACGAAGTTGGAGTATTGGCTGGCCGACCCGAATTGTTAGAAGGGGTGGTAGCTTGGATGTTTGATGTGGGTCCGCTCACAGATAGCACCGATCAAGAACGATTTCTAAGGGGGATAAAAATGGCTGTTGCCACTAGGAACGTTGGGGAATTTGCCACTGGCTTTTCGGCCGTGGTCACTAATTCTGTCAGGCCAGAGATTGAGGCCGAGTCAGCCGTTCAGGGTCAGCTGTTCTAGGTTGGATAGCCTTATTTAGGATATAATATGCCAGTTAGCACAGGGAAGTTTTATGACATGTGAATCCAACGGCATACGTGAACCACTGGCGCCAGTGTTTGGTACACTCGACGACAGTTTTACCGTCGATGAACAAAGGTGTGCTGGGTGTCTCAGGTTTGCTGGCTGGGCTGCCGATAATCCAGGTGCAAGTTTTGATAGCCCGGTCTTTTCACAATTAGCGCAAGTGCGGCGTTTTAGATTTCAGGAATCACCAGAGGGCTGTCCAAGACTTGCCTTTGAAAGTGGCCAACTAGAACTGCGGCAAATCTTGGCAACGATTTCGGTTGGCCAGTGCTCGTGGGTCGATGAGGAGCGAGCGGTACTAAGTGGCTTTGTACCAGCCGATTATTAAAGACTCAGCAATTTCATGATATTAATCAACGGGTGTATGCTCGTAGGGAACCTTTATGGCATTTATAAAAAGAAACAAGAATCAACCCCAGGGCGTTTACGCCTTTATCGATAGCCAGAATCTAAATCTAGGAGTCCAGAAAATGGGCTGGAAGATGGACTGGCGCAAATTCCGCCAATTTTTGGCCAGCGAATACGGCGTGACTAAAGCCTATATGTTTATTGGCTACATTGTCGAAAACGAAAAGTTATATGAGCAGATTCACGAGGCCGGTTATTTGGTGGTACTAAAACCAACGGTAGATACTAGCAAGCCCCTCAACCCTAGCACTGAACCAGCCAAACCAACTGATGACCCAGATGTTGCCAGGAAATCTCAGGTCAAAGGCAATATTGATGCCGAGCTGGTGCTATGGGCCGTCAAAGAAATGCCACATTACTCTAAAGCCGTGATAGTTTCTGGCGATGGTGATTTTTACTGCTTGGCGGAGTATCTACTACAGCAGGGTAAACTAGCTAAGTTGCTGACACCCAACTGGCAGTATTCCACACTACTAAAACCATTCGATCAGTACATTGTGCGTTTGGATCAAAAACGCCAACAATTGCAGTACCGAACCTTCCACCGCAAAAAACCAGCGCAGTAAACTTCTAGGACAACGGGGTATAATTAAGCTAATGGCTAAATTATTTCCAAAAAAGTTTTATTGGGGTGTCAGCACGGCAGCCCACCAAGTAGAGGGCAACGCTGTTAATCAGTGGTCTATTTGGGAATTAGCTCACGCCAAACAACAAGCCAAAACTGCGAAGGAACGCTGGGGCCAATTATCAAATTGGCAAGACATTCGTGAACGAGCCGAGGATCCGGCTAACTACGTGTCTGGACGGGGGGTAGAGCATATTAAATACTTCCGCGAAGACTTTGCCATAGCCAAAAAACTGAACATGAATGCATTTAGGTTTGGGCTGGAATGGTCGCGGATCGAACCAATAGAAGGCCAGTGGGACGAAGATGCAGTGGAGCACTATCGGATGTACGTACACGAACTGAAGCGCAAAGGGCTAGAGCCATTTATGAACATTTGGCACTGGACCATGCCGGTGTGGTTCAGCGAAAAGGGTGGGTTCAAAAAACGTAGTAACCTAAAATATTTTGAGCGCTTTGTACACAAAGTAGCGCAAGAATACGCCAAAGATCTGAACTACGTGTTAACCATAAATGAACCCAATGTTTATGCTAGTTTCAGCTATATAACAGGGCAGTGGCCACCACAAGAAAAGAGCTTTATTGCTGGCACCAGAGTTCTATGGAACCTGATAACTGCCCACAAACGGGCTTACAAAATACTAAAGAAACATAAGCCCAGTTTGCAGGTTGGGGTAGCTACTCAGCTATCTAACATTCAGGCCAAGCACCCCCGCAATATAGCCGATGAACTGTCGGTGCAGGTGATGCGCTATGGTTGGAACTGGTTTATCCTAAACCGGATTCGGGGCTCGCAGGATTTTGTGGGCTTTAACTATTATTTTTCTGACTATTACACCGAATTCTTCAAGATGCAAAATCCCAAAGTTCCCACCAGCGACATGGGCTGGTACATGGAACCCGAAGGGCTTTATCCACTACTACTCAGAACCTGGGCTCATTATAAAAAGCCAATCTTTATTACAGAAAGTGGTGTGGCCGACGAGCACGATCAATACCGGCGCTGGTGGTTAGAAGAAACGATTACGGCTATGGAGCGGGCCGTCAGCGAAGGTGTGGATTTGAGGGGTTATTTTTACTGGAGTTTACTGGATAACTTTGAGTGGGCGACGGGCTGGTGGCCCAAGTTTGGCTTGGTTAAGGTAGATCGCCAACGGGGTATGAAGCGCACCATTAGGCCTAGTGCTCGCTGGTTTGCCAGCAAGATTGCCAGCCTCAAGTAGTTACCAGCCAAATTTATAACGTGGCAAATAACGGTTTGGACGTTGTGTCAAACAAACAATCTAAGACACCACATATAGCGCAAAGTGCTAATGGCTGGCGGACCTGTGGATAAGTAATAGCATTTTTTCTGTGCAAACAGGCTAATTTGCTTGCGTGTGGGTAACAGTGGGTAGTATATTCATGTCAGTGGGTAATCGTGGGTAGACCAAAAACAGTCTACTATCGAACATTCGTGAATCTGAATAAGATTCATGCAAAAAATAAAAACCACTAGCAGCTTAAACCAATAACTATGGCCACGGTAGATTACTTCGAGAGGAAACTTGACGACAAGCGGCGGTTAACCATACCTGCTGAGCTTCGAGCCGAGTTTGCTAGCGGGGTAGTGATAACCCGCGGTTTTCAACAGTACCTGCATTTGTATCCACAGAATGTGTGGCAAGAGCAGGTAGAGCCTCAGCTCCAAGGCAGCATCCTGGACGAGAGGACGGCCGATTTGAACGTACAGTTTAGATCGGGCAAAACTGATAGTGAGCTAGACCAAAAACAGGGTCGGATCACTATCGAACAACATCTGTTGGATTACGCCGGGATAGACCACGAAGTGGTAGCCGTGAGAGCTGGCCGTTACTGGCGGATTAGTGCAGCCTAACCAGCTGAACCAACCGCGCTAGCGTTCATTAACAAAAAATAGCAAAAAACAGTCACTTTCCACAATACGGGAAGGGACTTGTGAGTTTTGTGCTTGATCGCACGCATTCACAAACTGGGTTTTGTATTTGCAAGTAATGCAAGGAGACTGCGAAGCGCGGACTGAATCGTATATGAATACGATGATGGAGCACTGGAGCAGTCGACACAGCAGTACTTCAAAAGTTTTGGCAGAGTTTCTAGCAAAGCTAGAAAGCAGGCCAAAATGGTACAAGTGCCAGAACTCGAGGTTAGCTATTCGGCAGTCAACAGGTGGTCATAGGGTAACCACCTTATAAAAACCCTCGCTCCTTACACTAAAACACCTCCCAAAACTCCACCTCACATAAGTCTCTCAAACTTATTTCAAGGAATCTGGGGTTTCCTAGTGTCCGTCAAAAGACATCAGAAAGACTCCCCAATGAACTTGGAAACAACAAAAATAAAAACTCCAAAAAAACAAATAGTTGACTGCTGGATAGGTGACCTTGTAAAACAAAAATTCTTGTTGATTCGCCTCCGGCGTGATCAATAAGCAAAAACAAAAGTTTACATGAAAGACACACCACAAAAACACCAAACCAAAAAAGATCTTGGCGGTAAATCTTGGCCCACTGAGTATAGCGGGTCAGGGCTCTCTGCAAGACAACAACATATTCCAGTTCTGGCCCAGCACGTTCTAAATGTCTTGGACCCAAAGGGCAAGGATCGCTTCCTTGACCTAACGGCGGGATACGGCGGACATGCGGACTTGATCCTGGAACGCACCTTTAACCATCAACAATCCTCTTTAGTGGATCGCGATCAAAATGCGATTGACCAACTGCGTATCAAATACGAAGGCTTTGGGGTAGAAATACTACACGGCGACTTCGAGACAATGGCTGAACAGCTAAAGTCGGCAGGGAAGCAATTCGACATCATATTGGCGGATTTGGGTGTGTCGTCACCGCACCTTGACAATGCCGAGCGTGGCTTTAGCCTAAAAGCAGAAGGCCCACTCGATATGCGAATGGACCAAACTCAGTCAGCTAAGGCAGCTGATTTGGTCAACAACCTAGATGGCCCAGGGTTGGCCGACATCATTTGGCGTTATGGCGAAGAGCCAATGTCCAAACGAATAGCGCGGGCAATTGTAGCTAGCCGTCCCATCAGTACTACCACTCAATTGGCAGGGATAGTAGCTGGGGCCAAGCCAAGAGGCAAAGCCAAGGTTCACCCAGCCACTAAAACGTTTCAGGCTTTACGCATAGCAGTGAACGACGAGTTGGGTTTGCTAGAAAGGGCATTGCCAATATGGTTAGACCTATTGGCACCAGGAGGCCGAATTGCGGTTATCAGCTTTCATAGTTTGGAAGACAGAATTGTTAAACAATTCTTTGCCGAACATGCTGGTAATCGTTACGACGCAGTCCTGAAGTTGCTAGGCAAGCAACCGATCACGGCCGACGCCGACGAGATTGTTTACAATCCGCGAGCCCGGAGCGCCAAGCTCCGAGCCGCAGTTAAAAAATAAAAAACAAAAGAAGGGGGCTTTAATGCCTATCCAGGTAAAAAACCTCTCCCGTTCGTACAAGGTAAAAGTCCGAGTAGGCTAGAGCCAAGTACGACAAATGGTCCGCCACCAAAAAAGTGGCGGACCACCAAACAAAAACAAAAGGATAAAAATACATGACATACTCTAGCTCCATTGCTGCCAGCCGGCAAAGATTCAACATGCGTGGCCAAAACACCACTGCCTTCGCAGCCAAAGAGGCGGCGCTCGGGCCAGTTAGCAACACCATCATTCTAATTGTGTTGGCCTGTCTACTGGGTTTGCTATACCTTACCCAGGTCACCAAGACTAATGCCTACAGCTATAGCATCAACAAACTCCAACAGCAACAGTCATCGCTCAAGCAAGAAAATTCTGATTTACAAGTGGCTTCGGCCAGGCTACAAGCCCTTAGTCGTGTACAGGGCAGCAAGGTCGCCAAGAACTTAGTGTCGGTAGTGCCAGCCTCCACAGTACAGAACTAGCCATAATCTAATCAAAGCCTATGAGTACAGTTGAGACCAAAATACCGCAACAAATTAGGCGCATACGAATCTGGTATGCGTTTTTAGTGTTGGTAGCTGGCATTTTCATTGTGCGGCTGTTTTATCTGCAAGTTATTCGACATGATTATTATTCCAAATTAGCCTTAGCCAGTCAGCTAAAGCAGTACGAGATACCGGCCGACCGTGGTCTGATAGAGGCCCATGATGGGTCACAGGTTGTGCCCCTGGTGCTCAACCAAACGCTTTATACATTATTCGCCGATCCTAAGTATATTAGTGACCCGCATCAGGCCAGCCTAGAAATCGCTACTATTACCGGGGGTAAAGCCAGTGATTATGAACGGTTGATGCACTCTGAGCTACGTTATGTAGTACTGGCCAAAAAGCTGGATACCGCCACTAAGCAAAAGGTGGACAATCTTAATATCAAGGGGGTAGGGACACGTGCGGTGCCGTATCGCACCTATCCAGAGGGTAGTCTGGGCTCACAGCTACTAGGTTTTGTAGATGATGCTGGCAAAGGCCAATATGGGTTGGAGCAAGCCCTGAACAGCCGTCTGGGGGGCACGCCCGGGCAGCTAAAAGCCATCACCGATGCCGAGGGAGTGCCGCTGGCTAGCAATAAAGATAATATAGTTATCAGTCCAAAGTCTGGCGATACGGCCGTTTTGACAGTTGATATTGGCTTGCAACAGCAGTTGGCTAACATACTGAAGTGGGGGTTAGACAAGGCCAACTCAAAATCTGGTAGTGCGTTGATTATGGACCCCAATACCGGAGCCATCAAAGCCATGGTCAACTATCCATCCTACGATCCGTCAAAGTTTTATAACGTCAAAGACCCCAGTTTGTTTAACAATGCGGCGGTTAGCTCGCCACTAGAAATCGGCTCTATTATGAAGCCATTTACAGCAGCGGCCGGCATCAACACCGGCGCATTTACTCAAAACAGTAGCTTTGACGACCCGGGGTCATACACATTGGATGGCAAGACCATCCGCGACGTAGTAGAGGATGGCGGTGCCGCACATCGAACCCTGCGTGATGTTTTGCAGCTGTCACTAAACACTGGAGCTACCTGGATGTTAATGCAAATGGGTGGCGGCCAGGTGAACAAACGGGCTCGGGATACTTGGCACGACTATATGGTCAATCACTATCAGTTTGGCAAATCTACGGGGGTAGAGCAGGGTTATGAATCACCCGGTAGTGTGCCAGAACCGGATACTGGGTTTGGACTGAACATCAAGTACGCCAACACTGCCTTTGGCCAAGGTGTATCAATAACGCCTTTGCAGGTAGCGGCTGGGTTGTCTAGTATGATCAACGGGGGTACTTACTATAAACCTAGGCTTGTAGAAAAATACATCTCGGCCGATGGTAGTGTCAGTCAAAACGCTGCCCAGATTGTTAGGACTGGCGTAGTAAAACCATCGACTGGTCGTGATATTCGTCAGCTTATGGAGTACGTTGTTAACCGCAACCACGTGCTTTACGGGCTGCCCACGCTGCCGGCGGGGTATATGATCGGCGGCAAGACTGGTACACCAGAGATTGCTAATCCTAACGGCGGCTACTACACTGACCGCTTCAACGGTACTTTCATGGGTTTTGTAGGCGGCAACCGGCCCACCTACGTGGTGGTTATTCGGGTTAACCAACCACACGTACACGTGTTTTATTATGCAGGGGCGGCTGCAGCAGCTCCAATATTTTCTAGGGTAGCTATGACATTAATAAACAACTACGGTGTGCCAGTGGCGCGCTAGGGGAGTATAATTAGATAGACCGCATGATACAAATACTAAACATCACCGTTCAAACAAACACAGTCATTCGCATTCTGTTGCTAGGCTCACTTAGCTTTTTTCTGAGCATGTTGATCACGCCATTTTACACTACGTTGGCTTACCGCAAAATGTGGTGGAAGAAGCCCAGGGCTACTGCTGTTAGCGGTGAGAAAGCAGCCGTATTTAATCAGCTGCACGGCGATAAACACAAACGCCATATTCCCACCATGGCCGGTATGATATTCGTACTGTCGGCTGGTTTAGTGACTATAGTTTTTAACTTGGCTAGGGCAGAAACATGGCTACCGGTAGCCGCACTAGCTGGGGCCGCCGCTGTTGGTCTGATCGATGATTTTATAAACATCAAAGGCACCGGCAGTGGTGTGGCCGGCCTGTCGGCCAAGCTGAAGTTATTTATGATTACGTCCGTGGCAGCTATTGGTGGTTGGTTCTTTTACTTCAAGCTAAATGTAGATAGTGTCAATATTATTGGGCATGGAGACATCAGGCTAGGTTGGCTGATTATACCTTTGTTTATATTCGTGGTGGTGGCTACAGCCAATGCTGTGAACATCAGTGATGGCCTGGATGGCCTAGCTGGTGGTTTGTGCGCTAGTGCCTTTGGAGCTTACGCCTTGATTGCTTTTATCGAGGGTCGCTACGGAGTATCAGGCTTTTGTATGAGCATCGTTGGCGCGCTGCTAAGCTACACCTGGTTCAATATTTTCCCAGCTAGGTTCTTTATGGGTGATGTGGGGTCCTTTGCGCTGGGGACGGCGCTGGGCGTGGTGGCCATGCTGACTAATACCGTGGCACTGCTGCCTATAATTGGCATCGTATTTGTAGCCGAGGCCGGGTCCTCTGTACTGCAACTGGCTTCTAAACGGTTGCGTGGTAAAAAGATATTCCGGATTGCTCCCATACACCATCACTTCGAGGCCGGTGGCTGGCCAGAGACCAAGGTAACCATGCGGTTTTGGATTATTGGCCAAGTGGCCGGTGTGGTTGGTCTGATACTGTTCTTGCTAGGGAGAAAGGGATGAGCCCGTCTAGTCGCCGCAAATCTGGTTTACTAAACCGTACTTGGCAGCGCCGACACAAACCAGACTACAGCCTGGTTTTACTGAGTGTTATCCTACTCGTTTTTGGTTTAGTAGTTATATATTCCATCGGCCCAGGCCTGGCCGCTCAGCAGGGAGTGGGCGAGAATTATTATGTTACCAAGCAGTTGATGGCTATTGGCCTAGGCCTAATAGCGTTTGTAGCGACTTCGTTGATCCCACTGGCAGTTTGGCGAAGATTTCAGAAGCATTTAATTATAGGTGCGTTAATTGCAGCCGCCGGGGTGCGCTTGCTTGGCCAGAAAGTGAACGGTGCTTACCGCTGGATCCAGATAGGCGGGCTTTCATTTCAGGCCGTAGAGTTAGCTAAGTTTGCGGTGCTTATTTGGCTAGCAGTATTTTTGGTAGACCGATACAAACGTGGCTTACTGGGGGATTTTGATAAGACATTTAGGCCACTACTAATCATGCTCGGTCTGGTTGGAGTGGTAGTGACCATTGTACAAAGAGATCTTGGTTCAACCGGCGTGATTGTCGCTATGGTGGCGGCTATGTGCTACATAGTCGGCATGCCACTCAAAAAGGTGGCATTCATTGGCGGCATAGTTTTGATAGGCATTGTTTTAGCGGTGTCTAGCACGGGATATCGGCGGGATCGTTTGACTACATTTTTGCGCCCCAACAGCGACTGTCTGAACACCGGTTACCAGGAGTGTCAGGCCTTAATTTCGGTAGGTTCTGGTGGCTTAGCCGGCAAGGGATTGGCTCGTGGCGTACAGGCTTATGGCTATCAGCCATATTCGGCCAACGACTCGATATTTGCCATTATCGCCGAGAAGTTCGGCTTCATTGGTGTAACGGTGTTACTAGCTTTGTTTACGACCTTGTTCATGAAGTTAAAAAACATCATGGAACGCGCCCCAGATTTATTTAGTCGATTGGTCATGGTGGGGATTTTGGCTTGGCTGAGCACTCAGATGATCATGAACATCGGCGCTATGATAGGTCTGCTACCCCTAAAGGGCATAACACTGCCATTTATTAGTTATGGGGGCACCAGCATTATGTTTGTGGCCGCCATCATGGGTGTGGCGTTTAATATTTCCAGATATACCACCTACGACATTAATCAGGCCGGCGAGGCAGAAGGGACAAGCGATGGTAATTCTTCTTACCGGGGGCGGGACCGGCGGACATATTACGCCTCTCTTGGCAATCGCTGAGCAACTCAAAGCTAAGCAGCCGAACTGCCATATTGTTTACGTTGGCGAACGGGGCGGTAAGTTCGACGACATAGCCGACGGCAGTAAACTGTTCGACGAGGTCTACCGGATATCTTCTGGTAAGTTTCGGCGCTACAGCGGCCAAAGCAAAATTCGTAATCTGCTAGACCTGAAAGTTATGGCACTGAACGCAAGGGACGTGGCCAGGATAGCACGGGGCATCTTTCAGGCTAGGCGTATAGTCAAAAAGGTTAAACCCGATGTGGTACTTCAAAAAGGTGGTTACGTAGGCGTACCGGTGAGCATGGCGGCTGGCCGAGCTGGGATCAAGCTAGTGACACACGATTCTGATTCCTTACCGGGTCTAGCTAACCGTATGGTGTCCAAATGGGCTACTGTCCACGCCACCGCTATGCCAGCAGAGTTCTATAACTATCCCAAAGAAAAAACCAAGTTTGTCGGGCCACTACTGGCAAATAGTTTTCAGCATGTTGACGCTAAACTCCAGGCAGAGTACAGAAAAACCTTGGGCTTACCGGGTGATGCCAAGGTACTGTTTGTTACCGGCGGTAGCTTGGGTGCGCAGAGGCTAAATACCGCCGTAGCCAAGATTACGCCAGCCTTGTTAGCCAAATACAAAGATATTCGGGTGGTGGTTCAGGTTGGCCGTGGTAACCGGGCCCAGTTTCAACAATCACCTAGGTTAATCGTTAAAGACTTTATATATGACATGTACCGCTACATGGGCGCTGCCGATGTAGTTATCACCAGGGCAGGCGCTACTAATCTGGCCGAACTGGGCATGCAGGGCAGGGCTTGTGTGGTGGTTCCTAACCCCTTGCTAACAGGGGGGCATCAAGTAATAAATGCTCAAAAACTGGCCGAGCAGGGAGCGGTGGTGGTTGTGACAGAGCAAGAGCTAGCCAAGGATGCCAAACCTCTGCTCCTGGCGGCAGAAGAGCTGTTAGATAGTAAAGAAAAGCGAACGGCTTTGGGGGATAAATTCCAGTCAATTACGCCCACTGGGGGCGCTGCAAAACTGGCCAACATATTGCTGGAGCTAGCTGGTACCAAGCAACATGTTTAGGCCAAAAAAGCCCAGCTCAGGTCGACGGCTACGCACCCCAAGCCAGGCCCCCAAAACTTTAAGCTATGGTTACTATAGCTCTGGAGCCAACTCTAGGCCCACGCCCAGGCCTAGCAAACGGCGCAGCTGGGAGTGGCTGAAGCATCTGCCCAGCCTACTAGCATTGGTGCTGATAGTTGTTTCGATGGTCTATCTATCTACACTCAGCAGCACACCAATTGTGGCTATCGATCAACAAACTAGCCTGCCTGCCAAAGGCCAGGGCTACTATACTCAACAAGTTAGTAGTATATTGGGTAAATCATTTTGGAATGGCAATAAACTAACATTAGATACGGCCCAGGTAGAGCGGCAAATCAGAGATAAACTACCAGAAATAGAAGACGTCAGCGTTAAAGTCCCGTTGGTGGGGCGTAAGCCGGTAATAGCTATCCAGCTGGCCGAACCAGCCTATATATTAGTCCCACAGCTAGGCAACAAGTTCATTTTGGATACCACGGGCCGGGCTATTGTTGATATCAGTAGCTTACGGCAACCTCCTAAGCTGTTGGCTATAAGTGACCAGAGCGGTTTAGCCATAAACCCAGGGCAGCAGATATTGCCAGGTAGTACCGTAGACTTTATAACAACATTCATTCAGGAACTGGCCTACGGCAGGGTGGCGGTATCTAGTCTGGTATTGCCTAGTGTTGCTAATCAGTTGAATGTAGACATTGCTGGACAGAAGTATTACATAAAGACAAATCTCCAGGGCGACGCACGCCTGCAAGCAGGGACATACCTGGCTGTGGCTCACAAACTCAAGCGTACTCACATTGTGCCCAGGCAGTATGTGGATGTTCGGGTTGAACAGCGGGCGTTTTATAGGTAACCCCACTCTTCTCTGCCAGTGTTCGTAAAATGTTCGTACGTGTAGTCACGCTAGTTGCGCGACAAGAAACTATACTAAGTACCAAAATAGTAAAAAAGCAAATAGGGACCCCAAAGCGGGCAGAGGACTAAAAAACATATAACAGTACAAAAACCCTGGAAAGCAAATCATTTCACGCCTGACTGTGGAAAACTATAGGATCGATATGGCCTAAGCCAGAGTAACGGTTAAGGATGGTTGTAGAGTATTACTGCAGAGCGGTAATACGGGCAGATTATACGTTAGTAGGATAAAGTCCCCTGTTAGGGAGGTACTGGTAATCAACTATGTAAGATAATATAGAGTCGCAAAATATACATTGTGCGACGTTGTATGTATAGCTAAGTTGGTGTGCTCTACTACGTTCCCGGCCCTAATATTTTAGGATTTTGTTTTTGATTTTTGTGTTGCCCTGTCATGCTTGCGGCTACTGCTACGTCATGAGCTTGCTTTGCCAATTGAGCGACCACTAACCTTGTTCGTAAAATGTTCAGTAATAAAAACAAGGCTTGAATTGGTTCTGATAAGTTTAGTCTGTTAATTCGTCTCTTTCTTGATTTGAGGCTAAGGCGCCGATATCTGCACTGATTTGCTCATAAAATTCGAGTCGGCTATCTATGATAGATTCAAACGCTTCGTTACCTATGTCAGTGGTTGTATAGAAATCTGTGCGGTCAGGTTTTTGGCGAGCCGCGGGGATACTTATAGGACGAATAATGCGTTGAGAGGGCCAAAATCTTTCCCGGGATACAAACTCTGCTTCGAGCATGTTATTCAGTCCACGGTAGACTATTTTTTGCACAAGGCTAGTGAGTGCGGCTATTTGGTGTGGCGTGCGGTCAAAAGTATTCGCGGTTACCAGGAGGTGGCGAAAGATGATTATGTTCCTTTCACTGAACAGTGAACTTTCTAACTCGTGTAACATGAGTTACTCCTATTTGGCTAGGGTGTAAGTGGCTTTGGCAACGCGCTTGAACTGTTGTTTGCCCTGCAGGTTCAGTAAGATAGTAGTTTCCTTGACGTAGCGGCTTTTTAGTACGCGTTTGACGATTTCGTCGCGGTGCAATGGTTCACCGGCCTTTTTTAGAACCTCTGCTATGATGTCAGCCACGGTGCCCTTTTTGTAGCCCCACTCTTTTAGAGCGTAAATGCCCCGCCCTATCAGTACAAAGCGCTTGTCTTTGATAAGTTCGTTGTGGATGGCCTGCGTGGTTACGTCTTTGCGTTTGAAGCTAGAATCTTTGATAGCCTTGGCAATTTCGTTGAAGTGCAGGTGCTTGCCCTGCTCTTTTAGGATAACGTAGATTTTGTCACGAATGTTCTTGGGGTTGACCATTGGCCATTTTACTAGACCCCAGCGGCCGTTTAGGGTGGCTAGGTCTTTAGAGGTGCCAGCTAGAGCGGCTACGTGAGCAGCATCCTTCATGCCGGCCTTCTCTGCTATAACTTCGGCGGTGGCTGGTTCATCAATCTGTTTGATAGTGTCGATCAGTTTGGCTACTAGGCTTTTGACCTTCTTTTCGTCGTGCTCGGTGTTCAGGCCTGCAGCGTGGTAAAAGTGGTCATTATCTTCGATAACTACTAGTTTAGGGCACAGCTGAGCCAGAAAGGCTACCTGAGCTTGGTCTAGGCGTGAGTTGTCTTTGGTTAGCTTGGCACTAAGGTCTTGGATACGAGCAATCTTGCCCATGTCGTTTAGCTTCTTGGACAGTTCGGCCTGCACTTCTTCTAGCCCAGGTAGTTGTTTTTGGCCGGCAGCGGTCTTTAGCTTGATAATCACGGCCTTTTCTAGTTGCCTAACCCGCTCGCGGGTGATGCCTAGCAATTCACCGATCTGTTCTAGGGTTTCCTTGCGGTCAAACAAGCCAAAACGACGCGAAATAATCTCGCGTTCACGTTCGCGTTCTATAGTCTGTAAAACACCTTTTACGGTCTGTTCCACGCTTATGTTTGGCTGAGCCATTCGACGTTAATCCTATCTGTTAATTTATAACGTTAAGCTTAATTGTAAAACAATAGGTGACAAAAGTCAAGTAAGTTATTGTTATAGCTTTATTGTAGCAGAAAATGGACTGTCAGGCGCAAATGTGCGGTGGCAATATTACTACAGTATTTGCGTGACAAGCGTGCAAATTGTGGATAAATAACTGTTCTTTGGCAAAGAACCAAATGTTCTGGCACTTTTGGTGTCAAAAGTGCCCAAAAACCACTGGGCCGTTTGGCTAGCCTGACGTAACTACCTGTCAGACAAAACAACAGGCTTGCGGAACTCGGGCTACGCCCTCAAACAGTCCTCGCCTGTTTAGTTGTTTTGTTGACGTAGTCACTCAGTAGCCAAACGATGCCCAGACCCATTTCCGATTGCTTACCAGAAGTGTTTACGTAATGGTAATCCCAAGATAACAAAAGTATCAAATTACATGCTATAGCATGTAATTTAGAACAATGTATCTTTTATAGGGGTTGTTTCAGCTCCTAAGGCCACAATTATTTGTGAACTTGGGAGTTGCCCAGGGAAAGCGAAACCAAAAAGGTTTCGATTTCGCTTCCCTGGTGGGCAGCCCTCTGTTTTATCGGTGTCTGAACATCACGACACTGTTGATGGTCCAGACCACAGCTAATGCCCCAAGCATAAGTGTGTAAACCTTATTCCAGCCAGCCTTGTAGGAGCCGAATGTGGCAATGATCCACATCACTGCGGATATTACTGCTAGTGGGAACATAACTACCTCCTCGGTGAAGTTGGTCGGAACTACTGCTGGCAAGCCCAGGTGTCACAGCTCGTCGAGCCGCAATGGGGGCAACAGTTGTCGTCCTCGTCCTCGAAGTCGTCGAAGCGCGGGTCGCAGCGGATGCAACCGCGGTCATGGCAGTTGGTGCAGTCGATGCCCATCGCATTCGCAACGGCCTGCTCGCAGTTGGCGTGCTCGTCCTTGTTGAGGATGGGCCAGTCGCAGTGCTCGCAGAGCGGGAATACCGTCTGGCGTTCACGAATCGTGCAAGCTGCCCGGTACTGAGCAGGTGAGGCATCGGTGCCACACCACATGTGAGCGACGCGAACAGCTGAGCTCTCGTCAATGTCGAAGAGTTCGTTGATGAACGTTTGTGGGTCGGTGGGAATCTGAGTGGTCATAGTGCTCCTATGGTAGTGATCTTGCGATCAATGGTTGGGTGCAAGAACAAGAGTGTTCTTGGGCTTGTCCCCAACCATAACCTAGGAGTTAACAGAGAGCTTATTAAGGTGCTTCGGAGGAGTAAAATACCTCAACGAAACAGGTATATATTAGCATAATCAGTATAAAAAGTCAATGCTTTTTAGAGCTTGGTGCTAGAGGTCAAATGCCAGCCAGAGCAGACCGAACATTTGTAGACGCGGTTGGGCATTTTGGCCTTACGGCTAGGGTTGATTTTGTTCAGCGCAAACAACGCATCGGCGTTGGTTTTGAAACGCTTCTTTTGCTTGCACTTGGCTTTTTCATAATCGCTAGACATGATGATCTAAGTTTACACTCTCACTTTAGATTTAGTGTAATTGGTAGTAAACAGCTTGCCCAGAATCAGGCTTTGGTTTTGCGGCGCGGGAAACGTCTACCCCTACCCTTGGCTGGGGCTGCGTCTAGTATTTTTTTGGCTTGGGCCTCTGTTAACTTTTTGGGGTCTTTGTCTTTGGGGATTTTGGCGTTCTTGGCGCCATCTGTCACATATGGACCATACTGGCCGTTTAATATCTTGATACCACTGTCGAACTGGGCAATATGGCGTTCAGCCTCTTTTTTGAGTTTATCTTTATATAATTTTAGAGCCTCGTCATGTGTAATTCTGAATGGGTCTAGAGGTTTTATAGACACAAAGATAGATTTGACCACGGTCTTTTTCTTGATGGCGGGGTTGTTTTTGATAGCCTCTATCTCGGCTTCGCCTAGGGGGATATCTACTTTGATGTAGGGTCCAAAGCGGCCAATGTTGGCAACCATGTCTTGGCCTTCGGCGGTTTTGCCCACGGTACGGGGTAATTTTAGCATCTCTAGGGCCTGATCTAGCGTCAGGTCGTCCATGTCCACGCCCTCTGGTAATGGTGCAAAGTCGGGTTTGTCTTCGCTCTCTGTTTCGCCACGTTGGATCATGGGCCCAAACCGGCCGTAGCGTACTACAATGGGCTGTTTGGTCTTGGGATCGGTGCCCAGTTTGCGGGACTGCATGCTTTCGTCGCGGCTGATTTTGTCGGACTTTTTGATTAGCGGGTGGAAATCTTTATAAAAGGCGCTGAGCATAGTTACCCATTTGACTTTGCCATCGGCGATATCATCAAAGTCTTCTTCTACTTTGGCGGTAAATTCATAGTCCACAATCGATGGAAAGTTTTTGACCAAAAAGTCGGTGGTAACATCGGCCATTGGCGTGGGTAGCAATTTGTTGCGATCGGCACCGTAGGTTTCGTCCTCTACAGATTCGGTAATCTTGCCTTTTTCTAGTACTAACCTTTGGACCTGACGTACTTGACCCTCTAGGTCGCCCTTTTCTATGTAGCCGCGGGTCTGAATGGTGCTGATAGTCGGCGCGTAGGTGCTGGGCCGCCCAATCCCCAGCTCTTCTAGCTTCTTGACCAAGGCAGCTTCTGAATACCTGGCCGATGGCTTAGAGAACGTCTGGGCCGCCTCTAGACGCTTGAGGTCTAGCTTTTGCCCCTGCTCTAGCTTGGGCAGGATAACATCGTCTTTGCCACCACCGTAGACTTTTAGGAAACCATCGAATTTGAGCATCTCGCCCTTGGCCACGAACTTGCGGGGATCTTTGCTAGAGCTGATAACCACCTCTGTTCTGTCGGTGTTGGCCGGGCTCATTTGGCTGGCTAGAGCTCTTTGCCAAATTAGTTTGTACAGCTTTTTTTGGCCGGCTTCTTGGCCGGCTTCTAATCTGTCGAAGTGGGTTGGCCGGATGGCCTCGTGAGCTTGTTGAGCATTTTGGTTTTTGGTTTGGTACTGGGTAGAGTTGGCATATTGCTGGCCGTAGGTTTTAGTAATGTAATCACCGGCGGCTTTGATAGCTAGCTGGGACATCACGGTGCTGTCGGTACGCATGTAAGTGATGTGCCCGCTTTCGTACAAGCGTTGGGCTAAGGTCATGGTTTGTTTGACGCTAAAGCCTAGGCGCCTAGCGGCTTCTTGTTGCAAACTACTGGTGGTGAACGGTGGGCCGGCATTACGTTTGCCCGGCTTTTGATCGATGCTATCAATAGTAAAAGTGGCTGATTTGCTGAGCTCTAGTAACTTTTTGGATTCTTTGTCATCTTTTAGGGCGTCTTTTAGTTCGGCTGGGAAGTCCTCTTTGCCAGAGTGAAACGTGGCTTTTGCTTTGTAGGTGTTGCCGGTCTGGAACTCTTTGATTTCGCGTTCGCGGTCCACGATCAGTCGTACGGCTACAGACTGTACACGGCCGGCGCTGAGCCCT